>NZ_QYUP01000010.1 GCF_003590855.1 Massilia cavernae
TACTTTGGCCTGCCGGGCGCGATGGCGGCACTGGGCGGCATGCTGGCGGTGCCGCTGGTGCTGGTCATCCTGCTTGCGCTGGTGCATGCGCAGTTCGCCGGGCATCCCGGCGTCGACGGCGCCTTGCGGGGGATGGCCGCGGTGTCGGCAGGCATGATCGGCGCGGCGGGTCTGAAGCTGTCCGGCTCGCTGGCACGGCATCCGCTGCCGCTGGCCTGGGGCGTGCTGCTGGCCGCCGTGGCTTTCTTGATGGTGGCGCTGGTGCGGGCGCCCTTGCCCTACGTGCTGTTCGGCGTCGGCGGGCTGGCCTGCGTGCTGACTTACCGCAGGCTCAAGGCGTGAGCACCCACGTCATCGTGCTGGGCTGGAGCGACTGGGCCAGCCTGTTCGGGCACTACCTGATGCTGTCGCTGATGTCGGTTGGCGGCGCGATTTCCACCAGCTCCGAGATGCACCGCTACCTGGTCGAACAGAACCACTGGCTGACCCAGGAACAGTTCAACCATTCGATCGCGCTGGCACAGGCGGCGCCGGGGCCCAACGTGCTGTTTGTCGCGCTGATGGGATGGAATGTCGGCATGAATGCAGGCAGCACGGGCGCGGCGCTGCTGGGCGTCGCTGTCACCATGCTCGGCATCTTGCTGCCATCGACCGTACTGACCTACATGGCCGCGCGATGGAGCCATCTAAACCGCGAGCTGCGCCCCGTGCGCGCCTTCAAGCAGGGCATGGCGCCGGTGGTGGTGGCGCTCCTGATGTCGACCAGCTGGATCCTCGGCAGCGCCGCGCAGGCCGCAGGCACCAACTGGCCGCTTTGGCTGCTGACCCTGGCCAGCGGCATCCTGGTCTGGCGCACGCGGATCCATTTGCTATGGTTGCTCGGCGCCGGCGCCGTGCTGGGCTGGTTCCAGCTGGTGTGACTCGGCGTTCGCGCCGGCCGCCGGCTTAAGGCAAGCCCAGCTCCTGCGTGGCATACTTGCCACTCTTCAATCATCGGTATCCTCCATGCTCGAACTTATCAGCGAACACGCCTGCTTCGGCGGCAGCCAGCGTTTCTACCGCCACCAGTCGGGCGCGACCGGCCTGCCGATGCGCTTTTCGGTCTTCATTCCCGCCGCCGCCGACGGCGCCCGCCTGCCGGCCATGTTCTACCTCGCCGGCCTTACCTGCACCGAAGAAACCTTCATGATCAAGGCCGGCGCCCAGCGCGTGGCGGCGCAGGAAGGCATGATCCTTATCGCGCCCGACACCAGCCCGCGCGGCGCCGGCATCCCCGGCGAAGCCGATGCCTGGGACTTCGGCCTTGGCGCAGGATTCTATGTCGACGCCACCTCAGCGCCGTGGAACAGCCACTACCGCATGTACAGCTATATCCTCGAACTGCGCGAACTGCTGGTGGCCGAACTGCCCGTCGACGGCGCGCGCACCGGCATCTTCGGCCATTCGATGGGCGGGCACGGCGCGCTCGTGCTTGCCCTGCGCAACCCTGACCTGTTCCGTTCGGTATCGGCCTTTGCGCCTATTGCCGCGCCGTCACGCTGCCCGTGGGGCCGCAGGGCATTCAGCGGCTACCTGGGCGGCGACGAAAACAGCTGGAAGCGTTACGATGCGAGCGCCCTGATGGAACTGTCGCATACCCCTTTCCCCGGCGGTATCCTGATAGACCAGGGCCTGGCCGACAAGTTCCTGGCAGAACAGCTTTACCCCGACGTCTTCGAAGCCGCCTGCGCCAAGGCCGGCCAGCCACTCGAACTGCGCCGGCACGAGGGCTACGACCACGGCTACTACTTTATCTCGACCTTCATCGAAGAGCACTTGCGTTTCCACCGCGCCAGGCTGGGCTGAGGCGACATCGGGGAGACAGTGTTTGCTTGATTTTCGCGTGCGGCGGCCTATAAATTCAGAGTGAGCTACGGCCTCCGGGCCGTGCTTCAGGGACATTCAGATCACCCGTAGTACCAAGGAGATAGCCATGAATCTCGTCCGTCGCCCCACTCCCCTCGGGGCATACCGCGCCCGTGCGCTTGAAGATCCGTTTGGCCGCCTGGTCGAAAACATGTTCGAGGACATGCTCGCTCCCATGGCTGGCGGATCGATGATGCCGCAATGGGCAAATGAAGGAATTACCACGCCGCGCCTGAACGTCAAGGAGACCGAGAAGTCGTTCGAGGTCGAAGCCGAGATGCCAGGCGTCAAGAAGGAAGACGTCAAGGTGTCGATCGAAAACCAGCGCGTCACGGTGGAAGCCGAAACCAAGACCGAATCCGAACAGCGCGAAGGCGAAAACATCATCTATTCCGAGCGCAGCACACGCAAGTACTTGCGCGCGTTTACGCTGCCCTCGGACGTCGATGAAGCCGCAGCCCAGGCACACCTCGAAAACGGCGTGCTGACCCTGTCGCTGCCGAAGAAGCAAGGCGGGTCGGCCACCAAGCTGACCGTGCAGTAAGTAGCCGGCGCAGACGCAGGCAGGGTATTCCTGCTTGCGTGGCGCCCCACGTTCAATGCAGATAGCCGGTCCCTGCACTGCGGCGCTGGCAAAGGTGAGGCCATGCGCGACGAACCCGAATTCAAGAACCGAACCCATGCCGGCAGGCTGCTGGCAAAAGCACTCGCGCGCTATGCGGGCGATCCGGGCACGGTGGTACTTGCGCTGCCGCGCGGCGGCGTTCCCGTAGGCTACGCCATCGCGCACGAACTCGACCTCGAACTGGACATCCTCATCGTGCGCAAGCTCGGCATGCCGGGCCACGAGGAGTATGCCATCGGCGCCATCGGCGCCGGCGGCGTGCGCGTGCTGCAGGAAGACGTGGTGCGCGAGTACGGCCTGCCGTCCGAAACGATCGACGAAATCAGCGCGCGCGAGCTGCGCGAAATCGAACGGCGCGAACGCCAGTACCGCGGCGGCCACCCTCCCTTGGCATTGCATGGACGCACGGCCTTGCTGGTCGATGACGGACTTGCGACAGGTTCAACCATGCGCGCCGCAATCCGGATCGCGCGTAAACTCGGTGCTGCGCGCGTCGTGGTAGCGGTCCCCGTGGGGGCTCCCGACACCTGCGAGGCGCTCGAACGCGAAGTCGACGAACTCATCTGCCTGAGCAGGCCGATGATGTTCTTCGCCGTCAGCCAGTGGTACCGCGTGTTCGACCAGACCAGCGATTCTGAAGTCCAGGATCTGCTTGCACTTGCCTGGCGCGAACATCCCAGCGCGGCCGCGGTCGGCATTCATGGAAAACCTGCACAAGGAGTACGGCATGAGGGTCCTGACTGACAAGAATATCGAGTGGAGCAAATGGCTGACCGGCGCCGCCGCCGGGGCGTTGCTGATGTACATCTTCGATCCCGAGCGGGGTGCGCCACGGCGCGCCTATACGGCCGAAAAAATGCGCGAACTGACCAAGGAAAGCGGCGACGCGCTCGAACGCGTGGTGCGCAAGATCGGCGAAGGGCCAAGCTACGGCAGCACCGTGCGCGAATACGGTTCCGACTTGGCCGATCAGGCCGCCGATACCGGCGGCAAGCTTGCGTCGCAGGCGACGGACGCCCTGCACACGGCCGAAGCCAGCCTGCGCAGCACCATGCACCGCGCTACCGAAGCCGCCTCCGACGCCATGTCCCCGCTGCTGGAAGCGACTCGCGGAAGCTGGACGCCGGCCGCCCGCAGCGCCGCCGTGGTCGGCGGCGGCGTCTTTGGCCTGTACGCGCTGGCACGCCGCTCGCCGCTGGCCATCGTCGCCGGCCTGGCCGGCCTTGCCTTGCTTGCGCGCGGCGCCAGCAACCGTCCGCTGCGCAGCCTGGTCGGATCGCGCCAGGGCCGCGTGGTCGAGGTCAGCAGCTCGATCCGCATCGACGCCTCGCCGGAACAGGTGTACGAACTGTGGAGCCACTACGAAAACTTCCCGCGCTTCATGTCCAACGTGTCCGAAGTGCGCGACCTCGGCGACCGCCGCTCGCACTGGGTCGTCAAGGGACCGGGCGGGGTCGAGTACAAGTTCAACTCGGTGCTCACCGAACAGTCGCGCCCGCACCGGCTTGCATGGCGCAGCGAACCGGGCGAAGGCATTGAACAGTCCGGCTCGGTCGACTTCCAGCCTTCGCGGGGCGGCACCCGCGTCACCGTGCACATGTCCTACGTCCCGCCCGAAGCAGCGGCCGGCTACAGCCTGGCCTCGGCGCCGGGCAGCGACTGGGAACACCAGCTGGACGAAGACCTGGCCCGGATGAAGGCCTACGTCGAGCGCGGAACCTTGCCGTCTGCCGGCGCCCGCCAGGAAGAACCCGCCCACGGCAGGTTCCTGCACTAGGCAGCCATGCCGTCCACCGCATTGTCCCTCAGCGCGGCGATCGCGTCGGCCGCCCTCCCGCTCACGGGGGGGGCCGACGACTATACGCCGCTGCTCGAGCGGGTGGGCGATGCGCAGTTCGTGCTGATCGGCGAGGCCACCCACGGCACCCATGAATTCTACGAGGAACGCGCGCGCATCACCCAGCGCCTGATCCTGGAAAAAGGCTTCAACGCCGTAGCGGTCGAGGCCGACTGGCCGGACGCCTACCGGGTCAACCGCTACGTGCGCGACCAGGGCGACGACGCCGACGCCGTCCAGGCGCTGCAGGGCTTCCAGCGCTTCCCGAGCTGGATGTGGCGCAACACCGACGTGGTCAACTTCGTCGCCTGGCTGCGCGACTACAACGACGGTTTCGAACCCGACGACAAGGTCGGCTTCTACGGACTTGACCTGTACAGCCTGTTTACGTCGATGGAGGAAGTGCTGGCCTACCTCGAGCAGGTCGACCCGGCCGGCGCCGCGCTGGCGCGCAGGCGCTACGCCTGTTTCGACCACTACCAGGACGACAGCGAGCGCTACGCCTACGCGGCCGGCATCGGCCTGTCCGAGTCGTGCGAAGCGGCCGTCATTGCCCAGCTGCAGGCGCTGCAGCATCGCGCCCTCGAATACATGCAGCGCGATTCGGCCAATGCCCACGACGCCTTTTTCTACGCCCAGCAGAACGCGCGCCTGGTCAAGAATGCCGAGGCGTACTACCGCACCATGTTCCGGGGCCGTGTGTCGTCGTGGAACCTGCGCGACAGCCACATGGCCGAGACACTCGACGCGCTGGCAGGCCATGTCGGTGCGCGCGGCGGCAAGCCGGCCAAGATCGTCGTCTGGGAACACAACTCGCACATCGGGGATGCCCGCGCGACCGAGGTGGGACGCATCGGCGAATGGAATGTCGGCCAGCTGGCGCGCGAGCGCTACGGCCTGGCCAACACTTTCCTGGTCGGCTTTTCGACTTTCCACGGCACGGTGACGGCGGCGTCCGAATGGGGCGGGCCGGCGGAGCTCAAGGCGGTGCGCCCTGCCCTGTCCGACAGCTACGAGGCGGTGTTCCACCAGACCGGGATCGAGCGCTTCATGCTCGACCTGCGCAGCGACAGCGCGGCGCGCGAGGCGCTGATGGAACGCCGGCTGCAGCGCGCCATCGGTGTGCTGTACCTGCCGCGTACCGAGCGTCAGAGCCATTACTTCCATGCGCAGCTGCCGCAGCAGTTCGACATGATGCTGCATGTCGACCGGACCTCGGCGGTCGAGCCGCTCGAAACAGTCAGCCGCCCCACCGGCGGCGAGGCGCCGGAGACCTTCCCGGAAGGTGTGTAGGGCCCTGCGCGCCGCCTAGATCAGCAAGCCGCTCATGCCCTTGGTGTTCCCCAGCGAGCGCACCAGCAACGCCACGTCGTCGTTGTCGATGAAGGCGGCGGACGATACGCCCGTCAGCAGCCGCTCGGGCGCCATCGAACGCGCAATCGCGTAACCCTGCACGTAATCGACGCCAATGTCGGCCAGCGTCTGCACGGTGGCCGCATCCTCCGCCCATTCCGCGATCGTCTTCATGCCCAGGTTGACGGCGAGGCTGACGATGGCCTCGACAATCGCCACATTGGCCGGATGCGCATTGATGTTGACGATGAAGTTGCCGTCGATTTTCAGCACGTCGGCCGGCAGTTCCTTCAGGTAGGAGAACGAGGTATAGCCCGCGCCGAAGTCGTCCAGCGCCACCTTGACGCCGAAACTGCGCACCTGGTCGATGAAACGGCGCGTATTGTCCAGGTCGTGCAGCGCCACGCTCTCGGTGATCTCCATGCACAGCCGCCCCGCCACATGCACGTAGCGGGCCAGGATGTCGAAAGTGTCCTGCACGAAGCGCTCATCGTTCAGCGACGCGCCGCTCAGGTTCATGCAGACGAACTGGGTGTTCTTCAGGCTTTCGATGTTTTGCGCGATCCACGCCAGCGTGGACGCCAGCACCCAGCGGTCGATCACGCCGGCGCGGCCGCTCTTCTCCGCCGCGCCAATGATCGGTCCGGCCGACACCACCTGGCCGTCGCTGTCGCGCATGCGCAGCAGCACTTCGAAATTGAGCGAGGCGCGCGGCGACTTGAGCGACATGATCGGCTGCATTTCGAGGAACATGCCTTCGGTCGCATCGGCCGCCGACAGGCGCGCCACCAGGTTCAGCTCGGCCTCGCGCTCATGGAAGGCGGCCGCGTTGCGCTCGTACACCACCAGCCCGTCGGAATGGCCGCCCTTGGCTTCGCGGCAGGCGCGGTCGGCGGTCGAAACCGCATCCTTCATCTGCATCCCCAGGCTCACCTCGATCAGGCCGATCGAACCACGCACGTGGAAGGCCTTGTCGCCCACGCGGTACGGCGTGGCGCCGATGCGCTCGACGATGCCGCGGCAGATCAGCTGCGCCAGCGGAATGGCCGTATCCGGCAGGACAATGACGAACTCGTCGCCGCCGACGCGGCCGACCGTCTGCCCGCCGCCCAGCATCATCGCGATGCGTTCGCAGACCTGCTTGAGCACCTCGTCGCCGGCCGAGTGGCCGAACAGGTCGTTGATCAGCTTGAAACGGTCGAGGTCGAGATAGGCCAGCGCCAGCGGCTTGCCTGATGCCATCTGCACCACCGCGTTGTCGAACATGCGCTCGATGCCGCGCCGGTTGTAGATCTTGGTCAGCGGGTCGTTGTTGGCCATGAAGCGCAGCTGCTCGGTGGCCTTGGCCTGCTCGGTGATGTCCTGCAGCACGCCTTCGATCCGGTTGCGCGCCAGCGTGGCGCGCACCAGGAAGCGGCGCGTGCCTTCGCGGTTCTCGATTTCCAGGTCGACGTCCGGCTGCGCCTGCACCAGGTCGTGCAGCTGGCGCCACACGTCTTCCTCGAAGAATTGCTTGAAGCGGGTGCGGCCCGGCGTCACGCCGCCCATGCCCAGCATCTTGTCGACCGCCGGGTTGGCACTCAGGAACTGGCCGTAGATGTCGAGGGTGAACAGGCCGACCGGCATCGCCTCGTAGGCGTGGCGCAGTTCGGCCTGCGCCGCGATGCGCTTTTCCGTTTCCAGGCGCATCTGCTCGGCCACCGCCAGCGCCGCCAGCAGGCTCGACGCCAACGCGGCGGTGACGCTGTTGATCACGCCCAGCAGTTCGCGCAGGCCCAGCGCGGCGGAGATGACCTCGGCAAAGCCGGACACGAAGGTGACCGCGAACGAAGCGGCAAACCAGAACGCGACACGGTTGTGCAGGTGGAACATAATGCTGAGCAGCCCCATCGTCATCCACAGCAGGCCGAAGCCGCCCACCGCCCACATCACCGGCAGGAAGGTGGTGTACGGCAGCAGGACGGAGGCCGCCAGGAACGGCAGGCACAGCCACTCCATGATCTGCAGCGGCGCGACGAAGCGCGAGCGCGCCAGGTCTTTCCGGAACAGGGTCTGGTACAGCGTCAGCGTGGCGACCGAATACAGCGCAATCGTCACCGACCGGCTCAGCAGCAGCCATTCGGCCGGCACCACCTGGCCGAGCCACTGGGTATCCCAGCCGGCCGACAGCGCGCCGACGCGCAGGTTCAGGATCAGCCAGCCTGCGAACAGGACATACAGGCTCTGGCGGTTGATCAGCGCGGTGGTCAGCACGAACAGGGTGAGGACGATCATGCCGCCGTCGAGCAGGCCGGACTTGCGGTGATATTGCTCGACCGAGCGCGCCAGCTGGTCTTTGGACCACTGCACCGCGGTCAGGCGCGCCGGGCCGACAAAGGTGCCGCGGCAGAGCACAGGCGCATTGGCCTGTTCCGGCGACAAGGTAAAACCGGACTTGACCGGGGCGAGCGCGCCTTCGGATCCGCTGCGGCTCGACTTGCCGAGCGGAAGCAGCGTGGCCGCGTCCCAGCAGGCAAGGTCGATCGCATGGCGCGAGGGGAATTCGATGACCGGAACGCCGCCGTCGACGGCATGCGGGGCCAGGGTGAACCAGACCGGCGCTTCGGACAGCTTGGTGTCGAGGTGGGTAACCAGCGGCTGGCCCTGCAGGCGGGCCAGGGCGGAAGACGGCGACAGCGGCGCGCCGGTTTCGGGCGTGCCGGCCTCGGACATCACCCGCAGCGCCAGCCGTTCATCGCCGCGCGCGACATAGTGGCTGTCCCACACGAACAAGGCGATCAACGATAGTAGGGCAATACCGATCGGTAAGGCATACAGCGAGAGTGCTCGCAGCACCCATTCGAGGCCGCGCTGGGCGGGCCTCGAAATGAAAGTACGTAACGACAATGACGGCTTTGACATGTGAGCTTTATCCAACTGCGGGGAATACAGGTCCATTGTAAGCCCTGGACCAGAATATTCCTACAAGGATACATGCTCAGACTGGCAGCGTCATTCAATATCATTCTTATGCGAAAGCTTTTTCGGCCGCTGCGAACAACGGAGGGGTACCTGCACGCAACAGTGCCGGTTGCCCCAGCTCCGGGAATGCCGGGGCGCCGACGTCGATGTCCGGATGGTGGGTGTGCCGGAAGAACCCCAGCATCGGATGCTTGGCCGCGGTCCAGCGCTCCTCGCCGGTTTCGATTTCGAAAGCCATCACGCGGTGCGGCATGTTGCCGACGTGGCGCAGCGGGATGTGCTCGCCGCCCGGGAAGACGTCCGCGAACAACAGTTGTTCGTACTGGCGGTCGATCGGCGCGCGGCCGGTGACGACTGCCCACTCCACCTTGTTCCGCTCACAGTACTCGAAGCAGGCCTTGATCAGCGCCACTTTCACCACCCGGCCGATGCGGCCTTCGTCGATGCCCAGGCGGGTCACTTCGGCCAAGCGGCGGGTCATCAGCCACAGCGGCAGTTCGACCGATTCCTCGACGTGCAGCGGCTGGAGGAAATTGGTCTGGATGCGAGCGCTGCCGATCGGCGAGCCGTCCAGCTTGGACTCGGCCAGCAGGATCACGGCGTCGCTGTCGAAGTCGCATTCTTCCGGCAACGCCAGGGTGCGCGCGAATTCCGGCAGGTGGCGCGCATAGGCTGCATGGCGGATCTGCACCGCCTTCATCAGCTCCTCTTCGGTGCGCACGCGCTTGATGGTGAACGGCAGGCGTTCGGTCTTCATGCCGGCAATAGCGTCGGGAGCGATGCCGGAAGGGCGGGAAAAGACAGGCAGGTTATGGTCCATTTCGATGCTCCTTGTAATTCATAAAGTGGTGAATGCGTTTATGAATTATCAAGCCCATCATCAATTTCTAAGCGTCAAGAAGACTGGCATTTCCCCCTCTGTTTATTAAATTTCCACAATTTCCATACGGAAATATATTAAACCACAGCACTTATCTACATGCTAAGCAGCAGGATCACGATCAGATATAAGAAGAACACCGTCGCCGCCACCGACAGCAACACCGCGGTGCGCCACAGTGTTTGCATTTTTGTCAATCCATACGTGCCGCGCAGCTGGAGGAACATGTGTACCGGTGGCACCAGCAGCAGCATCGGCGCCACCGCCCCGCCCAGCCCCACGTATTTCAGCAGGAACAGCGTGGCGAACAGCATCGACATGAAGCACAGCGAGTACAGCGAGAACACCGCGTGGTCGTACATCGTCACGCCGCGGCGCCAGAAGAACATCAGCCACAGGAACGGCAGCGAGATCGGCACCAGCAGGAAGGAGAACTTGTAGGCGGTGTTCTTGATCTTGTAGATGGCCAGGTCGGGATTTTCCTTGGCGTGCCGGACCGCGTTGTCGATCATCGACAGGCCGGTAGTCACGTTCAGCTCATCCCAGTTGCGCTGCCCCTGCGCGCGGGGTGCGGCAGGCTGGGTGCTGTTCGCCACCACCACCACGCGCAGCGCGGCTTCCAGGCCGGCCAGGTCCGATTTCAGCTCGCCGGCCTGCTCGGCCAGGGATTCGGTGGCGCTGCCACTGGCCCTGGCGGCCGCCAGCTCCTTCGTCTTCGCTTCCAGCGCCGCTTTGGCTTTGGCGACCTCCGCCACCAGTTCGGCCTTCGCCTTCGCCCCGCCTGCGGTGTCGCCGATGTTGGTGCTGCCGGCGCTGAAGTAGGAGCCCACGAAGAACAGGAAGAAGATCATGAACAGGAACAGCGCCAGCGGCGACACGAAGCGTGTGCGCTGGCCGTCGATGTAGCGGCGCGTCAGTTCGCCCGGCTTGGCCACCAGCAGCGGCAAGGTGCGCCAGGCTTTCGCGTCGAAGTGCAGGATGCCGTGCAGGACCTCTTCGCCGAGGTGCAGCAGCGAACGGTGCAGGTGGCTGCGCTGGCCGCAGACGTGGCAGAAACTGCCCACAAGGGCAGCGCCGCAATTGGCGCAGTTGGCCGGGTGCACCTCGCTTGCGCGTGCCGTGGCTGGTGCGCCGGCGCCGTCAATCTCGTGCGCGACAAGGCCGGCCGTCACCATGGCGCCGGCCGTCTCGATGTCTGCTGTCATGTACGAATCCCCCGATGAAAAGGCTGTCGCCCGTTTTTTGGGACAGATAGTAGCATTTTCACCACATCGATAGGAATGCCCCGGCGCTTATTCGGGCAGCGCGGCCGCCTCCTTGATCAGCTGGCGGATCTCCGGCACGCAGGAACCGCAGTTGCCGCCGGCCTTGGTGCAGGCCGTCACCGCGCCTGCATCTTCCAGCTTGTGGATACGGATCGCGTTGAGCAAGGTGGTGCGCCCGACCCCGAAGCAGGAGCACACCGTCGGCCCGGTATCGGCGGCGCCGCCGACCGGCCTGCCGGCCAGCACGCTGCGCAGTTCGTCGCGGCCCAGCGCCTCCAGCGAGAACAGCCCGGCCAGCCAGGCGCGCGCCGGCAGGTCGGGACGGCGCGCGATGAACAGGCACTGCTCTATCCTTTCGTCAACGAGGTGGACGGCGCGATACACGCCGCCGGCCGCGTCCTGGTACTCCAGCCAGTCGGCGTCGGGGTCGGTCACGCCCAGCAGCGCCCTCGCCCACTCGCCGTGGTCGCCGATCGCCGCGCGCCCGGCCAGTTCGAAACGGGCGAAGCTGCCTCCCTGAACCTTGGTCCAGTGGGTCACACCGTCCAGCACCGGCTCGCCGCGGGTCAGCATGAAGCCGTACCAGGCCACGCCGAAGGGTTCGATGCGTACCGGCGTGTGCTTGAATTCCGGCTCGCCCGACACCGGGTCGACGGCCGGGGGCCGGATTGACCACGGCGCCGACGCGCGCGTCGGACGCGGTCTGGCCGTTCCAGTGGATCGGCACGAACACGCCGCCGCGCGCGATGCCGCCGCCGTGTTGCACCCGCGCCACCATCGCGCCCCAGCGGCTCGATACGCGCGCCAGTTCGCCCTCGCGCACGCCGTACAGCAGCGCGTCGTTCGGATGCAGGTCGATGAAGGGCTCGGGCGTGTGGCCTGCCAGCTTGGCCGCCTTGCCGGTGCGCGTCATGGTGTGCCACTGGTCGCGCACGCGGCCGGTGTTGAGCACCAGCGGGTAGTCCTCGTCCGGCGCATGCACCGGCGCGCGCGGGCTGACCGCCACCAGGCGGCCATGGGTGAACAGGCGCGCCGTGCCTTCCGGCTTGCCATCGGCGCCGCGCGCCACCGGCCACTGCACCGGTTCCATCTTGTCATAGCCCTGTGCACCCAGGCCCGCCAGGCCGTCGATGCGGAACCGGCGCGGCGAATCGCCTTCGTTGCGCCAGGTGGAGAGGCGCGCGTGTTCGTCGAAGACCTCGTGCGCACCGGCATAGTCGAAGCCGGCGTAGCCCATGCGCTGCGCCACCCCGCACAGGATCTGCCAGTCGGCGCGCGCTTCGCCCGGCGCCGGCAGGAAGGCGCGCTGGCGCGAGATGCGGCGCTCGGAGTTGGTCACGGTGCCGTCCTTCTCGCCCCAGCCCAGCGCCGGCAGCAGCACGTCGGCATAGGCGCCGGTGTCGGTGCCGGTGACGATGTCGGACATCACCACCAGCTCGCATTTTTCCAGTGCGCGCCGCACCTGGTTCGCGTCCGGCATGCTGACCAGCGGGTTGGTCGCGATGATCCATACCGCCTTCACCTTGCCCTGCTCCACCGCCTGGAACAGGTCGACCGCCTTCAGTCCCGGCTTGTCCGCCATCGCGGGCGATTCCCAGAAGCTCTGCACCACGTCGCGGTGTACCGCGTTGTCGAGGTCCATGTGGGCGGCCAGCATGTTGGCCAGCCCGCCCACTTCACGCCCGCCCATCGCATTCGGCTGGCCGGTCAGCGAGAACGGCCCCATGCCCGGCTGGCCGATGCGGCCGGTCGCCAGGTGGCAGTTGATGATGCTGTTGACCTTGTCGGTACCTGCCGACGACTGGTTCACGCCCTGCGAAAAGGCGGTGACCACCTTTCTGGTCGACGCGAATGCCTCGTAGAAGCCCAGCAGCTGGGTCGGATCGACGCGGCAGGCCCGCGCCACATCGAACGGATCGGAACAGTCGGCCGATGCCGCGGCCAGCGCCGCATCGAAGCCGCTGGTGCTGGCGTCGACGAAGGCCTGGTCGACCGCGCCCGTGCGCGCCAGGTAGCTGAGCAGTCCGTTAAACAGCCACACGTCGGTGCCCGGCTTGACCGGCAGGTGCAGGTCGGCCACGTCGCAGGTGGCGGTGCGGCGCGGGTCGATCACGACCACTTTTACTTCAGGGCGCGCTTCCTTGAGGCGCGCGATGCGCTGGAACAGCACCGGATGGCACCAGGCCGTATTGGAGCCGGCCAACACGATCATGTCGGCCTGGTCGAAGTCTTCGTAGCAGCCCGGCACCAGGTCGGCGCCGAAGGCGCGCTTGTGCCCCGCCACCGCCGACGACATGCACAGGCGCGAGTTGGTATCGATGTTGGCGCTTCCGATGTAGCCCTTCATCAGCTTGTTGGCGACGTAGTAGTCCTCGGTCAGCAGCTGGCCCGACACGTACAGCGCCACCGCGTCCGGGCCGTGCTCGTCGATGATGGCGCGCAGGCCGCCAGCCACACGGTCCAGCGCCTCGTCCCAGCTGGCGCGGCGCATGGCGCCGTCCTCGCGCAACTGCGGGTACAGCAGCCGGCCTTCGAGGCCCAGCGTATCGCCCAGGGCCGAGCCCTTGACGCACAGCTTGCCGCCATTGGCCGGGTGCAGCGGGTCGCCGCCGATGGCAAAACTGCCGTCGGCCTGCGGAGTGGCCTGTACGCCGCAGCCGACGCCGCAATAAGCGCAGGTGGTGCGTACGGCCAGCGGTACTGGTGCGAGATTCATCAGACTTGCTCCGAGAAACCTCGTCCTTCAGGACGGGGAGTGAAAGGAGCCGACTGCGCAGCAGTCGATGCCTTAGGTTTAAGAGTGGAACCATGGTCGACAATCGTTGTCGAACCTGGATGAAACTGGTTTACCGCTACCGCGTCAAGTCGCTGACCGGCTTGCTGAACAAGCAGGCCCGGGCAGTCAACTTCGTCTGGAACTACTGCAACGACAGGCAAAAGGATGCGCTGCGTTTCGGCCGCCGCTGGCATACCGGTTTCGACCTGATCAAGCTCACGACGGGGTGCAGCAAGGAGCTTGGCCTTCACTCGGGTACGGTCAACGACGTATGCCAGCAGTATGCGAAGTCGCGCTCCCAGTCGCGCCGGCCCTACCTTCGCTATCGCGGCAGGAAGACCTTGGGCTGGGTGCCGTTGAAAGGACGTGAACTGAAACGCGAAGGCAATGCCTTCCGCTTCGCCGGCAATACCTTCCGCGTATTCCATTCGCGCGCGCTGCCCGAGGGAAAAATCACCGACGGGACCAACTTCTCGCGCGACCGGCGCGGCAACTGGTTCCTCAATATCGTCCTTGAAGTACCCGCGCCGCCTGTCCGCATGCCGGTGCGCGGTGTGGGAATCGACCTTGGCCTGAAAGACCTGGCCACACTGAGCGACGGCAGCCGCCTCGCGGCGCCGCACATCTACCGTGCCAGCGAGGCGGCGCTGGCGGTGGCCCAGCGCGCGCGTAAGAAGAAGCGGGTTGCGGCGATCCACGCAAAGATTGCCAATCGCCGCCGTCATTACCTGCACACCTGCACCAGCGCCATTGTCCGCGCGTTCGACTATATTGTGGTTGGAAATATCAATGCATCCGCGCTCGCCAAGACCAGCATGGCGAAGTCCGTCTACGATGTTGGCTGGTCGTCCTTCCGCACACAACTGGCGTACAAGGCTGTTAAGCATGGCGCCTGGTTTGAAGAAGTGAACGAATGCTTTACCACCCAGATCTGCTCGGATTGCGGCGCTGTTCCCGATTCGAGGCCGAAAGGTATCGCAGACCTTGGAATAAGAGAATGGCGTTGTTGTGATTGCGGAGCGGTACATGATCGTGATCTCAATGCTGCGTTAAACATTCTCCGTCGCGGACGTGCGACGCTAGCTGTAGGAATCTCCGTCCTTTAGGTCGGGGAGGACGTCAAGCCGCGTCGAGGCACAGTGCTTCGCCGAACAGCAGGCGGCTGCGCATCGACGCAATATTGGTGCCCGAACGGATCAGGTCGAAATACCACGGCCCGTCCTGCACGTCGCCGTACAGCACGGCGCCGCGGATCCGGTCGTTCTCCACGATCAGGCGCTTGTAGATGCCGCGGCGCTGGTCGCGCAGCACCAGGTCCTCGCTGCCTTCGCCGCCGATCAGGTCGCCTACCGAGTATAGTTCGATCCCGGTCACTTTCAACCTGGTCGCGGTGGCTTCCTGCACATAGCGGCGGTGGCCGGCGCCGGCCAAGTGGGCCGCACATACCCTGGCCTGCTCCCAGATCGGCGCCACCAGGCCGAAGGTGGCGCTGCGGTGCTGCACGCATTCGCCGACGGCGTAGACGCGCGGATCGTAGGTCTGCAGGGTGTCGTCGACCACGATCGCGCGTTCGCAGTGAACGCCGCTGTCGCGCGCCAGTTCGATGTTGGGACGCACGCCTGCCGCCATCACCACCAGGTCGGCAGGGATCTCGCTGCCGTCCTTGAAAGCTACCCGCCGCACCTTGTCGCCGCCGGCGATCTCGACAGTATGGGCGTCGAGCAGGAAGCGCAGTCCCTTGCGTTCGAGCGCGTTCTTGAGCATCAGCGAGGCCGGCTTGTCGAGCTGCTGGTTCATCAGGCTGTCGGTGACGTGCACCACGGTGACGTCCATGCCGCGCCGCTGCAGGCCGTTGGCGGCCTCCAGGCCCAGCAGGCCGCCGCCGATGACGACCGCGCGGCCGCCGCTGCGCGCCGCTTCCAGCATCGTATCGACATCGCCCAGGTCGCGGAAACCCACCACCCCGGGCAGGTCCTTGCCCGGCACCGGCACGATGAAGGGGCGCGAGCCGGTCGCCAGCAGCAGGCGGTCGTAGCGCACTTCCAGCCCGGACTGCGAGCGCACCAGGCGCCGGCTGCGGTCGATCGCCACCACCGGGTCGCCCGCGTGCAGGGTGATGCCATTGTCGCGGTACCACTCGCGCGTGTGCAGCACGATGTCTTCGGCATCCTTCTCGCCCGCCAGCACCGGCGACAGCAGGATGCGGTTGTAGTTGACGTGCGGCTCGGCGCCGAACACGGTGATGTCGTAGGTGTCGGGCGTCAGCTTGAGCAGTTCCTCGACGGTGCGCATGCCCGCCATACCGTTGCCGACCACGACCAGTGCGGGTTTCATGCCGCTACCCACACCTTGCCGCCGTCGATGCGCGCCGCGTAGCGCGCCACCGAATGCTCGGGAGCTTCCAGGCACTCGCCGGTCTCGAGGTCGAAGTGGTGCTTGTAGATGGGCGAAGCGACCACCGTGCGCGAACCGACGCTGCCGACGATGCCGCGCGCCAGTACCGCCGCGCCGCTGGCCGGATCGAAGTTCGAGATCGCGAACACATGCTGGTCGCCTGCGCCGACGCGGAACACGGCTACCTGCTCGCCGTTGACCAGCGCGCACACGCCGGTGTCGGGCACGATGTCTTCGACGCCGCACACCGGCGTCCACTGGTTGAGCTGTATGTCTCGATGCATGATGATCTCCTTCGGTCAGGCGGTTGTTACGACGGCAAGCGGGATGACGCGCTTGCGCTCCTCGATGGTGGCCGGACGGATCTGGCCGCGCTCGGGCATGAAGACGACGTTCTGGTCCGGCTCGTCGCTGTTGACGAAGTGGCGGAAACGCTTGCGGATTTCCGGGTCGCTGACCGCTTCCTTCCATTCGCAGGCATAGGTATCCACCACGTGCTGCATGTCGGCTTCGAGTTCGGCGGCGAGGTTCAGCTTGTCCTTCACGATCACGTCCTGCAGGTACTCCAGCCCGCCCTCGAGGTTGTCGCGCCACACGCTGGTGCGCTGCAGGCGGTCGGCGGTGCGCACGTAGAACATCAGGAAGCGGTCGATGTAGCGCACCGCCGTTTCCTCGTCCAGGCCGGACGCGATCAGTTCGGCGTGGCGCGGCTTCATGCCGCCGTTACCGCATACGTAGAGGTTCCAGCCGCTGTCGGTGGCGATCAGGCCCACGTCCTTGCCCTGCGCCTCGGCGCACTCGCGGGTGCAGCCGGACACGCCGAACTTGATCTTGTGCGGCGTGCGCAGGCCCTTGTAGCGGTTCTCCAGCCGGATCGCGAAGCCGACGCTGTCGTCCACGCCGTAGCGGCACCAGGTCGAGCCGACGCAGGACTTCACCGTGCGCAGCGACTTGCCGTAGGCGTGGCCGGATTCGAAGCCGGCCGCGATCAGCTCTTCCCAGATGGCCGGCAGCTGGTCGACGCGGGCGCCGAACAGGTCGACCCGCTGGCCGCCGGTGATCTTGGTGTACAGGCCGTACTTCTTGGCCACCAGCCCCACCGCGATCAGGCCGTCGGCGGTCACTTCGCCGCCCGGCATGCGCGGCACCACCGAGTAGGTGCCGTCCTTCTGGATATTGCCGAGGAAGTAATCGTTCGAATCCTGCAGGCTGGCATGCACCGGCGTCAGCACGAAGTCGTTCCAGGTCGAGGCCAGGATGTTGGCCGCCACCGGCTTGCAGATGTCGCAGCCCAGGCCAGTGCCGTGCCGCGCCAGCAGCTCGGGGAAACTGCGGATCTTGCCGGCCTTGACGATGTGGTAGAGCTCCTGGCGCGTATGCGGGAAGTGCTCGCACAGGTGGTTGTTGACCTCCATGCCCTGTTTCGCCATCTCGGCCTTCATCACCTGGGTCACCAGCGGCACGCAGCCGCCGCAGGAGGTGCCGGCATTGGTGCAGCTTTTCAGCGCGCCGATGGTGGTGGCGCCGCCGCAGACGGCCGCGCACAGCGCGCCTTTCGACACGTCGTTGCACGAGCAGATCTGCGCGCTGTCCGGCAGCGCGTCGACGCCCAGCGCCGGACGAGCCTTGCCGTCGGCTTCCGGCAGGATCAGGAACTCGGGGGCGTCCGGCAGCGTGATCTTGTTGAGCATCATCTGCAGCAGGGTGCCGTATTCGGCGGCGTCGCCGATCAGCACCGCGCCCAGCAGGAACTTGCCGCACTCGGACACGACGATCTTCTTGTACACCTGCTTGCGCTCGTCGATGAACTGGTAGGAGCGGCTATTCAGGGTGGCGGCATGCGCGTCGCCGATGCTGGCCACGTCCACGCCCATCAGCTTGAGCTTGGTGCTCATGTCGGCGCCGGTGAATTCCGACGCTTCGCCCAGCAGGTGCTTGGCGGCGACGCGCGCCATGTCGTAGCCCGGCGCGACCAGCCCGAAGGCGGTGCCGTTCCACGACGCGCACTCGCCGACGGCGTAGATGTCCGGGTCGGAGGTGAGGCAGCGGTTGTCGATGGCGATGCCGCCGCGCAGCCCTACTTCCAGGCCGCAGGCGCGCGCCAGTTCGTCGCGTGGGCGGATGCCGGCCGAGAACACGATCATGTCGGTTTCCAGTGCGCTGCCGTCGGCAAAGCACATGCGGTGGGTGGCTTCGCCGCCGTCGCAGATTTCCAGCGTGTTCTTCTGGGTATGGACGGTGACGCCCAGACCTTCGATGCGGGTGCGCAGGATGCGCGCGCCGCCGTCGTCGACCTGCACCGCCATCAGGCGCGGCGCGAATTCGACCACATGGGTTTCCAGGCCCAGGTCGCGCAGCGCCTTGGCGCATTCGAGGCCCAGCAGGCCGCCGCCGACGACGACGCCCGACTTCGAGCGCGCGCCCCATGCCTTCATCGCTTCCAGGTCCTCGATGGTGCGGTAGACGAAGCAGCCCTCGCGGTCCTTGCCAGGCAGCGGCGGCACGAAGGGATACGAGCCGGTGGCGAACACCAGCTTGTCGTAGGCCAGCACCACGCCGCTTTCCAGCGCGACCGTGCGCGCGGCGCGGTCGACCGCGGTGGCGCGCGCGTTCAGGCGCAGCGTGACGTTGGTGCGATCGAAGAAGCCCGGCTTGACCAGCGACAGCTCGTCCGCCGTCTTACCGGCGAAGAATTCCGACAGGTGCACGCGGTCGTAGGCCGGGCGCGGTTCCTCGCACAGGATGGTGATGTGGGTGCCGGCCGGGGCGCTGTCGGCCAGGCTTTCGACCAGTTTGTGGCCCACCATGCCGTGGCCGATGACGATGATTTCCATGTTCAGTTCCTTATTCAAGCCGTAGCCGAGGCGGAAAGCGCCTGTTCGTCGGGATTCGCGCTGAAGCGCACCGCTACCGCGCACAGTGCGGACAGCATCACCAGGCCGCCCAATACGAACAGGGTCTGGCGGATGTCGCCGGTGCCTTTCAGCAGGAAGCCGGCCAGTACCGCGCCGACATTACCGCCGGCGCCGATGATGCCGGCCACGCCGCCCAGCGCCTTGCCGTCGATAAAGGGCACCAGCGCGTAGGTGGCGCCGCAAGCCATGTGCGTGAACAGGCCGAACACCAGCATCGCCACCACCGCGAACCCTACCGTGCCGGCGTTGGCGAACCACAGCAGGCCGGCGCCTTCGCCGATCATCAGGATGAACAGCAGCGTTACGCGGCGGTTCAGGTTGCCGTTCAGCGCCATGCGGTCCGAGACCCAGCCGCCCAGCGCCCGGGCGAACAGCGCCAGCAGTCCGAAGCTACCGGCCGCCATGCCGGCCTGCGCCAGGGTCAGGTTGTAGTTGTCGACGTAGTAGACGGCTGCGATGTTGTGGATGAAGATCTCGATGCCGAAGCAGGCGCCGTAGGTCACGAACAGCATCCAGACGCGGTAGTTGGCGGCGGCCGCCTTGAAGCTCGCCCAGCCGCCCTTCTTGCCCGCTTCGATGTTGACGCCGGCGGCGCGAAGCTCGGCGTAGTTACCTTCCGGGCAGTCCTGGGTGAAGCGCCAGTAGACGGCGGCCATCACCAGCATCAGCACGCCCGGCACCAGCAGCGCGGCGCGCCAGCCGTAGCCCTCGGACACGCCCAGCATGATCATCGCGCCGAGAAGCAGCGGCATCAGGGCCTGGGCCGCGCCCCCGCCCGCATTGCCCCAGCCGGCGGCTGCCGCATTGGCGGTGCCGACCACCTTGGGGCCGAACATCACCGAGGTGTGGTACTGGGTGATGACGAAGCTGGCGCCGACCGCGCCGATCAGCAGGCGGAAGAACAGGAAGCTCTCGTAGCTCTGCGCCGCGGCCACGCCCAGCACGGGAATCGCGCCCAGCGCCAGCAGCCAGGTATAGGCCTTGCGCGGGCCGAAGCGGTCGCACATCGGGCCGACCACCAGCCGCACCAGGATCGTGATGGCGACGGCGGCGATGTTGATATTGGCGATTTGCCCGACGGTAAGACCGAACTCGCCCTTGATGACCGGCATCAGCGGTGCGCAGGCGAACCAGGCGAAGAAGCAGACGAAAAACGCCATCCATGTCAGGTGGAAGGCACGCATCTGGGGAGTGTTGATCGTGAACAGCGCGATCTTATTTGCTTTGGAGGCCATCTTTTATCCCGTTCCTGAAACTGAAAGGCGCCCGCGGTCTCCGGGCCGCTTGCCCGGAGATGCGGACGCCGTTGTCCTGCCGGTCCGCCGTTGGACCAGCCCTGTTGTACTGCCGGGATCGCCGTTGATCCGATATCTTCTCTTTAGCAAGCGCCGTGCCACGGTCTTTACGGGGCTATCTCGCCGGGCCTCCTGTGACTTTCGCTGCACGCTGGTGCATTACGTGCGCGAAAATGATGCGCCGCACCAGAAAATACGCTTAGCCCAGCAGGTCCTCGACGTCCAGCAGGCGCTGCGCCAGGTCTTCCAGCTTCAGGTTCTTGCTCATCGCCATGGTGCGCAACTTCTGGTAGGCCTGGTCTTCGGTCAGCTTGTGGCGGGCCATCAAGATGCCCTTGGCGCGGTCGATCACCTTGCGCCCGGCCAGCTTGTGCCTGGCGTCGGACAGCTCGGCGTGCAGCTTTTGTTCGTGGCGGAAGCGCGCCAGCGCCACCTGCAGCACCGCGCGCAGCCGTACCGATTGCATGCCGGCAACCACATAGGCCGATACGCCGGCCGCCATCGCCGCCTCGATGCTGGGTTCGGAGTCGTCGTCGGTGAACACCACCACCGGGATACGGGCAGCGCCGCCCGCGCCCGCCACCAGGGCCGGCAGCGAGCGCGCGTCGGAGGCTGCGTCCAGCACGACCAGCGCCGGGCGCAGGCGCGCCAGGTGGCCGGACAGGGCGGCGTCTGGCGCCAGCGTGGCCAGCACTTCGCAGCCGGCATCGAGCAGGCGCGTGCGCAGCACGCTGGCGGAATCGTCGGCGGACGCGACCACCACGGTGCGCAGGAGGGAAAATCGTCGGGTCATGGATGCCAATACAAAATAGAGTTACGGCTACTTATGCAAGATGCGCGCCAACGGCCCTTGCAAGAACACGCTTCTGTTGCTATACATGGCGTATCTGCCACTGACAAACCATTCGATGACATTGAATAAACGATATTTCGGCGCGCTGTTGCTGTTGCTGTCCCTGCTCGCCCCCGCCGCCTTTGCCGCGGCCCCGGCCTTCATCTACCTGGTGCGCCACGGCGAGAAAGCGGGCAATGACGGCGATCCCGACCTGACCGCGCAGGGACGCGCGCGCGCCGACAATATCGCCGCGATACTGAGGAAGACCGGCATCCGCCAGGTCTGGAGCACCAAAACCGCGCGCACGCGCCAGACCGCGGCGCCGACCGCGGCGCTGCTTGCGTTGCCGGTAAAGGAGTACGACGCCGGCAAGCCTGAAAAGATGATCGCCGAGCTGAAAGCCACAGGCGGCAACGCACTGGTGGTCGGGCACTCGAACACGGTGCCGAAACTTGTCAGCCTTCTTGGCGGTGCGTCCGGCGCCGATATCGGCGACAATGAATTCGACCGCGTCTACCAGCTGATCGTCGGCAGCGACGGCAGCGTCACCACGGTCCTGCTCAGTTCGCCGCCTTCGAGCTAGGCGCCGCCGCGCGTCAGGTCAGGGCCAGACGCGCGGGACGTGTGCCGCCGGTGTGGCTGAACGCGCCCGTGAAGGAGCCGCATGATGTCGAGCACGCCCGAATCGCCCGCCGCCGGGCCCGTACCGCTGGAGGCCAAGGTCGCATTCCTGCGCCATCCCTCCAGTTATCCCGACGCGCCCTACCGGGTCGAAACGATGGAAACCCACATGGCCTGGGTTTTCCTGACCGAAGGCGAGGCCTGGAAGCTGAAAAAGCCGGTGTGCTACGGCGGCGCCGATTTCCGCACGCTGGCCGTGCGCCACCATTTCTGCGACGAGGAAGTGCGCCTGAATCGGCGCCTCGCGCCCGAGGTCTACCTCGGCGTGGTGCCGCTGACGCTCGACAGCGGCAGCCACCTGCAGCTGGGCGGCGACGGCGAAGCTGTCGACTGGCTGGTGCGCATGCGGCGCCTGCCGTCGCGCTTCATGCTCGACTACGTGCTGCGCCACGGCCAGTGCAGCGCACGCGACATGCAGTGCGTGGCGCGGCGGCTGGTGGCCTTCTTCGAATCGCTCAAGCCGGTCGACATCGACGGCTCGGCCTGCCGCGACCGCTACGCGCGCCAGATCGCGGCCAGCTCCCACGAACTGCTGCAACCAGCCTACGGCCTGCCCGCCGCCCATGTGCGGCTGGTATGCCACCGCCAGTTGAGCGCGCTCGACCGGCTCGCTGAGCGCATCGACGGGCGCGTCGCCGATGGCAAGGTGGTGGAAGGCCACGGCGACCTGCGTCCCGAACATATCTGCCTCTACCCCACGCCCGTCGTGATCGACTGCCTGGAATTTTCGCGCGAGCTACGCACCATCGACCGCGCCGACGAGCTGGCCTTCCTCGCACTGGAAACCGAACGACTCGGTGCGCGCGACATGGCCGCGGTACTGTTCCAGCAGTACCGGGCGTTGTCGCACGACCACCCGGCGCCCGCCCTCCTGCACTTCTACCAGAGCTACCGCGCCATCGTGCGCGCTGCGCTCGCCATCGCCCACCTGAAGGAAGTACAATTCCAGTACTCGCGCAAATGGGCGGCCAGCGCGATGAACTGGCTGCAGTTGGCCGAGCAGCACCAGAATTGGCGCCAATGAGTTGGCGCCAGTGAACGCCTGAACGAAAACCCCTTGCGCCGGTCTGACATGCAGGGAGCGTCATCTTTCGGAAGGAAAAACCATGGGCACGCACTTCGAACACGTTTCAATGGAAAAAAAGGCGAACATCTTCGCCGACGGTAAGTGCATTTCGTACACGCTGACCTTTCCGGATGGCGAGACCAAGACGGTGGGCGTGATCATGCCGGGCGGGGTCACCTTCGCCGCCGACACCGACGAGACCTTCGAGGTCGTCGAGGGCAAGGGGAGCGTCAGCATTAATGGAGACACGAAGGACTTCGCCGGCGGGCAGCGCTTCCACGTCAAGGCACAGGAGCGCTTCGACGTCGAGGCAGCCGGGCCGGTGCACTACGTCACCCACATGGGCAGGAAATAGGCGGGTGACGTTCGTCCGGCAAGGCTAGGCGCGGCCGAGGCACTGCACGAACCAGCCGCAGGCCAGCCGCGCCACTTGCTCCAGCGTGCCCGGCTCTTCGAACAGGTGGGTCGCGCCGGGCACGATGTCCATCCGCTTCTCGCAGGTCAGCAAACTGTACGCCGCCTGGTTCAGTTCGATGACCTGACCGTCGAGGCCGCCGACGATCAGCAGCGTCGGCGCACGTACGCGCGCCAGTACCTCACGCCCGGCCAGGTCGGGCCTGCCGCCGCGCGACACTACGGCATACACGGCCGGCGACTCGCGCGCTGCCAGCTGGAGCGCGGCGGCGGCGCCGGTGCTGGCGCCGAACAAGCCGAGCGGCAATACCGACGTATGCGGATCCTTCGACAGCCAGTCGGCCGCCAGCTTCAGCCGCTGCGCCAACAGGCCGATGTCGAAGCGCGCCGCCGTGGTCGGTTCCTCGGCCGGCGTGAGCAGGTCCATCAGCAGAGTGCCCAGGCCCGCCTTGCGCAGCTCGCCCGCCACGTAGTTGTTGCGCGGGCTGAGGCGGCCGCTGCCGCTGCCGTGCGCAAACAGGATGATGCCGCGTGCCCCTCCGGGCAGCGCCAGCAGTCCTTCGACGTACTCGCCGTCGATCGGAATGCTGACCAGTTCCTTGCGTCCGTCCATGATCTGCCTCCTTTCAGTCGCCGCCGTGCAATTGCGCGATCGCGTCGCCCACCAGTGCCGCGCTGCCGACCACCGCCAGCTTGGCCGCCAGCGCAGCCGCGCCCGGCCGGCCCGGCGCAACGCTGTCGGTGACCACCACCCTTTCGATAAAGGGATCGGCCAGCACCAGGCCCGCGCGTTCGCTGAACAGCCCGTGCGTGGCCAGCGCGATGGCGCCGGTGGCGCCGGCTTCCTGGCAGGCGGCGGCTGCGCGCGCCAGGGTCGAGCCCGAACTCACCAGGTCGTCGAACAGGATCACCATGCGGTCGCGCACCTCGCCCACCAGCATGCTGCCGCTGAGCACGCCTGAACTGCGGTGTTTTTCCGCGCAGGCTATTTCCACCGGCCGGCCCAGCGCCTCGGCCAGCTGCTGGCGGAAGGCCTCGGCCCGCTTCATGCCGCCGCTGTCGGGCGACACCACGGTGGCCTGCATACCGGTCAGCATCGGCAGCAGGAAGTGCACGAACAGGCCCGTGGCCTCGAGGTGGAAGGTGCGGCAGCGGAAGGCGTTCTGGAAGGCGGCAAGGTTATGCACATCGAGCGTGACCACCGCGCTTGTGCCAACCGACTCGAACAGGCCGGCGACGTAGCGCGTGGTGACCGGGTCGCGCTCCTTGGTCTGGCGGTCCTTGCGCGAATAGGCCAGGTAGGGCACCACGGCGGTGACGCGCTGCGCCCCGGCGTCGCGCAGCGCGCCGATGAAGAACAGCAGCCGGCACAGCCTGTCATTGACGGTTTCGCCCGGCTCGCCGTGCAGCGAATGGATGACGTACACGTCGCGTCCGCGCACCGGCACCAAAGGCCGCGCCTTGTGCTCGCCATCCTCGAAATTGCGCTCCTCGTGGTGGCTGAGCGGAAGGCGCAGGTGCTGCGCCACCCGCTCGCCGAAGGTCCGGCTCGTATTGAGCGCGAACAGGCACAGCTCGTCATCGATCAGCGTCTTCATGGCGTCCTCGCAGTGGCCGGCATTCCAGTGGCCGGCACCCGGTCAATTATCCTGCATAGGCAGGCGCGCACGCGCGCGCTTGCACATTGCCCGTGGCAAAACCAGTAATATTTGCGCATGGATAACATCACCCACTCCCTGGCCGGCCTCGCCGCCGGCACACTGATCCACCGCAGCCTGCCTGACGAAGCCGATCCGGCACAGCAGCAGGCGCGCCACCGCCTGCTGCTGGTGTCGGGCTGGGCCGCCTGCAATTTCCCCGATCTCGACCTGGTGCTGACCAGGCTGCTGCCGGCGCCGCTAGGCTACCTGCTGCACCACCGCGGCCACACCCACACACTGCTGTACGCGCTGCCGCAGGCACTGCTGCTGGCCGCGCTGCTGTGGCTGCTATGGTTCTCGGCGCGCCGGGTACTGGCGGCCAGCCGCCACGCCTGCCTCGGCCTGGGGCTGGCGATAGTCGCCGGCCTGCTGCTGCACATGCTGATGGATTACATGAACTCCTACGGCATCCACCCGTTCTATCCCTTCGATGCGCGCTGGCTGTACGGCGACATGGTGTTCATCGTCGAGCCCGTTTTCTGGGTGGTCCTGGGCGTGCCGCTGGCGATGATGGCCAACAGCAAACTGGTACGCTGGGTATTGCTTGCGCTGATCGCCGCTACGCCCATCGTGTTCACTTCCTCCAAGCACCTGCACTGGGTTTCCGCGGCGGCGCTGCTGGCACTGGGCGCACTGTTCGCCGTGGCGCAAGACCGCGCGCGCCCGCACAGCCGGACGGTGCTGCTTGCCGCTTTCGGCGCCTGCCTGACTTTCGCCGGCATCCAGGCGGCGGCTTCGTCCTACGGGAGGGGCCTCATCGCCACGGAGTGGCGCGCGCGCGACCCGGGTGCGCAGACGGTCGACGTGGCGATGTCGGCCTTCCCATCCAATCCGCTGTGCTGGAGTGTCGTGTCGGTCGAACGGCAAGACGCCGCCGGCCTGTTCCGCCTGCGCCGCGGCGTGCTCAGCCTGGCTCCGTCGGTGATGCCGGCCAGCGCATGTCCGGCCGGCTTTGCCGAACTGGATAAGCAGCAGACGCTGACGCCGGCGCTGGCACTGGTGTGGCAGCAGGAAACCCCGCTGGCCGATCTGCGCGGCCGCCAGGCTTCAAGCTGCCACTTCGACGCCTGGCTGCGCTTCGCCCGCACACCGGCGATGAATGCGGCCGACGCCACCGACGTGCGCTACGGTGTCGATCCCGCACGCAATTTCTCCACCATCCGCTACGCCGATTTCGCGGGCGCACCCTGCCCGTCCGGCGTACCCGCATGGGGCCACCCGCGCGAGGATTTGCTCCAGCCAAAATTGTAGAAGCGCAAGGGCTTGCGACAAGGAAGGCTGCGCCGTCCGGCCCGGCCCAGCCTTGTCATTGTGCCCACTCAACCTCCGCCGCGGCATGGCCTTCTAGAATGAGGTACCAAGGGCGCTACCGGCTGGAGAGAACATGCTGTCGAACGACGTCGCACGAGTCCGATTCCTGTCCAGGACCAACCTGGACACCGGCTACCATCATTCGGTCGCGATCTCGGTGCTGCGCGGCCTCGCCGCGGTTCAAGTGGCCGCCGCCCACGTGCGCGCCCAGTTCTACCCCGGCCTGTCGACCATGGCCGATCCCGGCATCGGCTACCAGGTGCTGGCCTTCTTCACCGGCTTCGCCCACCAGGCGGTCGTGATCTTCTTCCTGCTGTCCGGCTGGCTGGTGGGCGGCAGCCTGATGAACAAGCTGGGCGAGCCGCGCGCGGTGGCCTCCTACGCCATCGACCGCGTCACCCGGCTGTGGATCGTGCTGGTGCCGGCCTTTATTGCGTCGCTGCTGATCGGCATGATGATCGGCGAGGTTAATCCGGCGCTGGCCGACGTCGCCAGCACCAGCGAGTATTCGCTGCTGGCTTTCGTCGCCGGTAAACATGTTCGGCCTTCAGACCTGCCGTGCCCCGCTACGGCCGGCAACTTCGCCTGTGGAGCCTGACCTACGAAACCTGCTACTACGTGTTTCCCGTGCGCCGTGCTGATTCGCCGCCCACGCCTGCCAGAAGCCGGCGCGGCGACCCTGCGTGCCTGATCGCCTGCCAAGCTGAAATACCGCCATCCTGCCTTGTACTTTACGTGTGGCTGAGGCCCGGCTGTTCCGCGCATCATATCCAGGCCGAGCGGCGCCGCCAAATGGCCTCGCCGCCGCCTTCGCACTGGTGGCCGTGTACTTCCGCCTCAACGGCAGCAACAACATCCTGCTGGAAGGTTCCTTCGTCCAGGACCTGCTGTACAGCATGGTATTCATGGCCGTGCTGTGCAGCCTGCAGTCGCCGGTCAACCCTGGGAGCCATGCGGTGCGCGCACTCGACTGCATCGGCCGTTTCTTTTCCGAGTTCTCGTTCACCCTGTACGTGATCCACGTGCCGCTGATCTTCGCGCTGCGCCACATCCACGCCCGCCTGCTCGGCACCGACGAACTCGATCCCGCCAGCCTGTCGGACTTCGGTTCCTACCTGTCGATGGTGGTGCTGATCGTGCTGCTGGCCTGGCTGTTCCACCTGCCCTTCGAAGCCCAGACCTACCGCGTGCGCAAGCGCCTCAAGGCGCTGCTCCTGCGCCCGCGGCCCCTTCCTCAGAACATCGCGTAGATGTAGGGCGACAGCTCGGCCTTCGCCTCGCCTTCCATCACCAGCGGCCGCGCCTGCGCCGCCGCTGCGCCGAAGCGGGCAGCCTGGGCCGCGAACTCATGCCGGCCCAGCGCATGCCAGCAAGTGGCAAGGCGGCGCGCCAGTTCGTCAGTGTCGCGGCAGGCGGCGCTGGTGAAATCGTCGTGTGACATCGCGCTGCGGCGGCGCTTGTTGTAGTAGCTCAGCCAGCTGACGTCGGGCGCCAGCGGAAACGCGGCCTTGCCTTCGGCGCGCATCCGTTCCGACAGCGGCATCAGCACCTGGTCGAACAAGCCGCCCATCACTTGCGCCAGTTGTGCTTCCTTAGTCGAGTTCATAAGTCATCCTCCAGTTGTCGTTTTCTTCCTGTACAGGCTGTTCATGGCGCCACAGCAGCACGTCTTCCAGCACCAGCAAGTCCATGTCGGTACGCATGAAGCAGCGGTAGGCGTCGGCCGGGCTGCATACGATCGGCTCGCCGCGCACATTGAACGAGGTGTTGACCAGCATCGGGCAGCCGGTCAGGCGTTCGAAGGCGCGGATCAGCGCGTGAAATTCCGGGCTGGTCGCTGCATCCACCGTCTGCACCCGCGCCGAATAATCGACATGGGTGATGGCCGGCACATCGCTGCGCGGCTGGTTAATCACGCTCATCATGTCGTCGTCGCCTCCATGGAAGCGCGCCATGTCCATCGGCAGCCGCCTGTCCTTGCGCACCGGCGCCACCAGCAGCATGTAGGGGCTGGCGCCGTCGAGCTCGAAATACTCGGCGCAGCGTTCCTTCAGCACGCTGGGTGCGAACGGCCGGAACGATTCGCGGAACTTGATCTTCAGGTTCATGGTCGCCTGGGTTGCCGGATTGCGCGGGTCCCCCAGGATCGAGCGCGCGCCCAGCGAGCGCGGCCCGAACTCCATGCGGCCCGACATCCAGCCAACGATCTTGCCCTCGGCCAGCGCCGCGGCGATGGTTTCCAACCGCAGGTCACGGTCGCGCACCTGGCGGTGCGGCAGCTTCTGGCGCTCCACGAAGGCCAGCACCTCGGCGCTGGAGTAGCGCGGGCCCAGCAGGCTGCCCTGCTGGGCGTCGCGTCCGCGCAGCGGCGCCTTGCGCGGCTGGTCGTAGTACATGTGGTGGGCCAGCAGCGCCGCGCCGAGCGCGCCGCCGGCGTCGCCCGCGGCCGGCTGTATCCACACTTCGTCGAAGATGCCTTCGGCGACAAGCTTGCCGTTGGCCACGCAGTTCAGCGCCACGCCGCCGGCCATCACCAGCTTGTCCTCGCCGGTGATCTCGCGCAGGTGGCGCGCGGTCTTGATGACGATTTCCTCGGTCAGCTTCTGGACGCTGGCGGCCAGGTCCATCTCGCGCCGGGTGATCGGGGTTTCCGCCTTGCGTGCCGGCCCGCCGAACAACTGGGCGAAGCGCTCGCCCGTCATCGCCATCGAATCGAGGTAGGCAAAGTACGAGGTGTCGAGGCGGTAGGAACCGTCGTCGCGCACATCGACCAGGTGCTCCCTGATGGCGCCGTAGTAGCGCGGCTCGCCGTAGGGCGCCAGCCCCATCAGCTTGTACTCGCCGGAGTTGACCTTGAAGCCGCAGAAGTGGGTGAAGGCGCTGTACAGCAGGCCCAGCGAATGCGGGTAATTGATCTCCGAGAACAGCCGCACGGTGCCGCCGTCGCCACTGCCCAGGCTGGTGGTGGCCCATTCGCCGACGCCGTCGATGGTCAGGATCGCGGCACGCTCGAACGGCGAGGGATAGAAGGCGCTGGCGGCGTGGGCCATGTGGTGCTCGGAGAACAGCACCCTGCCCTCGCGGCCCAGCGAACCGATCGCGCGGCGCACGTGCTCGTCCAGCCACATCTTGTCGCCCAGCACCTGGCCGGCGGCCTGGATGAACTGCTCGCGCCCCGCCTCGCCGGCCGCCAGCGCATTCTCCACCACGCGGTCGAAGGTCGCCACGGGGTTGTCGTAGAAGATGATGGCGTCCAGTTCGGCGGCGTCGACGAAGCCTTCCTCCAGGCAGTAGTTGATGGCGTTGAGCGGGAAGCGCGGGTCGTGCTTCTTGCGCGAGAAACGTTCCTCTTGCGCAGCGGCGACGATCTGGCCGTCGCGCACCAGGGCCGCGGCGGAGTCATGGTAAAACGCGGAAATGCCGAGTATCAGCCTGGACATGTCTTTCCCTTTCTTTCGGTGGACTGGACCAGCAGGCGCTGCAACACCGGCGCCAGCGAATCGGCCAGCGCGCGGTGGCCGGCGGGGGTGTAATGGATGTCGGTTTCCCAGCGGAAGGCGCGCCGCTCGGCGGCCGGGTAGGCCATGAATGCAGGCAGCGGATCGTGCAGGGTGCATTTCACCTCGGCGGCCAGCTCGGCGAAGCGGGCCTGGTAGGGTCCGGCGTCGCAGGCGCCGTCGAGGTGCTGGGGCAGCGGCAGCGGCATCAGCACCACTGGCCTCGGCGCCGCGCGTATCCATTCGGCCAGGATGGCGCGCATCAGCAGCCAGCCGGGATGCGAAGGGGCGTCGTAGGCGGGCAGCGGCTGGTAGCGGGTCAGGCGCTGCACCGCGTCCTTGGCGCCGACCGCGTTGACCACCTTGCGCAGGAAGCCGAAGCGCCCGCCCGTGTCGACCGCGCCCTGCTCGGCCGGCGACAGTTCGTCCAGCTCGAAGGGCGTGGAACGGGGCGGCACGTTGCGCAGCGCCAGCTTGCCCTGGTCGAGGGCGAAGTAAGGCTTGGCGTAGATCCGCTCGCGGCCGTCGGCGTCGCGGTGGGGACGGTAGTGCGCCATCACGCGGCGGATGTTTTCGACGAATACGGCGATGACCAGCACGTCGTGCTCGATGCCCTGGGCGTACTCGCGCCAGGCCAGGTATTGCTGGTCGGTGCCGGTCGACGACAGGCCGAAGTTGTAGCTCTCGACCCTGGCCACGGGCCCCAGCTTCGCTTCGAGGCGGGCCTCGAGCAGGTCGGTGTAGCGCTGGTGGTTGCTGACGGCGTCGCCGGCGGTGAACGAATCGCCGAAGAACAGCACGCGCCGCACGCCGGGCGCGGCGTGCCTTACGAAGGGACGGTTGGAACGGAAGCCGTCTTCGTTGGCGTGGACAAGGTAGCCGCCGCCCTCGTGGGGGATGCGCGCCTTGAGGTTGGGGATGAAACGGTAACCGACAACAGGATGGTATTCATATAGCTGTCTCATTGGAACTCCGCAGGAATGTCCGGACCGGGGGCCGGTTCCCGACCAATTCTGGTCAAAGAATCATTCCTGCGTTTGTTGACGGTCAAGCGTCAGCCTGCCCGCGGCGCTTTCCCGCGCTGCGCTTGATGCCGCGGGAGCGATACGCTTACGCGCGGAAATTCCGCGCCCGCGCAGCCTAGTTTTCCAGCGGCTCGATCGATTGCGGCTGCGGAACTTCGACCGGGTCGAACTGCCGCTGCGGATCCGGCGGCGGCGGCTCCTGGATCACCTCAATCGCCTCGTCGATGCCTTCGACCTCGACCGGCTCGTCCAGCACCGGCTCGGCCGGGGCGATGCCGCCCTCGTACAGCTCGCCCGGCTGCTCCTCGACCTCGACCGGCTGCTCGTCTTCCTGCACCGGCGCCGGTTTCGGCGCGCCCGGGAATACGGCGCGCGGATCGACCTTGCCCGATTCGAGCGCGGCCTTGAAGAAGTCGCCCACCACCAGGATGGCGTTGTGGCCGCCCTGGCCCCAATAGTTGCTGCGCATAGCGACGCGGTTGTCGTTGAAGCCGACCCAGGCGCCCGCCACCAGGTTCGGGTGCATCAGGATGAACCAGCCGTCGGCGTTCTTCTGGGTGGTGCCGGTCTTGCCGGCCACGTCGGCGGTGATGCCGAAGCGGTAGCGCACGCCGGTGCCGGTGCCGCGGTTGATCACGCCGCGCATCATGTCGATCAGCGTCACCGCCGATTCGTTCGACATGGCGCGCCGCGGCGCCTCGCCGCCGAACTCGGCGATGACCTTGCCGTCGCGGTCGGTGATGCGCTTGACGAACACCGGCGGCCGGTACTCGCCCTGGGCCGCGATGGTCGAATAGGCGCTGACCATTTCCAGCAGGGTCACCGGGCTGGTGCCCAGCGCCAGCGACGGCACCGAGTCGAGCGCGCTGTCCTTGATGCCGAGGTCGCGCGCCAGCTGGATGATGCCGGGCAGGCCAACGTCCTGCATCACCTGGGCGGTGATGGTGTTCTTCGAGTACACCAGGCCCTCGCGCAAGGTCATCCGGTTGCCGGACGAGCCGCTCATGTCGGTCGGGCGCCAGACCTTGCCGTCGCCGGCCTTGATGTCGAGCACCGCATCGACATAGGGCCGCTCGGGTGACATGCCTTTTTCCAGCGCGGCGCCGTAGACGATGGGCTTGAAGGTCGAACCAGGCTGGCGCGCGGCCTGGGCCACGTGGTCGTACTGGTCGCGCCGGAAATCGCGGCTGCCGACCCAGGCCTTGACCTCGCCGGTCTGCGGATCGATGGCAACGAAGCCGGTCTCCAGGCGGGTCTTGGCGGCGCGCAGTTCCGCCATGAACTTGCGGTCGGACTTCAGGCGCTTGAGAGCGTCCCTGGCCGCTTCGCCGTCCTCGACCGCCTGCTTGAATTCGGGCGTCTCGCGGATGAAGGCGTCGAGCAGGCCGCGCTTGGATTTCCAGAAGTATTCGAAGGGGTTGATCGCGTGGTGCATGCCGGCGTAGGCGCTGGTCGACGAGGTGTAGGACAGCCCCGGCTGGCTCCACTCGACATCGGCGATCGCCTGCAGCGCGTCGCCCTGGCGCGCGACCGCTCGCAGGGCGGCCTGCTGCAGGCCGGAGTCGAGCGTGGTTTGGACCACCAGGCCGTCCAGTTGCAGGTTGTAGTCGTTCTCGTCGGCCCACTGGATCATCCACTTGCGCACGAAGCTGGAGAAGTGGCTGTCGGTGCCGCCCCGTTCCGGCTGGCGCTCGAAGTGCAGGCGCAGCGGGCGCTTCTTCAGCGCCTTGAAGCGCGCCTCGTTGATCACGCCGTGCTTGAGCATCTGGCCCAGCACCACGTTGCGGCGCTGCACCGATCGCTCCGCGTTGGTGACCGGATTGTAGTACTTGGTGCCCTTGAGCATGCCGACCAGGGTCGCGCTTTCGAGGATGTCGAGCCTGGCCGCCGGCTTGTCGAAGTAGGTGCGCGCAGCCATCTCGATGCCGAAGGTGTTGTACAGGAAGGGCACCGTGTTCAGGTAGGCTTCCAGGATCTCGTCCTTGGTGTAGGTGGCCTCGATCTTGATCGCGGTGATCATTTCCTTCAGCTTGCGGTTCAGGTTGCGCGAGCGCCCTATCTCTTCCGGGAACATATTGCGCGCGAGCTGCTGGGTGATGGTCGAGCCGCCCTGGGAGTCGCCTTTGAGCGTGTACAGCACCGCGCCCACGCTGCGGCGGAAATCGATGCCGTGATGGTCGTAGAAGCGGTGGTCTTCGGTGGCCACCAGCGCCTTCACCACGTGCGGCGAAACCTGGTCCAGCCTGACCCGCTCCTGCAAGCCCTGCTCGAAGGTGGCGAGCTGCTTGCCGTCGCTGGAGACCAGCACGCTGGCCTGGGCCGAGCGCGCCTGGCGCAAATCGCTGATGCCCGGGGTCAGCGGGATCAGGATCAGGACGTATAGCAGCAGCAAGGCCAGCAGCGCCGCCATGCCCCACAGGACGATCAGTACCGCGCGCTGGGCCGGCGGGTAGCGCAGCAGGTACGCCTTGAAGCGGGAATGGCCTTGCCTCGCCCTGGCCTGGGCCGCGCCGGCCGCGCGCAGTGCGTGCCGGCGCAAACGCTGCGCCAGCTTGTCGTTATCGTCCACCATGTATACCTTGCCAACTGTTCAATCATTGCGAATGGCCGAGTATAGCCGACGCGGGACGAAACGACGGAACGGTTGTGTGCCGGAAGTAATATCTTCGAGCCGGCAGTTCAGGGCGTCAATGCGTCGATGTCGCGACCGCCGAAGTCTTCCAGCACCTTCGACGCCGCGTCGATCGAGGCGCGGTCGGCCGCGCTCACTTCCACCATCACGGTGCCGCGCTGGGCCGGCTTTTCAAAATTGCGCGCGTAGGTCTTGTCTTCATCGGGCATCGCGTTGCCGACGGCAAAGTTGCCCTCGACGGGGCCGGCTTCGTCGTCGCGCACGCTGACGCGCACCGCGTCCTTGTCGTAGCCCGCCTGCAGCAGCGCGTCGCGCGCCCCTTCGGCGTCTGCATACTCGTCGAAAATCCGGATCAGCTTGTTCGGCATGTTGGCTCCCTATCAGTGCGTTGGCCAGGCAAGGCGCGCCGCGCCCGGATCGATGTATAGCATAAAGGCGGGCTCCGGCCCCGTACGCCTGCGGTGCATTTCCGCGGCAAACTGCGGCCGGAAGCACTATGATGAAGGCGGACATCGTGTCCTATCGCAATGAAACACCGTACCTTCCTGAGGCCGCTGGCGCTGGCGGCCGCCCTTGCCCTGGCCGCAGTGCCGGCCGGTGGGGGAGCGCAGGTGCAAATCCAGCCACTGCCGGCGCAGGCGCAGATACCGGTACTGGCGGAGCGGGCGCAAATACAGCTGCTGGCGGCGCAGGCGCCGCGCGAGGTACCCGGCCATGTTCGCCAGTACGACGAACGAGAATGGATGCGGCGTTTCTACGCGCCGCGCGCTTGGGCGCCGGCATGGAACGCGGCGCAGGCGCGCGAGGCGGTCGCGCTGATCGGCGCGGCCGGCGCGCACGGCCTGTCGCCCAACTACTACGGCCACGCGGTGCTGCAGCGGCGGGTGGCGCAGGCCGGCCAGCCGGACGCCGCGCTCGACGTCGCGCTCACCCGCGCTTTCCTGCACTACCTGGCCGACCTGCGCATCGGCCGGGTGCGTCCCGACTACCACACGGCCGCGCCCGACACCCGCCTGAAGCAGTTCGACCCGGTGCGCATCCTGTCCGCTGCGCTGGCCGGCAACGGCCAGCTGGCGGCGGCGGTCGTGTCGGCCGAACCGGCGATCGTGTTCTATCCGCGCGTCAAGGACATGCTGGCCCACTACCGCGGCCTGGCCCAAACGCCGCACGCCGATCTGCCGGCGGTCAAGACGCTCCGGCCGGGCAGCCCCTATCCGGGCGCCGCCGCGCTGCGCGGACGCCTGGTCCTGCTGGGCGACCTCCCGGCCGATGAGCGCCCGGCGCAGGAGCCGGTCTACTCGGCCGAGCTGGCCGAAGGCGTGCGCCAGTTCCAGGCGCGCCACGGGCTGGCCGAGGACGGCGTGATCGGCCGCGAAACATCGGCCGCCTTGAATGTACCGCTCGAGAGGCGGGTGCGCCAGCTGGAACTGGCGCTGGAACGGCTGCGCTGGATCCCCGAGCTGCGTCCCGGCCCCGTCATCGCGGTCAACCTGCCCGCCTTCCGCCTGTGGGCCTTCCAGCATGGCGCCGGCGCCAGCGGGGAAGAAGCGCTGGAAATGCGCGTGATTGTCGGCGAGGCGCTCAAGACGCCGACCCCGCTATTTATCGGCAGCATGCGCCACCTGGAATTCAATCCCTACTGGAACGTCCCGCGCAGCATAGCCGTGGAGGAGCTGATCCCGAAGATGCTCCAGGACCCAGGCTACCTGGCCAACAACGACATGGAAATGGTGTCCACCGCGGGCGGCGGCGCCACCAGCGCGGTCAACGGCGGTACGCTGGGCGCGCTGCGCGCAGGCAAGCTGCGCATCCGCCAGCGGCCGGGGCCGAAAAACGCGCTGGGGGCGGTCAAGTTCGCCATGCCGAACCCGATGAACATCTACCTGCACTCGACCGCCGCGCAGGAACTGTTCGACCGCAACCGGCGCGACCTCAGCCATGGCTGCATCCGGGTCGAGAAGCCGCTGGAGCTGGCGCGCTTCGTGCTGGCCGACCAGCCTGAGTGGACCGACGGCAGCGTCGAGCTGGCGATGCTGCCAGGCCCGACCCGCAAGGTCGACCTGGGCGGCCCGCTGCCGGTGATCCTGTTCTATGCCACGGCCATGGTCGACCGCGAGGGCCGCGCGCTGTTCCCGCGCGACGTCTACCTGCGCGACGCGAAGCTGGAACAGGCGCTGCGCGTCGATGCGGAGTAGCGATTCAGGCCGCCCTGTCATCCCCGGCGGCCACCCGGGCCGTGCCGGCTCCCGGTTTCAGCAACAGCAGCTGCCCCTCCAGCACGCGGAATTCCAGCGGCATGTCCATCAAGGTCACTTCGCCGTCGGTGGCCACCTTGACCTTGCGTTTGCCGTAGAACTTGCGCGGCCGGACCGTCATCTGGCGGAAGCTGAAAGTGAGCAGGTTGCCGGCGTCGCCCAGCCGCCCGACCAGGGCGCGCGCCAGCAGGCCGAACATGCCGAGCTTGCCGACCGACTTGATCGCGATCGCCGCCAGTTCCCCATCCTTGATCGCTTCCACCATCGGCGCCATGCCCAGCTGTTCCATCTGCAGCCGATTGTTTCCGACAAACAGCGTCGAGGTACGCAGCGAGCGCTCCATGCCGTCGAGCACCATCTTGATGCGCATCCGGCGGTGCGGGCTGAAAAACGTCTTCAGCGCCGACAGCAACGCCACCAGCCGGCTGCGGCCGAACTGGTGCTTGTCGGCTTCGCGTTCTTCCAGCAGGGTCGGGTACAGGCCGATGCTGGCGTTGACAAGGAAGATGCGCTGGTTGACGATGCCGATCTGCACCGGCTGCACGCGCGCCGTGAGCAAGGCGCGCACGGCGTCGCCCAGGTCCTCGGGAATGTTGTGGGTGCGGCCGAAATAATTGAAGGTGCCTTGCGGCAGTACGCCGAACGGGCAGCCGCTGGCCACCGTCTCGCGCGCCACCGTATTGATGGTGCCGTCGCCGCCGGCCGCCACCACGATGCCGCCGGCCGCCCTCGCCTGCGCCACCATCCGTTTGGCGACCTGCTCAAGCTGGCCGGGCGCATCGACCATGGCCAGTTCGAAGCTGCGGCCGGCCTGGGCCAGGATGCCTTCGATGGTGGCGCGGCGCAGCGCCGTCTCGGACGAGCCGGACCCGGCGTTCAGCACGATGTACAGCGGCGCCGCGGGATCGGGATTGGTGTCTTGCATGTTCTCTGTGACCTGTCCGGAATTTCCCCCAGCACCGACTGTACCATCGCCAGGTATCGGAACGGCTGGCTTGAAGCAGCCGTACAATAGCTATCTTACGACGCAAGCCGCCATGACAACCATTTCGACAACCTTATCCGCTAAGCAAGCATCCGATTGCGCCGACGGCAGCGCCTGCGGCGCGGCCCCGGCCGCCGTGCTCAACGACAGCTGCCTGTGCGTGGGCCACGAACAGTCCGCGCTGGCGCAGGCGCTCGACGCCGCCACCGGCGACGCCGAAGTCTCGGCCCTGGTGGCCGAGCGCTGCCCCCACCTGTTCGCCTTTCATCCGGTATTCGTCTCCAGCGCCGACGCCGCCCGCATGGAACATCTGATCGCGGCGATCGAGTCGGTGATCGCGCTGCCGGCCTGGCAGGATGAAGTGCTGGCGTCGGCGCCGGCCATCGCGCGCCACGATCCGGGCGCGCGCGGGGTGTTCTTCGGCTACGACTTCCACCTGGGCGAAGACGGCGTCGCGCTCATCGAGATCAACACCAACGCCGGCGGCGCGCTGCTGAACGCGGCGCTGGCGCGGGTGCAGCAGCCCTGCGGCGCGGTGGCAGGCGGCACGCCGGGTGCGCAGCAGGCCGAGCGCTTCGAGCACGAGGTGGTGGCGATGTTCCGCGAGGAATGGCGCCTGGGCGGCAACGACGGGCCGCTGCGCAGCGTCGCCATCGTCGACAGCGATCCCGAGAACCAGTTCCTGTATCCTGAGTTCCTGCTGTTCCGCAAGCTGCTGCAGCGGCACGGCATCGACGCCGTCATCGCCGATCCGTCCGAACTGCGCGGGCACGAGGGCCGGCTGCTGCATGGCAGCATGCCGGTCGACCTGGTCTACAACCGCCTGACCGATTTCATGCTGGAGGCGCCCGCCAGCGCCGCCCTGCGCGCCGCCTACCTGGCACGTGCGGCGGTGGTCACCCCGCATCCGCGCGCGCATGCCCTGTACGCCGACAAGCGCAACCTGGCGATCCTGTCCGACCCGGCGCGCCTGCAGGCGCTGGACGTGCCGGCCATCACCCAGGCCGTGCTGCTGGCCGGCATCCCGCACACCGAACTGGTCCATGAAAGCCACGCCGAGCGCCTGTGGAGCACGCGCCGCAAGCGTTTCTTCAAGCCGGCCGGGGGCTTCGGCGGGCGCGCCGCCTACCGCGGCGACAAGCTGACACGGCGCGTGTGGGGCGAGATCCTCGGTGGCGGCTATGTGGCGCAGGCGCTGGTGCCGCCGGGCGAACGCACCATCGCCCTGCCCCATGGCCGCGAGAAGCTCAAGTTCGACCTGCGCAGCTACTGCTACGGCGGCAAGGTGCAGTGGAATGCGGCTCGTGTCTACCAGGGGCAGACCACCAACATGCGCACGCCGGGAGGCGGTTTCGCGGCGGTCTATCAGGTCTGAAGCGGCCCCAAAGCTCACCGAAAGTAACGCATTTCGCCCGCTGCCGCGGGCGCCTTGCATGGCCGTGCATTATTCTCGATGTTTGCCACATTCAACGTGTGCTGCATTCACTGACAAGCTCTTGTACTAAAGCGGCGTCGACGGCAGGATCGAAACATGTTCGACAACGATTGTCGAACATGGTTCCCCTCATAAAACCAGGTGGTCAGGGATGGACCCGGCCCGGCTGGAACTGGAAATTTCGGAAGAAGTGCTGATGCGCGACGTCGACTCGAGCAAGCACATCCTGACGCGCCTGAAGGCGCTCGGTGTCAGGCTGGCAGTGGACGATTTCGGCACCGGCTACTCGAGCCTGAGCTGCCTGACCCGCTTTCCGCTCGACGCGCTGAAGATCGACCGCTCCTTCATCAGCGCCATCGGCGCGCGCGGCGACGCCGGCGACATCGCTTCGGTGGCGATTGCCATGGGCGGCATCCTGCGGTACAGGATCGTCGCCCAAGGCGTGGAGGCGCAGTGCCAGTGGACTTCCTGAAGGCGCGCAACTGCGGCGAAGGCCAGGGCTACTTTTTCGGCGGCCCCTTGGCTGCGGCGAATTTCTCGCGCCGCCTGGAAAGCAGCGCCAGCCCCGCCTGAACTGTCGACGCCTGGCTTACGGCCTCGCGTGCACCGCCCACAAGATAGGTTTTCGCGTTTCCGGCTGCACGCCCGCCGCTCGTTCAACCGTGTACGGCGCCGCCCGCGGCGCCTGGGCCTGTGCGCGCGCTGACACGGCCGGCGGCGCCAGCGCGACGGCGGGCGGCGATTCCAGCGTCATCGCCGGCTGGTTCAGCGTCAGCTCAACCACCGGCGCATGCGATTGTCCCGGTTCCGGCACCACGATGGCGAACACGAGCGCCAGCCCGACGCTCCAGACTGCAAACGATCTTTCCGACATTATTATTTTCTCCCCTCACTCGTGCGTTCTTCATTGATGAGTCCGCATCAGTTGTTATCAATGAGTATAGAACGAACAGGCGCCAACGCTAGCAGATTACGCTTGAATCTTTGGCCTCAGGCGCAAACGCAACACACTTACTTGGCGCAGCGCCAAGGTCGAATCCAGACGGCAAGCAGAAGCTTCCCAGCGGCCACCGGATCTTGCCGCCGGCAACGCTTTCGCGCTGCTTGTGAGACACTATCGGGCTTATCGATGGAGAGCTGTATGTGGAATGGCGTGTTGTGCGGATTGCTGGCGGGAGCCTTGTGGGGCATGGTGTTCATCGCGCCTGAAATACTGAAGGCATTTTCCCCGTTGGAAATGGCACTCGGCCGTTACGCCGCTTACGGCGCCATCGCGCTGGGCCTGATGGCGCCCCGGCTCGGTTCGCTGTTCGCCCGCCTCGACCGCAGCGACTACGCGGCGCTGGCGCGCCACGCCCTGTCCGGCAACATCGTCTACTACATGCTGCTTGCGGTGGCGGTCAAGCTGGCCGGCGTGACGCCGACCTCGCTGATCATTGGCATGTTGCCGATCGCCGTCACGCTGATGGGCCACAAGGACCACGGCTCGGTGCCGCTGCGCCGGCTGGCGCTGCCGCTGGCGATGGCCGCGGCCGGCATCGCCTGCATCAATATCGACGCCTTGAGCCACGCCCAGGCTGCCGGCGCCAGCCTGTGGCAGACCCTGGCCGGGGTGCTGTGCGCCACCGGCGCGCTGGCCTGCTGGAGCTGGTACACCCTCGACAACGCGCGCTACCTGAAGCGCAACCCGCACTTCAGCAGCGCCGAATGGTCGGCCCTGTACGGACTGGCCACCGGCGCCATCGCGCTGGTTCTCGCGGCGCCGGCGTTCGCCATCTGGCACGGCGACGTGACCGGCGCGGCGGGCACCGCCAGCGGCCGCGACTGGACACTGTTCTGGACCGTCAATACCCTGCTCGCGCTGGGCGCCTCGGTGATCGGCAACCATTTGTGGAACGTCGCCAGCCGGCGCGTGGCGGTGACCCTGTCCGGCCAGCTGATCCTGTTCGAGACCCTGTTCGCGCTGCTGTACGGCTTCATCTACAAGCAGCAGTTCCCGCGCCCGCTGGAAATCGCCGCCATCGTGCTGCTGGTGATCGGCGTGGCCTGGTCGGTGCGGGTCCACGCCAGCGAGGAACAGGCGCTGCCGGTGTCGGCCTAGCCCGGCGCCGGCGAAACTGCCTACGCGACCAGCCCGTACTTTAGCGCATAGCGGATCAGCGCGGCGTTCGACGCCAGCCCCATCTTGCGGAAGATGCGGGCGCGGTAGGTATTGACGGAGCTGACGCTGATGCCAAGTTCGGCCGACACCTGCTTGACCTGGCGGCCCGACCCGATCACGCGCAGCACGTCCAGCTCGCGCTTGGTCAGCGCTTCGTGCACCGCCTGTTGCTGCGGGTTGACCGCATCCATCACCAGCAGGCCGGCCAGGTGCTCGCTGATGTAGCTGCCGCCGCCCATCACGCGCCGGATCGCCAGGATCAGTTCCTCCGCCGCCATCGCCTTGGTGACGTAGCCGGCGGCACCGCCGCGCAGCGCCGCCACCGCGTACTGCTCCTCCGGGAACATCGACAGGATCAGCACCCGCAGTGCGGGAAAATTCTTCTTCAGCTCCACCAGCCCGGCCAGCCCTTCGTAGCCGGGCAGCGACAGGTCGAGGATCACGAGGTCGGGCGCGGCGGCCGGCACCAGTTCCACCAGCTGCTCGAAACCGGCGGCCTCGCCGACGATGCGCAGGTCCTTGGACGAGCGGATGATTTTTTTAACGCCTTCGCGGATCAGCGCATGGTCGTCGGCGATTACTATCCTGGTCAATCTGGTCTCCATATTCTTACGATGGGTGCTTCTCATGGCTCGCGGCGGGCACCGGCAGCAGCGCCGACACCAGCGAGCCGCCCGATGCCAGCCGGCGCACTGCGACCCGCCCGTGCACCAGCTCGGCCCGTTCGCACATGCCGACCAGGCCGAGCGTGCCGGCCGCGCGCACGCGCTCGGGGGCGATGCCGACGCCATTATCGCGCACCCGCAGCAGGATGCACCCGCCGCGCCGGTGCAGGCTGATCGCCACCTCGGTGGCGCGCGCGTGGCGCAGCACATTGGTCAGGGCTTCCTTCATGATGCGGAACAGCGCCACCGCCGCCGGACAATCCGGCCCGCCGCGCGGCGCCGGCAGCCGCAGCTCGACCCGCACCCGGGTGCGCCGTTCGAAATCGCGCGCGTGCCACTGCACCGCCGAGTACAGGCCCTGGTTCTCGATCTCGGGCGGCCGCAGCTCGGTGGCGATCGAGCGCGCCGAGTCGATCGCCTGGTCGAGCGTGCGGGTGGCGCTGCGCAGCTCCGCCAGCAGGCGCCGCCGCGGCAGCCCGGTGCTGCTGGCCTGGATGCCCTCCAGCAGCAGCTTGATGTCGATCTTGGCGGCCGACAGGATCTGGCCCAGCTGGTCGTGCACTTCGCGCGCCAGCGCGATGCGTTCGTCGTTGCGCACCCGCTGCAGCCACTCGTACAGCCAGCGCAGCTCGTGGCGCGAAGCGAGGATCTCGTCGGCGGCGCGCTTGCGGCCGGTGATGTCGCGCAGGATCTCGACCACCAGGCGCGGCCTGCCGTCGTCGCCGCCGATGGTGGCGGCGAAGTCCTCGCCCCACAGCATGCTGCCGTCGGCGCGCCGGTAGCGCATCTCAAGCACGGTGTCCTGCACCTCGCCCGCCAGCAGCTTGGCGATGCGGGCCTGGCGCCCGGCGGCGCCCTGCGGATCGGCCAGGCGGTCCATCGCCAGCGTGCGCAGTTTCGGCCCGCTCAGGCCGGACAGGCGCTCGAAGGCGGCGTTGGTGCGCACGATGCGCCCGCTGCGGTCGGAGATCGCGATCGCGGCCGGGGGGGCGCCCGAACACCGCTTCCAGCAGCGCATTGGCGCTGTTCAGTTCATGGGTACGCGCCTCGACCCGGTGTTCGAGCTCCTGGTGGGCCAGCAGCAGGCGCTCCTCGGCCTGCTTCTGGCGGGTGATTTCGTTGGCGAAGACGATCACGCCGATGGCCGACGGATAGCAGCGCACACTGAACCAGCGCCCCGAGCGCGCCTGCAGGAATTGCAGGCCGATGGTGCGGCGCTCGCGGATCGCGCGCCTGATCGCCTCGTCGACCGGCTCCGCTTCCGGCTCGAGCTCGGCCAGCGTGCGCCCGATGATGGCCTCGCGCGGCTGCGCGATGATCGACACGCCGACCGCGTTGATGGCGACGATGCGCAGCTCGTTGTCGACGCCGATGAAGGCGTCGCTGGTGCCCTCGATGACGTTATCGAGCGTGGGAACAGGCCGGCCAGGCCGAGCGTCAGCTCGCCGATGTCGCTTGGGACCAGCTGGACGGCCATGCGGCCGGCCTCGATGCTGGCGAAATCAAGCAGCGAATTGACCAGCCGCTTCATGCGCAGCGCGTTGCGGTGCGCCATGCCGACGATCTCGCGCATGTCCGGCGACGCCTGCGCCGCCGGCGACGCCAGCAGCGATTCGAGCGGCCCCAGGATCAGGGTCAGCGGGGTGCGCAGCTCGTGGCTGGCGTTGGCAAAGAAGGCGTTCTTGGCGCGCGCCAGTTCGGCCAGCGCGTCCAGCCGCTCCTGCTCGAAGCGCGCCGCCTCGGCATTCGCGACAGCGGTGGCGGCATGGCCGGCGACGAAGTCGAGGAAGCAGCGGTGGGCGTTGTCGAAAGGCTGGCGCGGATTGGCGGCCGCTACGAAGATCCCGCATGGCCGGCACGCGCCGGGCGGCCGCAGCGGATAGGCGATGAACTGCCGCGGCGGCTCCGGCCAGGTGGCGCCCGCAACCAGCATGCCGGCCGCATCGAATTCCTGTGGCGTGCCGGTAGCGAACGCGCGCGCGACCGGCACGCAGCACTCGTCCAGGTCGATTTTTCCGGGAAAAGCGCTATCCTCCCCGACCACGCCGGTCACGAAAGAGCGCCTGGCGCGCCCGCTGTCCGCATCGACCAGGTAGAGCGCGGTGCAAGGCAGGTCGTACAGGTTCTGCGCCAGCGCGCCGCGGGCGCTGGCGACGGCGGCGGCAAGTTCGCCCAGCGTGCGCAGGCGGCGCTCGTTGACCACCCGTTCCGAGGTTTCCAGCACGGAAATGAAGATGCCCGTGATACCCTCCGCGCCGCGGATCGGACTGTACGAAAAGGTGAAGTAGCACTCCTCGGGGAAGCCATGGCGGCCAAGCACCATCAGCATGTCGTCGTGGCGCAGGGCCCGCCCGCTGTCGACCACGGAATGCAGCATTGGGCCGATCGTGTCCCAGGCCTCGGCCCATACCTCCGATGCCGCCTTGCCCAGCGCCCAGGGGTGCTTCGCGCCGAAGATGCTGCTGGACGCGTCATTGTAAATATAGATCATCTCGGGCCCGGACAGCACCACCAGCTGGAAGGTGGAGCCGAGCGCGATGCTTGCCGCGGAACGGATGCTCTCGGGCCAGCTGCAAATCGGGCCGAGCGCGGTATTTTCCCAGTCGAGTTCGTTAACCAGGCGCACCATGTCGCCCTCGCCTGTGAAGTAGCAGGAATCCGGGTCGCCGCCATGCTGCGTGATCGGATGTGGCTGCTCGGGCATGGGACGCGTGTAGGGTTGACGGAAAGGCGCGGCGAATCTGCCAGCGCGCCCGTAGCATACCGTGTTCGCCTGCGCCGCTCAAGGGAGCGGGCGGGAAGCGAACGGCGCCCTGGTTCAGGCGTGCAGGGACGGCTTGTGGACCAGCACCGGCACCTTGCTGTGGATGAGAACCTTGAGCGTTTCGCCGCCCGGCACCTCGGCGCCGTCGCCGCGGGCGCCGTGCGAGGCCATGAAGATCAGGTCGCATTGCTCGCTTTGCGCGGTATCGACGATGGCGCGGTAGGGTTCCTGGCCCGACACCAGCTTGCCATTGCACGGCACGCCTTCGGAGGCGGCGAGGTCGGTGACGTAGGCCAGGCAGGCCCGCCCCAGGTTCTGGAACAGCTTGGCGCGGTGCTCGGCGTAGTGGGGGTCGTGGTGCAGCCAGGCTTCGAGTTCGGCCGCGCCGGGTTCGGGCAGCACGTGCAGCGCCGTGATGCGCGCGCCCGCCTCGCGCGCGAACAGGATGGCGCTGTGGACCGTCTTGCGCGACAGTGCCGAGCCGTCGCTGGGCACCAGGATATGCTTGTACATGGCGTCCTCCAGCTGTGCCGGCGCTCAGGGAGTGGCGGTGCGCAGGTCGTCCACCGGTTCGATGCCGAAACGGGTGCCGAGCATGTATTCGATCACGGCGCGGGCCGTCATTTCGGGCGGGCTGAGTTCGCCCGCGCGCTGCAGCTCGACGAAGCGCTCGCGCATCGGGAAGCGTTCGGCCGGCGTGGCGCGGATTTCTTCCTGCATGGCGGTGTCGATCACGCCCGGCGCCAGGCTGCAGATGCGCACGCCGGGTAGCGCGTCCAGCGCCACCGCGCGCGCATGCTGGTCGAGCGCCGCCTTGGAGGCGCAATAGACGCTCCAGCCCGGGTAGGCGCTGCGCCCCGCCCCGCTCGATACGTGCAGGATGCGCTTCTCGGCGCCGGGGCTGGCGGCCACCACCGCCGCCGACAGCATCATCGGCGCGGCCACGTTGAGCGCCACCGCGTTGCCGACGGCGGCCAGGTCCTGGTCGGCCAGGCCGCCGACCGGCTGTACCGTGCCGGCATTGTTGATCAGCAGCACCGAGGTTTCCCCGGCCAGGTAGCGGCGCAGGTCGCCACCGTTGAGCCAGCCCGACAGCGCGTGGGTGTCGGCCAGGTCGAGGGCGATTTGCTGCAGCAGGCCGGGAACGCGGGCCGCCATTTCGTTGGAAAAAGTGCGCGCCAGCCCGAGCACCGGGATGTCGCGCGCAAGCAGGTCGGCGGCGAGGGCCATGCCCAAGCCTTTGGTGTGTCCGGTAACGATAGCTTTCATGGCTGCACCTCGTTGTGACTGCGATGTCTATAGATACATACTAGCACCGCAAACGGACGTGTGTACCCTTGCGTAAGGCTACCGGACAGGCAAGTCCCGGCTACGGCTGCCAGTTCACGTTCACCGTCGCGCTGCCGCTGGCCGGCGTGGCGAAGGTATGGTTGCTGCCGCCCTCCCATACTGTCGGGTTCGCGCTCTTTTTCATGAACTTGAAGCTGACCGTGGACGAGGCTGGGACACTGACATCGGTATACCAGGTCGGGTAGCTGTACATCACCTGGTTGAACAAAGGCCCGATCGGGGTAGCCGCGCTCCAGTTGGTCAGCTCGAACTTGTCGCCCGACAAGTAAATGTTCTCGCCCGGCACCGTGGTGGCGTTGTTGACCACGAAGCGCACCGACACCTGCGGCCCGCTGAGGATCTCGAACGCGTTGTAGACGCCGCTGGCGACGCCGCCTGCGTTCTTGACGCCGACCGCGTAGATGCCCGCCGCCACCGCCGGCACCTGCACCTTGACCTGGGTATCTTCCCACGACAGGATCGCGGCGCCGGTGACGGCTGTGGCGCCGAACATCACGGTGCCCGTGGTGGCGCCGAAGCCGCGCCCGTCGATGGTGACGGTCTTGCCGGGCATCGACATCATCGGACCGACGTGGGCCATGGTCGGTGTGGTAGTGGCCGCGGTGTACTGCCACACTGCGACCGCGCCCGCCGCCAGCGAGAAGTTGTTGACACCGCCGCCCGCATTGACGGTGATGTTGTTGCCGTTCATGCCGATCCCGGCCAGCACGTCGGTGTAGCTGCCGGCCGGCAGGCCCGCGATGAAGCCGGTGATGCTGGTGGCGTTGACCAGGTCGCGGTTGATCGCGACCACCGCCACGTTCGGCCCGAACTTGCGCTCGAAGATCAGGACGTTGTTGTTGAGCCAGCGCTCGGTGGTGCTGCCGTAGGCGATCGCCGGGTTCGACTTGCGCAGCGGCGCCAGTTTCGCCACCAGCTTGTAGGCGGTGGTGGCGGTGCCGAAGGCGGTCATCTTGGCGCGGTTGTCCGGGTCGCCCGTACCTTCCATGTACTGCTCGGTGCCGTAGTAGATCGCCGGCACGCCGCGCGAGGTCAGGGTGAACGCCAGCGCCTGTTCCAGCTTGCGGTTGTTGGCGCCGGCCGCCTTGAAGCGCGGCATGTCGTGGTTGTCGATGAAGGTCACCTGGTCGTTGACCTGGCTGTACTGGGCCGCGGTGTCGCTGATCATCTGGTTCAGACTGGTCATGTCGGCGCTGCCGTCCTTGAACACCTGGCGCACCTTCTGGCCGAACTGGAAGTCCAGCAGGCTCATGCCGCTGCGGTTGGCGAAGTAGTGGTTGGCCGGGTCGACCTCGTTCTCGCCCAGGAACCATTCGCCGAAGGTGAACACCGGCTTGTAGCCGTGCACATAGGCCATGAAGTTCTTTTGCCAGCCGAACGGCATGTGCTTGACCGCGTCCATGCGGATGCCGTCGATGCCGAGGTCGAGCCAGGTCTTGATGGCGGCCTTGAAGTAGGCGTCGACCTCGGTCTTGTTGTGGTTCATGTCGGCCAGGTCGAACAGGTTGCGGTAGATGCCGTCCTCCAGGTTAGCGAAGCTGGTGCCGCCGGTGTGATGGAACCAGTTGCCGCTGTCGCTGCTGTAGGAGCTCTTCAGCACGCCGTTATCGTACAGCTTGCCGTTTTCGCCGAAGCTGGGGTCGGACTGCGAGGCTGGCGAAGTGTGGTTGGGCGCGAAGTCGATGATGACCTTGATGTTCTTCGCATGGGCCGCATTGATCAGGTTGGTCAGGTCGGTGAGCGTGCCGTAGGCCAGGTTGGGCTTCTTGAAGTCGCGCGCCCAGTAGCCGTGGTAGGCGGTGTTGTCGGTGCCGGAGTAGTTGATGATGGCGGTGATGTTTTCGACCGGCTGAGAAATCCAGATCGCGGTGATGCCCATGCCGGTCAGGTAGCCGTCGTCGATCTTGTTCTGGATGCCCTTCCAGTCGCCGCCGCAGAACAGGCGCTTCTGGGTGCAGCCGGCGCTGAACGCGGCGCCGGTGGGGTTGTTGGCCGCGTTGCCGTCGACGAAGCGGTCGGTGACGATCTGGTAGATGACGTCGGTGTTGTAGCCCTGCTTGTTGGTCACGCTGGTGTCGGGCGCGGCGTACGAGGGGATTGCGGCCACTGCGGCGGCCAGTGCTGCGGCCGTGAGCCCGATGGTGCGGAACGATGTGGTCAGTCTTGTCTCCATAACCTTCTTCCTTTTGTAGTGTTGTCGGTTGTCGCCGCCGGTTCCCGCCACGTGGCTCTGGTGGCCGCGTCGTATGGACAGGTCCTGGAGGGCTAGTAAAGAATGCCGTAGTTTAACTACTTCGGCAATTGAATTCGCATATAGTGTTGCGATTGTCACCTATTATTGCCGTAGTTTCCCTACCATTTCAGGACGGACAGACGAAAAAAAACCCGCGTTGCAGCGGGTTCGTGGCATCGGCGAATATCGCTTCACGGTCAGCGCAGCAGCGCCAGCACGGTGCGCGGTTGGTTGTTGGCCTGCGCCACCATCGCATTCGCGGCCTGCTACAGGATCTGGCTGCGCGTGAGCGCCACCGTTTCGGCAGCATAGTCGGTGTCGACGATGCGCGAGCGGCTGGCCTGCAGCGCCTCGGTGTTCGTGCCCCCCGCGCTGGCCGCCACTTCCAGCCGTTTGCTGGACGACCCCACCACCACCCGCTGCTGAGTGACGAAGGCGATCGCCTCGTCGATGTGGGCGATGGCGATCGCGCTGCGCTTCAGGTTGAGGTCGTCGCGCCCGAGCGCGGAGGCGTTCATCGCGGCCAGGCTCAGCTTGATGGTGTCGCTCGCGTTCGCGCCCACCTGCACCTGGATGTCGCGCATGCCGGTACTGGCGGTGGTTGTGGGGAAAATCTCGGTGAAGCCTTCCAGCGGGTCGTTCCACGGACGCGTGCTGCTGTCCTGCACCACGCTTTTCGCAGGGCCGCATAGGCGCTTCCGTAGCTGAAGCCGCCGGCGACTTCGGCCACCACGGCGGCGGCGCCCAGGCCCGACACCGCATTGCGCAGGCGCTCGTCGGCGCCGTGAATCAGTTCGGCTGTGCCTTCGGTGAACCACTGCGGGAACTGGAAGCCGGTCGCGCGCGACATGATGGCATGCGCCATCTCGTGCGCGATGATGCGGTCGCTGTACATCGGCGCGGTGCCGCCGTCCGGCTGGTTGGTCGACGGGAAGTCCGCCATGTCGATGCCGCTTCGTTAATGTTGCGGTTTGCTTCAGCGTTGCCGCGCAAGCCTGCCGACATCCGTTCCGCCATGGCCATGCCGGCCGCGTCGTCCGATGCGCTCTGGATGCGCAAGCCGGAAGACAGCCGGTTGATGGTCCGCGCCATATCCTCCCCCCATGCCGGAGGCGCGCCGCTGCGCTTGCAGCGATATGACGTTGGTTGAAATCGATATCGACATCAGGGGAAGAACCGTTTGCAATCTTGCATCAGTAACGGCACCTCCCCGGAAATCTTGAGGCCTTTGCAAGAAAGGCCGCAATCGGTGCGCCGCTTAGTGCACCGGCGCCCCGCGCAGCCGGCTGACCTCGAGCGGCGACACCAGCTTGCCCTCGTTGCCCCAGCTGGTGCGGATGTACGAGACCACCGCCGCCACTTCGCTGTCGTTCAGGGTGCTGCCGAAAAGCGGCATGCCGTAGGGGCGCGGATTGCCGGCGGTGCTGGGAGCGAAGCCGCCGTTAAGCACCATGCGCACCGGATTGGTGGCGGTATCGAGCGCCAGCGAGCGGTTGCCGGCCAGCGGCGGGTAGGCCGGTGCGGCGCCCTTGCCGCCGGCGCCGTGGCATGCGGCGCAGTTCTGCTCGTACAGCTTCGCGCCGGCGCGCAGCACCGCCTCGGCGTCGCCCGCCAGCGCCGCCGCCGGTTTGGCGTGCACCGTGGCGCCGGTCGTCGGCAGCGACTTCAGGTAGGCCGCCATCGCATCGACGTCGGCGCCGCTCAGGTGTTGCAGGCTGCCGCTGACCACTTCCGCCATCGGGCCGAACACGGCGCCGCGCGCCGACACGCCGGTCTTGAGCAGGCTGGCAATGTCGGCCGCTTCCCATTCGCCCAACCCGGTTTCATCGCCGGATCCCAGCGCCGGTGCGTACCAGTCCATGGCCGGAATCATGCCGCCGCCAAGAACGGCCTCGCCGATACTGCCGCCCAGCGCCGTCCTCGGCGTGTGGCACGCGCTGCAGTGACCGAGGCCCTGCACCAGGTAGGCGCCCCGGTTCCACTCGGCCGATCGCGCCGGCTGCTGTTCGAATTCGCCCGGCGTGAAGTACAGCGTGCGCCAGAACGCCAGCAGGATGCGCTGGTTGTAGGGGAATGCCAGCTCGTGCTCCAGATTTGGCTGGCGCACGGCGGGGATGGTCTTGAAGTAGGCGTACAGCGCGTCGGAATCTGCGCGCGTGACCTTGGTGTAGTTCGGATACGGGAAGGCCGGGTAGAGGAAGCTGCCGTCCTTCGACTTGCCGTTGTGGATGGCGCGCCAGAAGTCGTCCGGGGTCCAGCTGCCGATGCCGGTTTCCTGGTCCTGGGTGAGGTTGGGCGCATAGATGTTGCCGAACGGGGTTTCGATGGCCCGCCCGCCCGCATATTCCTTGCCGCCGCGCGTAGTATGGCAGGCCATGCAGTTGCCGGCGCGCGCAAGGTAGGCGCCGCGCACCGCCTGCGCGGCCTGGTCGGCAACCGGCGCCGCCGCATGGGCGCGTTGCGGCTCGCTGGCCAGTTCGACGCCGACGATCGCCAGCGGCACAAGGATGATCGCCACAAGGGCGCCAATCAAAATACGTTTCATATCACGGCTCTTCGTGTTCAATGGGCACTGCCGCAAGCGAGCGGCAGCTTGACCGGGGAGGCGGGCGCGGGGGCCATGTCGGCGGGAACCGGCAGCGACGCCAGCCACGCCGACACGGACGCGATGTCGTCCGGCGTCAAGCGCCGGCTTACCTGCGCCATGCAGTCGGGCGCGGCAGCCTTGCGCGCGCCCGTCTTCCATGCGCCGAACTGGGCATTCAGGTAGTCGCGCGGGAGTCCCAGCAGGCCGGGAATGGCGGGCAGCACGCCGGCCAGCTTCTGGCCGTGGCACGCCACACAGGCCGGGATTTTCCTGGCCTGGTCGCCGGCCAGTGCCAGCGCCTTCCCGCGCGCCAGCTCGGCCGGCGCCGCGCCGGCCGGCTGTGGGGCGGGATACGGCGGATGCTGGGCCGAGAAATACGCAGCCATCTCGCGCAGGTAGGCGTCCGACAGGTGGGCCACCATGTGGGTCATCGCCGGATACTGGCGCTTGCCGTCCCTGAAATTGAGCAGCTGGTTGTACAGGTAGGCCTCCGGCTTGCCGGCGATGCGGGGGAAGAAGCCTTCGCTGGTGGCGCGGCCCTCCTTGCCATGGCAGGCCGCGCACGCCAGGGCGCGCTGGGCGATCGTGTCGGGAACGGCTGGCGACCGGGCCGGCGCCGCCATGGCGGCGCTTGTCACCAGCGCCAGCAGGGCCGCGCAAGTTCGCAGGAATTGTTTGGAAATGTTCATGGCCTCCATTTTCGATGCGGCGAGCCCGGCAGAACAGAGGCAGCCGTGCCTTATTTTTGCGTATCAGTTGCTTACTGATATGGTTCGACCAACTCCCTAGCTCCTCGCGCCACGCCCGGCACACATTCATCTGATATGCTGTTTTCAATACAAACTGCATCTGTACCAGCGCAGCGGCAACCGGGATAATCGGTGGCTACAGGAGGTCTACCATGAAACAAACCGACAGCAAACCCAGGGGCCGCTCCTTTGGCGGGACGATGAAGGCCATTGCGTGGTCGTTCATCGGGCTGCGCCGCAAAAGCGACTTCGACGACGACGTCGAGGGCGGCATGAACCCGTTCTACGTCATCATCGCCGCCCTGATTGGCGCGGCGCTGTTCATCGCCCTGCTGGTCTTCGTGGCCCAGTCGGCAGTGGCATGAAACGCTACGAGGCTTTCGCCGAGGAGATCGCCCAGTCGATCCGTACCGGGGTACTGAAGCTGGGCGACCGCCTGCCATCGGTGCGCCAGGCCAGCGCCAGCCGCAGCGTGAGCCCGTCCACGGTGTTCGAAGCCTACTACCTGCTGGAGGCGCGCGGCCTGATCCGCGCGCGCGAACGCTCGGGCTACTACGTCACCGCCGGCGCCAAGACGCTGCTGCCGGAACCGGAAACGGCGGCGCGCCCGGACGACGACTCCACGCCCATCGAGGTCAGCGAGCTGGTATTCGAGATCCTCGAATCGACCAAGATGCGCGACGTCGTCCCGTTCGGGTCGGCCTTCCCCAGCCCGCTGCTGTACCCCCTGCCGCGCCTGGCCCGTTCGATGGCGTCCAGCGTGCAGGCGATGGACCCGTGGAGCACGGTCGACGACCTCACGCCCGGCAACGCCAGCCTGCGGCGCCAGATCGCGCTGCGCTACCTGGCCGACGGCGTCCATGTGCACACCGACGAAATCGTCATCACCAACGGCGCGCTGGAGGCGCTGAACCTGTGCCTGCACACGGTGGCCCGTCCCGGCGACTCGGTCATCGTGGAGTCGCCCGCGTTCTATGGCGCGCTGCAGGCGCTGGAAGGCTTCGGCGTGAAGGCGATCCAGGTCCAGACCCACCCGCGCGAAGGCATCGACATGGCGGGACTGGCATCGGCGCTAGAACGGCACAAGCCGAAGGCGTGCTGGCTGATGACCAACTTCCAGAACCCGATGGGCGCCGTGATGCCGGACGAGAAAAAGCAGGCGCTGGTCGCGCTGCTGGAAGCGCACGGCGTGCCGCTGATCGAGGACGACGTCTACGGCGAACTCTATTTCGGCAACCGGCGTCCGCTGCCCGCCAAGGCCTGGGACAAAAGCGGCATGGTGATGCACTGCTCCTCGTTCTCGAAAAGCCTGGCGCCGGGCTACCGCGTGGGCTGGGCGATTCCCGGCCGCTATGCCAAGGCGGTGGCGCGGCTGAAGCTGACGCGCACCCTGTCGGCGTCCGCGCCGGCGCAGGCTGCGATCGCCGACTACCTCGCCAAGGGCGGCTACGATAAGCACCTGCGCCAGCTGCGCCACGCGCTGGCGGTCCAGCAGGAAGCAATGATGCAGGCCGTGGTGCGCCACTTCCCGGCTGGCACGCGCGCCACCCGTCCGTCCGGCGGCTACTTCCTGTGGATCGAGCTGCCGGGCGACGTCAATACACTGGAAATCCACCGCCGCGCGCTGTCGCTCGGCATCAGCGTGGCGCCGGGGCCGATGTTTTCCGCACAGCGCAAGTTCTCCAATTGCCTGCGCCTGAACTACGGCCATCCCTGGGATGCGCGCGCCGAAGCGGCGATGGCAACGCTGGGGCGCCTGCTTTCCACCCGTGGCGGCCAGTAGTGGCATAGAATTGACCGCGCTGGTTCACCTCAAGGAGAAAGCGCGATGAAATGGCTTGCCATGTTAACGCTGTTGTTCGCCACCCAGGCGAGCGCCCACCATGGCTGGAGCGAATACGATGCCGACAAGCCCTTGCAGCTGAAGGGCACTATCGAAGAATCCGGCTACACCCACCCGCACGGCTACGTACGCCTGAAGACCGCCGCCAAGACCTGGCTGGTCGTGCTGGCGCCGCCAAGCCGCATGGAAAACCGCGGGCTGGCGAAGGACGCCCTGGCAAAAGGGAACACCGCCACCGTGCACGGCTACCCCCACCGCACCAAGCCGGATGAACTTCGCGCCGAACGCATCACCATAGGCGACAAGACCACGGAGCTGCGCTGATGGAAGGCGCGGCCGGCCTCCTTGGCTGGCTGGAAGCGACCCCGCTGGCCGCCGCGATGCGCGGCAGCACCTGGATGTACCCGATCGTCGAGATCTTCCACATCACCGGTTTCGCAATACTGGTGGGGTCGGTCGCGCTGTTCGACCTGCGCGTGCTCGGCTTCGCCCGCGCGCTGCCGGTGCAGGCGCTCGCGCGCCACCTGCTTCCGTGGGCGGTCGCAAGCCTGGGGCTTATCGTGCCGGCCGGGCTGATGATGTTTTCGGCCCATCCCCATGATTTCGCCGGCAACCCGGTCTTCCAGCTGAAGCTCTCTCTCATTGCGCTGGCCGGGCTGAATGCGGCATGGTTTCACCTCGGGGTGTACCGGGGCGCGGCGTCGTGGAATACGCAAGTGGCCGCGCCGCCGCTGGCGCGCGTCCAGGCGGCGGCATCGCTGGCAATCTGGATCGCCGTGATCTGCTGCGGGCGCTTGCTGGCCTATACCTAGCCGCTCCTCTGCCTGGGCGTCAAGGCGCTTAGGATCGGGGACAGACCACCATCTGGTCGAGATCGAGGTCAGCGTGACCCGGTCTGTCCCCGATCTATCCGGGATCGTCACCAGACATCCGACAACGGATGTCATTGTATAATCTGCACATTCGGAAACGGCAATCCGGGATCTTCCCGTTTTTATCCCCCTCCCAGCCCATATGAACTCTACCACCCTGCCATCGGCGCCGCCAAAGAAGCACCGCAATCTCGCTCAGGGCGTGGTCGCCTACATCACCGACAGCATCCGCGACGGCGCACTCGATCCGGGCGACAAGCTGCCGACCGAATCGGAGATCATGCGGCTGCAGGGCGTCAGCCGCACCGTCGTGCGCGAAGCGATTTCGCACTTGCAGGCCGCCGGCCTGGTCGAGACGCGCCACGGCATTGGCACCTTCGTGCTCGAGCCCCCTCCCGCCGGCATGCTGGGCCTGGACCCGAACACCGTGATCACCATGCGCGACGTGCTGGCCATCCTCGAGTTGCGCATCAGCCTTGAAACCGAAGCGGCCGGGCTGGCCGCAAGCCGCCGCACCGATGAACAGCTGCAGCAACTGCGAGCCGCGCTGGACAGCTTCGAAGCGTGCGTGCGCACCGGCGGCGAAACCGTCGCCTCCGACCAGCAGTTCCACCTGATGATCGCGCAGGCCTCGTCGAACCGCTACTTCCACGACATCCTGGGCCACCTGGGGAAAAACATCATCCCGCGCGCCCGCCTCAATTCGGCCAGGCTGGCGCAGGAGGACCCGGTGATCTACATGGAGAGGGTGATCAACGAGCACGAAGACATCTTCAATGCCATCGCGCGCAAGGATCCGGAATCGGCGCGCGCCGCGATGCGTACCCACCTCAGCAACAGCCGCGAACGGCTGCGCCGCGCGCAGGAAATGGCCGAGGGCGGCAAAGCCTGACCGGTTCCCTCCTGTCATCGGCATAGGGGGCAGCTATTTTAAACTGCTCCCCTGCCACACCACCTGAGCTGGGCCGTGACCGCATTGCCCGCCTGCGTAAGGAGCTAGCCCTGCGCTGCAAGCAGAAGCGCAAGTTCAAGGCCACCACCAACTCGAATCACGACCTGCCTGTCGCTGACAGTCTGTTGAATCAGACCTTCGCACCATGCCGCCCGAACGAGGCCTGGGTGACCGACATTACGCACGTGGCCACTGGCGAAGGTTGGCTCTACGTCGCTGGCGTAAAGGATGTGTTCACTTGTGAACTGGTTGGGTTATGCGATGGGAGAGCGAATGACGCAAGCCTTGACAGCACAGGCGCAGGCCGCAATCCATGAATACATCGATCGCTTCTACAACCGCCAGCGACGGCATTCGCGACTTGGAAATGTTCCGCCAGCTTTGTTTGCTAAAGAATTTCAGCAAACCAAGCTGGCGGCTTGAAACACGAGTGTCCGTTATTGACAGTTCACCTCAGTGCCAGGCCAACGTTGGTGGACGCACAGGAAAAAGATCAGCTTGCAATTTTAAACGAAGTTCGGTAACGTTAACAGAAATAGCGAACTGGATTTGAGAGAAAGTGCAATGAAGAAGAAAAAGGCTGTCACCCTGGTGGATGTGGCGAAGAAGGCAGGGGTATCCGTCATGACTGCCTCGCGCGCGCTCAATGAAGATGAAAGCGCATCCAAGAAAGCACGCGAAATGGTGCGCCAGGCCGTCCAGGAACTGGGGTATGCGCCAAATGCCCTGGCCCGGCTGATGAAGGGGGGGCGCACCAACGTGATCGGCGTGATCGTCAATGACCTTTCATCCGTTGTCGTGAACGCGTTCGCTACGGCGGTCAGCGACGAGGTCCGGAAGTACGATATGGACTTGTTCATCTACAGCTCGCAAAGCGGACTGGAGCATGGCAAGGGGCAGAAAGCGAGCCAGTTGCTGCACGGCTTATGGGACGGGCTCATTTATGTACTCCCGCGCGTATCGCCCGATTACCTGAAGCAGCTGGAAACGGATGCAGATCACCCTATCGTGCTGTTGAATTACTGCCGTGAGACCAGCTTGCCGGTAGTCCGGGCCGACAACCAAAGTAGTGCGCACGATGCGGTCAGCCACCTCATAGAACTGGGGCACCGCCGGATCGCATTTATCAGAGGTACGGCGCACACCGGGCAAAGTCCGGAGCGCGAGCTCGGCTACTCCAGTGCGCTTGAAGGCGCTGGTTTGCCACTGGCGCCGGAACTGATCCAGGAAGGCGACTTCAATGAAACTTCCGGGCTGGAGGCTGGACGCGCCCTGCTGGCCCTGCCCGATCCTCCCACGGCGATTTTTGCCGCAAACGACTGCATGGCAATTGGCTCCATGACTGCCGTGCGCGAAAAAGGACTGCGCATTCCAGAAGATGTCTCGATCATCGGCTTCGATGACATTCCAATGGCACGCGCTGTGCAGCCCGGCCTGACCACCTTGCGCCAACCGATAGGCGCGATGGCGCATGCTGCGGTTCAGGAATTGATGCGCCGTATCCAGGGACAACCGGGACGTCGCCAACGCATTGAATTTCCAAGCGAATTCATTATTCGCGAATCCGCGGGACCGGTCGCCGGCAAGCGTCCCCGCACACGCCGCGCCGGGGCCTGAAGCAACCGGCAAGGGCATGGAATAACATTCCATAGTCACTATTTGCACAAAACTTGGTAACGCGGCGCGATTTTACTGCGACATGCAGTGATCGCGCCGTGCGGGAGGCGCCGAAGCTCGCTGCTTGAAGGCGCCAAAATCACAGAGGAGCGACCATGACCGATTCAACCATTCACCGCCGGACGCTGTTGCGGGCTGCCGGGGCATCCGCGGCCATCGCTGCCACCGGAGCATTGTCGCTGGGCGCCGCTTGCGCCTGGGCGGCATCTCCAGAGGCGCGTGGTCCCGAGATTCTCGACCTCGGCCCCGCGGTGCGCCAATTCTCTTTGATGAGCGGCGTGATGATCGGCGACACGGTCTATATAGGCTCGCGCAATGTCGAACCGCCCAGGATCATCGCATTCCACGTCCCGTCCGGCCGCGTCACCGCAAGGACCGACCTCGCGGGCGGTCACTCGATCCAGGCGATCGCAGCCGACCCGTCAGGCAAGTACGTCTATGCGGGCGTCCTGCAGAAAGATCATGGTCCGAACCTCTTCCGTTGGGATGTCTCGAACCCGCAGATGCCAGCCGTCACGCTCGGCAAGACGGGCGATCCCAATCTCCGGGCGATCACCGTTGCCCCGGATGGCCGCGTCTACGCGGCCGGTACCACTCAGGGGAAGGACATCCCCGGCCCGGCGCTGTGGGAGTATGATCCGGCGACCGGCGCCATCCGCAGTCTGGGTGTACCGAACCCGGCGGCGAACACGCCCGTCGGCATCCGCTCGGTGGCGGCGACGGCGACCACGGTCTTTATCGGCACCGGTTTGATGATCGACGGGACGGCAGCGACACGTGCAGCGCTGTTTGCGTATGATCGCGCCAGCGGCAAGTTCACCAACATCACGCCAAAGGAGATGCTGGAGGGTAGCAGCGTGCGCTGGGTCAAGCTGGTCGGCGACCGGCTCGTGGCCGGCGCCTCCGGCTCCTCGGCGATCGCTGCAATTCGCCTGGACAATCTCGCCTCATACCAGATCGCAAAATCCACCGACGACACCGCGAAGGCCTTTGCCAGGATCGGCGATCGGATCATCTATGCGGGCGGCTCGGGGCTGCGTGCCTACGACTTCGCCACCAACACGATCGCTCGTGTCAACACGAACGGCCTCGAATTGGGGGAGGTCTGGAATATCGCTGAGCGTGCGGGACGCGCGATCGTTACAAGCGCCTACGGCTTTGTCGCAGAGATCGACCTCGCGACGGGCAAGTCGACCGTGTTCGACCTCGTCGAGAGGGGCGCCCAGGCGGATCCGCAGGCCGTGATGGGCATCGCCGCGAGCGCGGGCGTCGTCTATGTCGGCGGGACGGGTACGATCGCAAAACACGACACTCGCCGTGGTACGGTCGAGTATCTGCGGGCGCCGGGCGAGGCGAAGGATGCCATCATCGTCGATGGCGACCTCATCACTGGCCAGTACAGTGGCGAAGGCATCTGGCGTTACGATCCCCGAAGCGGGCGCCCCATCGCGCAAGCGGCCAAGTTCCCCGCGGCGCAGAACCGCCCGCTCGATGTCTGCTGGGACGCCGCCCACCAACTGGCGCTGTTCGCCGTACAGTCGGACGGCGCGGGCGGCGGGGCGTTCTGGACCTACGATCCGAAGGGGAAGCAGTCCCGGTCGTTCGTGAATCCGATCGACCGGGCGCAGATGGTCCGCGCCGTCGCGACCCGCGAAGGCGTGGCCTTCCTCGGTGGCGACAATGTGCTCGCGACCGGGCCACGCGGCACGATCGTCGCCTTTGACCCAAAGGCTGGCAAGGAGCTGTGGCGGCTCGAGACCAATCTCGGCGCCGGTATCGGCTCGCTCGCGATACAGGGCCAGCATCTCTACGGCATCGCGAGGAACGGCACCGCCTTCGTGGTGGATGTGTTACTCCGCACCATGGTGCACAAGGCGGACATCCGCAAACTCGCACACGGCTTCTCGGCGCTCGTGACCAACCTCGGCATCGTCTACGGTGTCTCCGACACGTCGGTCTTCAAGTTCGACCCGACCACCTTCGCAGCGACGGCTGTGGTCGAGGGGATTAACGGCGGCTGGTACAGCGGCTCGCACATCACCAACGATGAACAGGGCTATCTGTATACGATGCGGGGCCGCAATCTCGTCCGCATCAAGGATCACAAGCGTTGATCCCACACGCGGGACGTCCCCGGCCTTCGACCGGCTGGGGTGTCGCGCGCCATTTCCAACTGCTTACGGCCGAATTCAACGCGATGGCCGCGCCGCTATTCGAGGAGAGAGAGAATGACCCGAGCCAGGACGCTACGCCTGATCTTGTTCGCCGCCGCCTGTGTGTCGGCATCGCTGCCTGCCATCGCCACGGCGCAGGAGCGCAAGCCCAACATCGTCATCTTCCTGGCCGACGATCTCGGCTATCAGGATACCGGGCCCTATGGCGACAAGACCGTGCGCACGCCAAATCTCGACCGACTGGCCAAGGAGGGCGTCGCGTTCGACCAGGCGTTCGTCGCCTCGCCGGCCTGTGCGCCCAGCCGCGCCGCATTGCTCACCGGGCTGATGCCAGCGCGCACCGGCGCCGAAGCGAACCCGTCGGAGCCGCGCAGCTGGGTGCGCAAGCTGCCGTCGTACCTCCAGGAGCAAGGCTATGAGGTCGTCGCGTTCGGCAAGGTCTCGCACTATCAGCAGACCGCCCAGTACGGTTTCGACCATTTCGAACACGACACCTTCCACGATCCCGAAGGCATACCATCCAGCATCCGTTGGCTGAAGGCGCGCAACAGCAGCAAACCGCTGGCGATCTTCGTCGGCAGCAACTGGCCGCATGTTCCCTGGCCCGCGACGACCGAAGGCTATGACCCGTCGGCGGTGAAGCTGCCGGCGCTGGCGGTCGATACGCCGATCACCCGAACCGCGCGCGCGCAATACGATGCGGCGGTGACGCGGATGGACAGCGAATTGGGCTCGGTTCTCGACACGGTGGATAGGACGCTAGGCAAGAACACGATCGTGCTGTTTTCGTCCGATCACGGGGCGCAATGGCCTTTTGCGAAGTGGAACCTGTACGACGCGGGAATCCGCGTTCCGATGATTGTGCGCTGGGCTGGGACGGTCCGGCCGGGCATGCGCACCGACGCGATGGTCAGCTGGATCGATATCCTGCCCACGCTGGTCGACATGGCAGGCGGCAAACCGCCCGTCGATATCGACGGCAAGTCGTTCGCACCGCTGCTGCGCGGGACGGCGCCGGGCCATCGCGACGCGATCTTCACGACGCACGACAACGACCAGTACGTTAACGTCTATCCGATGCGCAGCGTGCGCACCGGGCGTTGGAAGTACATCCGCAACCTCCACCCCGACTATGTCTACACCACGCACATCGACCAGTTCGTGCAGCGCCCCGGTAGAGGAAATTTTTTCCCATCATGGCGCGAGGCGGCGATGCGCGATCCGGCGGCAAAGAAGATCGTCGCGCGCTATTATCACCGGCCGGCAGAAGAACTTTACGACTTGAAGGCCGATCCGGACGAGCGCGTCAACCTGGCGGGCGACAAGAAATATTCCGCGACGCTCGAGGATCTGCGCACACGTCTGGAGGCGTGGCGCAACGATCAGGGCGACACCGTTCGCGTCAAGGAGACGCCGCACCTGAAGGAAGGCCCGATCGGCGGCGCGCCCGATCCGCAAGTGCAGGACAAGGCGAAAGTGACGAAGTGACGAGACGCGAGCGGCCGGTCTATGCACGGATGATGCAACGGAAGCCGAGATGCGAAGTCGATGTATCGATGGTCTGCGGCCAGCGCGCCGCTGGCCGGTAACGCTGGCAATAATTGGGCGCGCAAAGATGCGAGCCGCCCTTGGTCACGCGGGTTTCGAAACGTTCGCCACCTGCCGGATGCTGGGACCCGCCACAGCATGTCGGCGCATCGGGCGATCGTGCTTGCCCATAGGCGTCCCGGGTCCACTCCCAGACATTGCCGATCATGTCATAGAGACCATAGCCATTGGGCGGATAGGAGCGAACGGGGCTCGTGCGCTCCAGACCGGAGTCCGCGCGATTTTCATGCGGGAACAGGCCGCGCCAGGTCTTGGCCATCGCCTTTCCGTTCGGTTGGAATTCGTCGCCCCACGCATAGGTCGCGCCATCCAGGCCGCCACGCGCGGCGAACTCCCACTCGGCTTCGGTCGGAAGCGATTTCCCGGCCCACCGCGCATAGGCCTCCGCATCGCTCGCGGCGATATGCACGACCGGATGATCCTCCAGTCCCTCGATCGAACTGCCGGGTCCCAATGGAGCCCGCCAATATGCGCCAACGATGAACTTCCACCAGACAGGCGGCCCTCCGAGATCGACCGGGCTGTCGGGCGGCACGAATACGATCGACCCGGCGCGTCCCATCTCAGGAAGCATGCCGGGATAGTCCACAGGATCGGGCGCGAATTCGGCAAAGGTCTTGTGACCCGTCGCATCGACGAAGCGCGCGAACTCGCGGTTCGTCACCGGCGTCTCGTCGATCCAGAAATCGCCGACCCTGGCGCGGCGACGCGGCGCCTCCTCCGGGTAGAAATCATCCGCCCCCATGTCGAACGAACCACCAGAAACGAAACCCATGCCCTCGAACATGTCGTTCAGCATACCTCTTTACTCCTTATATGATAGCTTGATAACTTGGTAGCGACTGCGGGCACGCTCTGCAACTCTCGTATCGTGCCCTGGCATCCCGTTGCGCAGCTCAACGTACAGGCGCAGCCGCTTTTTGTGCGCCTCGGCCCACCCTTCCATATCATCCCCCCTCGGCGCCAGCCATCGTTGCGCACAGCGTGGCGCTCCGGCCCTGCGGGATGGAGCTTGCCTGCGATACACGCTCAAGCGTGCTACTCCGGCCACAAGGCAGCCACGCCCGCCTTCGATTTCCTCAGCTTCGTTGAAACGCTGACGGAACCGGTCGAACTCGCAAACATGGGCTCCCACTTCCAGCTTGTTGCTGCGGCGGCCATGCCTGCATGGAATGCTACGTCACCGCCATGGGGCTGCGCAAGCTGCAGATACACGTGACGGGTCCTGCCGGCGCCGATCCGGCGGAGCCTTCCGCAGTTGCGCTTCACTTCGCTCGCTGTGGTCAGCTTGCGGCGGGACTTGCACCCACACGAGTACGCCCATGCGGGGCGCAAGTAAAAAAGCCCCGATTCACATCGGGGCTGTTGCATGAAGGCTGGCGCGGCTAGCGCCGCCACTTGCTATTTTTTAGAAGGTCGCGTCCAAACGCACGCCGAAATACCGGGTGTAGTCGCGCGCCGGAATCCAGCTAGTGTGGTTAACGATGTGCGGATTCGGGTTCGGCTTCAGCACGCTATACGGACTGCCTATCGAGTTGCCAAGGCTGGTGGCGTAGGCCTTGTCGAACAGGTTGTTGACGAAGACGCTCAGCTTGTATGCCCCTTCTTGTCCTTGATGCCGAAGCCAAGATTGGCAATGCCGTATGAACCTTGAGTCAGGCCCGGGTCCTGGTTCAAGTGGAACAAGGTCTCGCTCTGCCAGCGGTATGCGCCGTTGAGGAAGAAATTGAACTTTTGCGACGGCAATGGCAAGTCGTACGTGGCGCCCAGGTTGAGCTTCACCTTGGGCGCGTTGGGCAGCGATTTGCCGCCCAGGTTCGCTACCGCGTTATTGCCGAACTTCGGATTTCTTACGCAGCTACTATGCGACACCCTCGCCGTGCCTTCCGCATTCAGCACCGAATAGCATGGTCCGTTCTCAAATTCAGTGACGATGGCACGGGTATAGGCGAACGCACCATTCAGCGTCAGCGCGCGGCTCACGCGCCACGAGCCGTCCGCTTCCAGTCCACTGGTACGCAAGCCGCCAATGCTGTGCAAGGTGGTGCGGAAAATGCCGTCTGGGTCGAGGAAGCCTGCCGACTGCTGGAAGCCCTTGAAGTCGGTACGGAACACGGCCAGATTCAGCATGGCCTTGCCATCCAACAGTCCCAGCTTGGCGCCAATTTCAAAGTTCTTCGCTGTTTCCGCCGGTACCGGAAACTTGTCGGCCACTTCCTTCGTCAGGAAGCTGGTCAGATCGTAGGCCACGCCCTTGTGGCCGGTGGAGAACAGCGCATACAGCATGGTGTCGCGATCAACCTGATGCTGGAGGCCGATCTTGCCGGTGACGTCGTTGGCGCTGTGGGCGTCGTCATCCCCGCCGAACCGCTCCAGCGGGACGCGGCCGAAATTTGGCGGCGGCAGGAAACGGGTGAAGCCGAAGCCGGTATCTTCGCGGTTCAATCGCAGGCCGGTGATCAGGCTGGTGCCTTTCCTGAATTCCCATGACGACTGGCCAAACAGGGCATAACTGGTGTTGCGCGCATTGGCGTGATACCACGAGGCAAACGTACCGGCCGGCGCCTTGGTCAGTTCGCGCTGCAGGCGGTTGTCGCCGTACCACAGGCCGATCAGATAACGCACATCGCCACTGTCTGGCGAGGTCAGCCGCAGTTCCTGGGTGCGCGATTCCACGTCAAACATACCGTACTGAATCATGCTGCCGGTAAAGCCACTCGGCTTGCCGTTGACCAGCATGTAGCGCATGATGTCACCATCGGTACCGTCAAGATCCTGCCAATCGTTCATCTTGTAGCTGGCGTAAGACGTGATCGAACTCAGCACATGTTTGGCAAGCAGCGAGTCCACGCCGAAGGTGTACTGCAACTTCAGGCCGGCACCTGCGGTGGTCGAATTGCCGCCCGCCGGATAATCGTTGCGCACGTCCACATTGCCCGGGCGCAGGTTTATGCCCCGCAGCAGCTCCGAGGTCGGCAACTGGGGGATGTTTGAGTACAGGCCGCCTGGCGTCATCGAGGTAAACACCGGCACGCAGCAATTGATGTTGCTGCGATTGGCGTAGGGCGAAAACACGACTTCGAAATTATCGCTTGGCGTCCACTCCAGTTTCCCCATGAAGGTCTTGTTCTTGGAGCCGTTCATCCGCTCACCCGTGGTCAGGTTATGCACTACGCCGCCAAAGCTGGTCTTGCTGGCGGACAGGCGCATGCGCACGGTATCGCTCAATGCGCCCGAGGTGCTGGCGCCGAGGCGCCACTCGCTGTCATTGGTCAGCAAGGTCGAGGTGCGGGTACGCCATTTGCTTTCAATGGGCTTGGTGGTGATGGCCACGGCGCCGGCGATCGAGCTCTTGCCGTGCAAGGTGCTTTGCGGTCCCTTCAAGACTTCGATGCGGTGTACATCCGCCAGATCCTTGAAGGCGCCAGCCTGCATGCCCAGCGGGACATCATCAATAATCACCGACACGTCCGCTTCGACGCCGACGCCGAGGGAATAGGTACCGATGCCGCGCATGTTGAGGCTGAAATTACCAGGCTGGGCACCGTAGGTCACGGTCAGCGCCGGCGACAACGCGGGCAAATCATTCATATCCCGCACATTGTTGTTCTGCAGGACGGTGTCGTTCAGGACGGTGATTGCGGCCGGCACGTCCTGCAGGTTCTGCAAGCGCTTATTGGCCGTCACGACCACGGTCTCAAGCTTGGCGCCGCCATCCGGGGCAGGCGGGCCTTGTCAGCCTGCTCGGCCCATGCAAGCCCGGGACTCATGCTTGCCAGGGCAAGCGCTACAGCCACTGTCAGTGGACGGGCCTGCAGCGCTTGCTTGTTGATGTGATAGTTCTTCATTTCCTACATCTCCACTCTATTTTTCAACGATTTGACAACCGACCACGCTGATCGCGACATGCCTTTAGCGCGACCTTAACGCTTCTAACTTCTGTAAGAAAAATCAACGAAAGGGCGCTCGTATCATTCGCCATCGCAATTTTAGGTAACGATACCAATTTTTCCGCAAGAAGTGAGAAAAAATTTTTAAAAACGCGAAAAAAGTCCAGAATTTGTAGCAATCCTGGCGACATTCCGCAAAATTTCGTGGTATCGATACCAGCGCGTCGTAACGCTGAGACGTCTTCACGATCTGAAGGCGACAGCGCCGACTGGACCCAGCGGCCTACGAAGCCGCTGAGTTGGGCAAACAAGCGGATGACGTCGTTTAGGCATGGCGCTTGCACCGGCTTGGGCTGTTTTGATAGCAAGCAGGTCCCGCGAATGTCATCTGCAGAGTAGAACAGGGGCATCCAAGTCGGGGCAGTTGTGTCCCATACGCATCAAATGGGGCATGCGTCAGGCCACCGCCATGAACAGCGCCAGCGCGCGCCCCTCCTTTGTTACTACCGGCCCGTTCTACGACCAAGGCGCCGCATGCGTTGCGCGCCGCCAGGCGCGCAACGCTGCAATCCACAACACTGTCCCAATCAGTGCGAATAGACCGGCCGCAAGGAAGGTCAGCCTGAAATCGCTGCCACTCCAGTCCAGCACTGCGCCAGTTGCCAGCGTGAGAACGACTGTGAGGATCGCTGTCATCGACCAGTAAAACGCCGCCAGCTCGGAGAATCGTTCTGCCGGTAACATAATCGGCAGCAAGGATGCAGTTCCGCTTAAAACCGCACCCGCCAGCACCCCGTGCACAACGAGCCAGATAAGGAACGACGTCCTGCCCGTCACGCACAGCCATGCCGCAAGCATGCTCAACGCATATAGTCCAACAAGCCAGACGCCGATCCGCAGGGGATGGAAACGGTCGGCCAGCCAGCCTAGCGGCAGCGCCAACGCAATCGATATGCAATAGGTAACCGCCACTGCTTGACCAAAACCTCGCGGGTCAACGCCGAATTGCGCGATTGCATTCTGACTGTTGATGTTGACCGGCAAGGAGGAAATGGTGGACACGCCTACGGCCCCGAACAGAAGCACATAGAACCAGGGGGCTTTGCCCTCCCCTGCACCCAAGCGCTCCAAGCCGCGCCACGCTTGCCTGGTCGGCGTCGGCGGAGGATAAGCCGGCTCCCTGATGCAAAGACACAACAGCGTGAAAGCCACAAGATAGACAATCGCGATTACCAGCATGACCTGGGGCGCCACCCCCGCCACGTTGTTGCCGAACACATAGTAGAAGAACAAGGCGCCAACGGCCAGGCTCACAATGCGGAACAGGCCGAAAACGCGGCCCAGCAAGCGGTGCGGAACCGTGTCCGTAATTAGGGCCAGAAACAGCGGCGTGCTCATCACAGTAATCAGTTCGTACAGCGTCCAGAAAAGGAGAATGCAGCCGATGACAGCCTGCCGACGGTATCCCGGCGCCACAACACCGAGCCCAAGCAGATAGTCCGCCAGCGGCTCGCTGTAAGCAAGGCCGACAAGGCTGCCAGCCAGCAGTGGCGCCCCCGCCAGCAGAAATGGAATGCGACGCCCTAAGCGCGTGCGCGTGCGGTCGCTCCAGGCACCGACGGGCGGACCCGCCAGCAGCGCCAAGCCGGCCGGCAGGGCGCCAAACATCAGGTTTACCAGCAGGAGATTCTGGCTGAACGCCATCAACTGGAGCTTCACCAGTTCCGGAACCGCGCGCTCTTTAAGCGACCAGGCCAGATCGCCAAGCAGGAGGAAGGCAAGCAGCGGCAGCAGCGCGACGAAGGCGGCAGTCGTCAGGACGACTGCCCGGCCTTGTCCTGTGGGTCCGCCCCGCACCGCTTTCTGGACCACGCCACCCTCCTGTTACTTATTCAATGTAGTTCTTACATTACTTTTCTTACCATCAATAGTTACACTTATGTCGATGATACCTTTTGAAAAATCATTGCCAGCATTCTCTGTGATGCCAATTTCCGGTGCTTTTCCGCCATCATACGGATAAACAATGGTTACGAACTGTTGAATGTTTGCGTCGTTTTTTGCTTTTTCGAATACAAATGCAGGTCTTGACAGTTCCTTGTTATAGATGTACGACACTTTTCCGTACTCTTCACTAAGGCTTGTTCTATCGGTGTTCAATGATTGGATCAGCAAGTTGTTTCCATCCGCATAAGAAGTGTACACCCTATTTTTCGCCTTATCGAAAACCGGGTTGCTGTCTTCTTTCAACTGGAAATGCACACCTAAGTTTCCTGTTGCTTTGCCTATTGCCTTATCAATGATAAAGAAATATTTTTGATTAACAAACAACACGCTTCGTTGATGATTCAACTCATTATAGCTAGGATTGGTATAGGTTAGCACATCCAGATTTTTGCCAGTATCCCATTTGTTTTGAACTGCTTTGGTAATCACCATATTCTTATTATCAAGCGTAAGGGTGCTGTGCACCCGAGTCTGGCGGTACCAATCTCTCAACCTGTTGATTTCTGCATTACCACTGTATATGTAACAACCAGCATCCGGCGTAAAATTGCGCCCTTTTACCCAAAGTTCGAATGTACCATTATCGGGCTGGGCGTGAAATTCCCCAGGTGGACCTGCTTTTAATATCATTACAGTTGATTTATCGTTCCAGCCGTTTCTAAAAGTATAGAACCCGGCGTTTTTCAAGCCACGCGACAAATAGTTTGGCAATTCCCCTTCCTTGCCATCAGTTGCAAAATATTTGATATGTGCATTGTTTGGGAATGTTTCTGACCATTCTTGAAATTGCTTCATTCTGCCATTTTTTTCAACGGCCCATGAGTCGCCAAACATAGGGGTGTTGTAATCTGGGAATGACATATTTACAGTTGCCTCCACCATTCTCTCGATGGTTTTGCTATAGCTTTCCGGAAATTCGTTTGCTATGCCAGCCATTTTTGCCGAATTGTAAGCTTTAAGGAAAATATCTATACTAGCGACGTGGTATACAGGCGAAAGTTCCCATTGCATGCCATCGGCATATACTTGGCCCTTTATTTCGCGGTTTAGTACTTCAATACCGCTTCTTCGCCATGCTTCCGCCAGCTTTAGCTCTGGAAAGAAACTGCCAACACCCAATACCCGTTGCGCTTCAAATAATAAGTGATTTCCTTTTTCGCTGTAACGTTTTGGAATATAATCTGTCTGCTTGCTAATGCTGTTCAAAAATTCAAGCAAAAACGAAGGTGTAAAACTTGGCGAAACCACAAAGAGATTGAACGTACCGGGAAAACTCTGTATGCGTGCAGACACTTCCAGTGGGCGCCACGCATAGCGGTCGTTATCGGCCGATAGGCCTAAGGGATTCTTTTTTGCCCAGTCGCGAAACTGCAATACCCATTCTTTAGCATATTTTTCATCGCCACTACTACGGTAGGCTAAACCCATGGTTTGCCACCATGTTACGCGATGCAATTGCCAACGCACTTCGTTATCTTTAACCGGCCAAAAGGCCCAGTTGATATCGTTTCCATAATCAAAATAGCCATAACCTTTGTGAGGCTGAAATTTATGCACTAGCGCATTGTCAGCTTTTTCTTGGTTAGCGGCGCCAATCGATTTGCCTCGGAAACTGGCTTCATCACCCACATTAAAGTCTGGCAATTTTATGTTTTTCCGGCTCCGATAATAACTAAGCAGTTCTTTGGCAGCATCTTCATATTTGCCGGCCAAAAACAGTGAATTTGTCTTTTCTAATCCAGCGTAAGAAAGATTGATATTGTTAAAACTTTCCTTTTCAATTGGAATATCTTGCGCCGCGGCTTGAAGAAACACTAAACTAAGTGTCAAATAACCTATGATATACCTTACTTTCATGTCTTAAGCTTTCAATAATGGTTTTATATCAATTTTTTGACGGTGACATAGCGCCTCAAAACTTCAAGGCAATAATAGTATGCGTAATCTATTGCCGTATCAACGTCAGATATATAGGACGATCAACCGCGCCCAAGTGCCGGACTCCAATTCGCAGCCGTTCTTCAGAACATGGAAATGTATTGCGAGTTACCAGCGTGCACGATACCAATCGCCGATCAGCTCGACGATGTGGTCAGAAGTGGTGGCCATGCGGTTCATCAGCAGTCGCCATTCGGACCACGCCACCCTCCATTGGCAGTTTCTTATTGGCCATGCAAACCGAAAAGCAAGCGCAGCGATAGCAGCGCGGCCCGGTGCCGCACTACTATCACACGGTGCCCTTAGAAGCTCATGTCCAGGCGAACGCCGAAGTAGCGGGTGTAATCGCGCGCCGGCATCCACTGGGTGATGTTCACCAGGTGCGGATTGGCATTTGGCGCCCTCACACTATAGATGCTGCCGATTGTGTTGCCCAGGCCCGTAGCATAGCGCTTGTCAAACAGATTGTTGACGAAGAAGCTCAGCTTATAAGCGTCCGTCTTGGCCTTGATGCCGAAGCCGATGTTGGCCAAACCATATGCGGCCTGGATGGTTTCCGGATCCTGGTTCAGGGAGAACTGCGTAGCGCTCTGCCAGCGGTAAGCCGCCGTGACGAAGGCGTCGAAGCTGCGATCCGGCAGCGCCAAATCGTACTGCGCCCCCAAATTGATCTTGACCTTTGGCGCATTAGGCAGCGTCTTGCCGCGCAGGTCCGCCACATTGGTGTTGTTGTACTTCGGATTCGGGGCACAGTTACCGCCAGGCACTGCCGCAGTACCTGCCGCATTCATCACCGAATAGCAAGGTCCGTTCTCGAACTCGGTGACGATAGCCTTGGTGTAAGCCAAGCTGCCGTTCAGCACCAATTCACGGTTTACGCGCCAGTTGCCGTCTGCCTCGAAGCCGCTGGTGCGCAGGCTGCCGATGCTGTGCAGCGTGGTACGGAAAAGACCATCCGCATCGAAAAAGCCGGCCGATTGCTGGAAGCCCTTGAAATCGGTACGGAACACAGCCAGGTTCAGCATGGCGCGATTATCCAGGAGCGACAGCTTGGCGCCCAGTTCATAGTTCTTCGCCGTTTCCGCTGGCACCGGCTGCTTCTTTGCCACGGCCGCAGTTAAGCCGCTGGTCAGGTCGTATGCCACGCCCTTGTGGCCTGTGGAAAACAGGCCGTAAACCATGGTATCTCGATTGACTTCGTGCTGCAGGCCGATCTT
>NZ_QYUP01000091.1 GCF_003590855.1 Massilia cavernae
GCGCTACTACCATGGCCCCTCGGGCGAAGTGCTGGACGCCTATATCTCCGGTCGATTCGACCTGGGTTCCGCGCCGATCGACGTTCGCCTTGGTAAACATGCGGTGATCTGGGGCGAGGGCCTGTTCGGCAGTACCAACGCGATATCCTATTCGCAGGCGCCGAACGACGCACGCAAGGCGCTGGCCAATCCGGCCGCCACCGCCAAGGAAACCGCGCTGGCCACCAAGCAGGTGTCGGCCGTCGCCCAGGTGACCGACGAGTTGACGATCGCCGGCCTGTATTCCTTCGAGTGGGCGCCCAACCGCCTGCCGGAAGGCGGTACCTTCTTCGCCGCTGCCGACTTCCTGTTCGACGGACCGAACGTGGGCCGGGCGCCGGCTGTCGAAGGCGAGAAGGGCGACATCGGCCTGTCGCTGCGCTGGAAGCCTGAATTCATGGATGGCGGAACCTTCGGCGCCTACTTGCGCAGGTTCGACGAAAAGCAGCCCTGGCCTGCGCAACGTGTCGCGGCGGGCACCCGTTCGGCGTATGCGCCCGATGTCGAACTGCTGGGCTTGAGCATGACCAGGGTCGTGGGCGGGATTTCGGTGAGCAGCGACCTGTCGTACCGCAGGAACATGCCCTTGAATTCGGCCGGCCCAAGCGCCGATGGCATGGGCGCGCGTGGCGAAACCTTGCACGCCGTCGTCAACGGCGTCAAGTTGTGGGGCAACTCGTCCTGGTTCTCGTCGGCGTCGCTGGCGGCCGAAGTGGGCGTGTCCCATCTGGTCAAGGTGACCGACAATGCGGCGAATTTCCGCACCAAGGGCAATCCGGCCACCGGCTGCGCCACCGACGACACCCTCGCAGGCTGCTCGTCGAAAAACTTCTGGACCGTCGGGGCAGCCTTCACGCCGGTCTGGCAGCAAACCCTGCCCGGCGTCGATGTGTCCTTGCCCGTGTTCTATTCCATCAACTTCAAGGGCAATGCAGCGACCAATGGCGGCGGCAATGAAGGATTCCAGGTACTCAAGGTGGGGATCTCGGCGCTGGCCGACTCCAAGCATAAATTCGATCTTGCCGCCACCTTCTACAAGGCGAAATCGGACAGCCAGCGCGGCCTGATCAATGGCGCGCCGTATGACGACAAGGCCAACCTGGTATTCACCTACCTCGTGTCTTTCTAAAAATCAGTACCCAAGGAGATATCACATGACATACCGCTTACGTCTGACCGCGCTCGCATCGATGGCATTGATGGCTGGCGCCGCGCAAGCCGGCGTCACGCCGGAAGAAGCCAAGCAGCTGGGCACGACCTTGACCCTGTTCGGCGCCGAAAAGGCCGGCAACAAGGAGGGGACGATTCCCGCCTACACCGGCGGCCTGCCGGCCAGCACCAGTCCCCCTGGCTTCAAGAAGGATTCGGGGAAATGGGTGAGCCCGTTCGCCGCCGAAAAGCCGCTGTACTCGATCACGGCGGCGAACATGGACAAGTACGCCGACAAATTATCGGAGGGGCAGAAGTATCTGCTCAAGCGTTACCCGAGCTACCGCATGGACGTGTATACGACGCACCGTACCGCCAATTACCCGCAAAGCCATCTCGAGAAGACTCAGCGCAACGCGATCAATGCCAGGACGAGCGAGGGTGGCCTGAAGATGGAAGGCGCGGTCGGCGGCATTCCATTCCCTATTCCCAAGACCGGCTACGAAGCGATGTGGAATCACCTGTCGCGCTGGCTGGGCGTGGCGTCCACCTATCGGATGCGCAACTACTACGTGGACACGACCGGCAGGCGCATCTACGCGGGGGAAGTCAATTTCTCCCAGGACCATCCATTCCAGGGCCCGAAAGCAACGGCCGAGTCGGTCAAGGGCGATGATATGTTCGTTACCCGTAGCGCCGTGCATTTCACTGGGCCGTCCCGCAATGTGGGCGAAGCGCAAACCTGGTTCGACACCATCGATCCGGTGGTCAAGCCGCGCCGTGCCCACGTGTATTCGCCGAGCACGCGCCGGGTGCGGCTGGCGCCGGACATCGCCTACGACACGCCGATCGCATCGGCGGGCGGCGTGATGACCTATGACGATGGCTGGATGTTCACCGGCAAGATGGATCGCTTTGACTTCAAGCTGCTCGGGAAGAAAGAAATCTACCTCCCGTACAGTACTTACGACGCAATTTTCCAGGCGAAGACCGACAAACTGCTGATGGCCAACCACGAAAACCCGAGCGTCATGCGCTGGGAACTGCACCGCGTGTGGGTGGTGGAAGCAACCCTGAAGCCGGGTCTCAGGCATGTGTACAGCAAGCGCGTCATCTACCTTGACGAAGACTGGACCGGCGCAGGTGTGGCCGACATGTACGACGGCGCCGGCAAGATCTACAAAGGCTTCTACCTGGCAATGACGCAGTTGTATGACAAACAGGTGCCCTGGTCCATAGGATCGGTCGAGTATGACTTCAGCACCGGCCTGTACACCGCGACGACCTTGTTCGGTGAAACGGATGACACGACGCTGCACATTCACGACGCCTTGCATCCGAAAACGACGTTCTCGGCGGATTCCCTGCCGGCCCGTAGCGGGCGCTAGCGATACAGGTAGTTCTTTGGGCGCGCTGCGGTTGTCGCCGGCCGCAGGCGCCTGGTCAGTCATGCCCGCATGACGTCTTTGCATTCATGGGTTTCATATGCATCCTCTTATCAGATCCGGCATAGCCACTGCCGCCTTGCTGGCCGTGCCAATGGCACAGGCCGCACCCAACACGTTTAACGATCCGATCGACGTGGCCGCTCCTGCGAGCACCGCCGCCGCCCGCGACATGCTGGTGGGCGGCGAACGCACACCCGACGGACGCCTGGTCGTGGTCGGCCGGCGCGGTGTCATCCTCACCTCAGACCCCGACGGCGCCCGGTGGAAGCAGTCGAAGGTACCGGTCTCGACCGACCTGCTGGCGGCCAGCTTCCCCACCGCGTTGAAGGGGTGGGCAGTGGGCCACGCCGGGGTCGTGCTGCATACCAGCGACGGCGGCCTGTCGTGGACGCGGCAAGTGGACGGACGGGCCTTGCCCGACCTGATGATCAGGCATAGCAAGGCGCGCGCCGAGGCCGGCGACGAACGGGCGCAGCACGAACTGAAGGAAGCGCAGCGCTACAAGGAAGACGGCCCGAGCCGCCCGCTGTTCGACGTGTACTTCAGCGACGATGCGCGAGGTATCGTGGTCGGCGCCTACAACCTTGCCTTGCGTACCGATGACGGTGGCCGCAGCTGGTTGCCGATCAGCGATCGGATCGACAATCCGCAGGGCCTGCACCTGTATGGCATCGCGCAAGTGGACGGCGTGCTGTGGATCGCCGGCGAACAAGGCCTGGTGCTCAGGCAGGACGCGGGCACGGGCCGCTTTGTGCGGGTGCCATTGCCGTACGCGGGGACGCTGTTCGGCATCACGGGCAATGCGGGCGAGGTGCTGGTCTTCGGCTTGCGCGGCAATGCCTGGCGCAGCCGCGACGGCGGGGCAAACTGGTCCAGGCTCGACACCGGGATCGAGGGCCACCTGACCGCGGGCGCGATCCTGGCCGGCGGCCGCGTGGTGCTGACCAGCCTGGGCGGCGAACTGATCGAAAGCCGGGACGGCGAGCGCTTCAGGAAAGTGCCGCTGGCGCGCACGGCGCCCCTGTATGGCGTGAGTGCGGCAAGCGACGGCAAGTTGCTGTTGACGGGCGCGCGCGGCGTGCACCTTGCAACCGTGGAGGCAAGCGGTGCCGTCCATCACACCCCGGCACTGGCCGCGCGTGCCGGCAAGTCGGCTTCCAGGGAAGCGAGATAAATCATGACAACACCATCGAACCAATTTGATACGGCCACGGTCATTGCCGACCAGCGCGACTTCGACAAGCGCTCGGGTTCGTTTCTCGAACGCCTGATCTTCAACTATCGCCAGCTGGTGATGGTGCTGGTCGTGCTGGCCACGGGCTTCCTCGCCTTCAAGGCGACCACGCTCGAGGTCAACGCCAGCTTCGACAAGCTGATGCCGCAGTCGCATCCCTACATCCGCAATTACCTGGCCAACCAGAAAGACCTGCATGGCCTGGGAAACAGCCTGCGGGTGGTGGTGGAAAACACGCAGGGGGATATCTACGATCCGGAATTCCTCGATGCGATGCGCAAGATCAACGACAAGCTGTACCTGATCCGGGGCGTCAATCGTCCGGCGGTCAAATCGGTATGGATGTCGGCCGTGCGCTGGAACGAGGTGACCGAGGAGGGGTACCAGGGTGGCGCGGTGATGCCTCCCACCTATGACGGCTCGGCGGAATCGATCGCGCAGCTGCGCACCAATATCGGCCGCGCCAACCTGCTCGGCAGCCTGGTCGCCAACGACATGCGCTCGGCGATGATCGTTGCACCCGTTCTCGAACGCTACGGCGACACCGGCGAACGCATCGACTATGGCCAGCTCGGGCGCGACATCGAAGCCGAACTGCGCGACACGGCATCGACGCTGGTGCCGGGCAAGCCAGGCAAGGTCAAGGTCTATGTGGTCGGCTTCGGCAAGCTGGCGGGCGACCTGATCGAAGGATTGCGCGAAGTGATGACGTATTTCGCCATCGCCGCCGCCATTGCCGCCGCGCTGATCTATGGCTATACCCGCTGCATCCGCAGTACCGCGCTTGTGCTGTCGTGCTCGATGGTGGCGGTGATCTGGCAGCTCGGCCTGATCCGCCTGTTCGGCTTCGAACTCGATCCCTATTCGATGCTGGTGCCGTTCCTGGTGTTTGCCATCGGGGTATCGCACGGCGCGCAGAAGATGAACGGCATCATGCAGGACGTCGGACGCGGCATCCATAAATATGTGGCGGCGCGCTATACCTTCCGCCGCCTGTTCCTGGCCGGCGTCACCGCGCTGCTGGCCGACGTGGTCGGGTTCGCCGTGCTGTCGGTGATCGATATTCCCGTCATCCGCGACCTGGCGATCACGGCCAGCATCGGCGTCAGCGTACTGGTCATCACCAACCTGATCCTGATTCCGATCCTGTTGTCGTACACCGGTGTCAGCGCGACGGCGGCGCGGCGCAGCCTGCAGCTCGACAAGAAGGCCGGGGCAGGCCAGGGCATCGGCGGCCTGTGGAACCTGCTGGACCGCTTCACCGAACGGCGCTGGGCGCTGCCGACGGTGATCGTGTCCGCCGTGCTGGCGATCGGCGGTTTCGCCGTCAGCCTGAACCTGCAGATCGGCGACCTCGAACAGGGCGCGCCGGAATTGCGCGCCAACTCGCGCTACAACCTCGACAACGCCTACATCACGGCCCACTATGGCCTCTCGAGCGACCAGTTCGCCGTGATCGTCAAGACGCCAAGCGGCGGCTGCGAAAAGTCGGAGGTGTTGATGGACATCGACCGGCTCGACGCGGCGCTGCGCGCCGTCGAGGGCGTGCAGACGACGACGTCGCTGGCGGACAGCGTGGTGAAGATCACGTCCGGGCTGAATGAAGCCTCGCCCAAATGGCTGACCGTGAGCCACAACCAGGACTTGAACAACACTGGCGTGATCCGGGCCCAGGATGCCAACCCCGAGCTGATCAACTCCGACTGCTCGGTCACGCCCGTCGTCGCCTACCTGGCCGACCACCGGGCCGCGACCCTGGAGCGGGTGCTGGCGGCCACCGAGCAGTTCGCCGCCGGGCATGACCGCGAAGCCGTGCAATTCCTGCCGGCGGCCGGCAGCGCCGGCATCGAGGCGGTGACCAATATCGTCGTCAAGAAGGCCAACACGACCATGCTGCTGCTGGTCTACCTGGCGGTCATCGTGCTGTGCCTGATCACCTTCCGCAACTGGCGCGCCACCGTGGTCACGGTATTGCCGCTGATGCTGACTTCGATCCTGTGCGAGGCCCTGATGGTCTACCTGGGCATGGGCGTCAAGGTGGCCACGCTGCCGGTGATCGCGCTCGGCGTGGGCATCGGGGTCGACTATGCGCTTTACCTGGTCAGCGTGCAGCTGGACCTGCAGCGCCGCGGCGCCACGCTGGCCGAAGCCTACCGGGGCGCGGTGCAGTTCACCGGCAAGGTCGTGGTGCTGGTCGGGGTGACGCTGGCGGCCGGCGTGGTCACCTGGGCATTCTCGCCGATCAAGTTCCAGGCCGACATGGGCATTCTGCTGACCTTCATGTTCATGTGGAACATGATCGGGGCGATGATCCTGATTCCCGCGCTGTCCTACTTCCTGCTGCAAAAGGTCCCGCAGCAGGTCCCGCAGCAGGTTCCGAGCCAGGCCGGCGGCGTCCCAGCGACGGCGCACTAAGCAAATTCGCCAGGCGCGGCCCTTGCGGGCCCGGCCTGGCTGCAACTACAAGGAGTATTACGTGTTGAGCCATCAAACATACGAGGCAGCCGCGCCAGGCGTCGGCCGCCAGGCCATCGAGCGCCTGTTCAATCCGCGCTCGATCGCCCTGGTGGGCGCCACCGAGCGCTCGATCTGGTCGACCGCCGTGCAGGACAACCTGACCCGCTTCGGCTACGCCGGCCGGGTTCACATGGTCAACCCGAAAGGGGGAACCATCTTCGGCCAGGCGGCTGCGACCAGCTGCGCCGCCACCGGCGAAGAGATCGACGCGGCGCTGCTGATGGTGCCGGAATCGAAGATGATCGAAGCGTTCGCCGACCTGCGCCAGGCGCGGGTGGGCGGCGCGGTGATCCTGTCGGCCGGCTTTGCCGAACTGGGCAGCGCCGGCGCCGAGCGCCAGCAGGAGCTGGCGGCGGCGGCGCGCGAGGCGGGCATCCGCATCCTCGGCCCGAACTGCCTGGGCTTCGCCAACTTCGTGGCCAACACGCCGATGTGGACCACGCCGCTGCGGCGCGCAATGCCGGGCGCGAATGTCGCGGTGGTGTCGCAAAGCGGCGCGATCGCCGGCCAGCTCGAACAGTTCGCCTACCAGCAGCGCGTCGGCCTGACCCACATGATTGCCACCGGCAACGAAGCCGATATCAGCGTCGCCGACGCCATCGACTACCTGGCCGGCCAGCCGGAACCGCGCGCCATCGCGCTGTTCCTCGAATCGGTGCGCGACCCCGCCCGTTTCGTCGCCGCCGTCAGCGCCGCCGCGGCGGCCGGCAAGCCGGTCGTCGTGCTCAAGGTCGGCACCAGCGAGGCGACCGCGCGCGCCGCCCAGGCCCATACCGGCTCGCTGGTCGGCAATGACCGTACGTTCGACGCCCTGTGCCTGCAGCTGGGCATCACGCGCGTGCGCTCGCTGGAAGAACTGATCGTCACCACCGACCTGTTCGCACGCCTGGGACCGGTCACCGGCAAGGGCCTGGCCCTGACCGCCATGTCGGGCGGGGTATGCGAGATCGTCACCGACCAGGCGGAAGCGGAGGGCGTTGCCATTCCCCAGCTGGCCGATGCCACGCTGGCGCGGCTGCGCGAGACGCTGCCGGCGCTGGCGACGCCATCGAACCCGCTCGACATCACCGGCGCCGCGATGCTCGAACCCGAGCTGATCGCGCGCTCGCTGGAAGAGCTGGCCAGCGACCCGTCGATCGGCGTGCTGGGCTTCGTGTTCGATGCGCCGCTCAAGGAAGACAAGCGCGGCTTCGCGCGCACCTTCATCAAGAATGTCGGCGCCGGCTTCCAGAGCGCCGGCAAGCCATGCCTGATGATGAGCAATACCTTCACCTCGGTCAACGGCGAAGCGCGCGCGCTGACCGAAGAACTGGGCGTCGTGTATTCGGGCGGCGGCGTGCGCCACTGCGTCAATGCGCTGGGCCACCTGCTGCGGCGCGGCGCCTGGCAGGCGCGCGTGCGCACCGCCGGCGCGCAGCGCGCGACGGTGGACCGGCGTCCGGCCACCGAGCGCGCCGTGCTGGAACACCTGGCCGCGTACGAGGTGCCGGTGGTGCCGGCGCTGGTGGTCCGGTCGGCCGACGAAGCGGTGCAGGCGGCGCGCACGCTGGACGCGCCGGTGGTGCTGAAAATCGCTTCGCCCGATATCCTGCACAAGACCGAAGTGGGGGGCGTGGCGCTCAACCTGCGCGGCGACGATGCGGTGCGCGCGGCTTACGACAAGATGATGGCGTCCGTCACGGCGGCCAAGCCGGAGGCGAGCATTGACGGCGTGATCGTCTCGCCGATGCGCGGCGCGGGCGTGGAACTGTTCGTCGGCACCATGCGCGACCCGCAGTGGGGGCCGGCCATCGTGGTCGGCCTGGGCGGCGTGCTGGTCGAAGTGCTCAAGGACACCAGCATGCGCCTGCTGCCGATCCAGCAGCAGGACGCGCTCGACATGCTGCAGGAACTGCGCGGCGCGGCGCTGCTCGACGGCTTCCGCGGCGCGCCCGCGGTCGACCGCGAGCAGCTGGCGCGCACCATCGTCGCGATTGGCGAGGCTGCGCTGGCGCTGGGGCCGGACCTGCTGTCGCTGGAAGTCAATCCCCTGCTGGCAGCCGATGGCAGGATCGAGGCCCTCGATGGCCTGACCGAATGGAGCCAGTCTTGAATACCCCTGAAACGACCCCTGTCATCGTCGGCATCGGCGAGTTCGTCGATCGTCCGGCGCAGCCGGCCGATGCGCTCGAACCGCTGGCGCTGATGGCCGAAGCGCTGCGCGCGGCGAATGCCGACGCCGGCGGTGCGCTGTTGGCGCGCATCGATTCGCTCGAACTGATCGGCTTCATCACCTGGCGCTACGCCGATCCCGTCGCGCAGCTGTGCGAACGGCTGGGCATCCGCCCGGCGCGCGCCGTCAATGCCAGCAGCGGTGGCGACGCGCCGATCCGCCTGGTCCATGAAGCAGCGGTGCGCATCGCGCGCGGCGAACAGACGGTGGCGGCGATTGTCGGCGGCGAGGCGATGAATGCGCGCACGCGGGCCCGCAAGGACAAGCTCCAGTTGCCGTGGACGCCGATGCCGGCCAAGGAAGCGAGCGCCCGGTTCCCGTCGATTTCGTACGAACTGAACGGGCTGACCAGGCGCCTCGGCGTCACCGATCCGGCCCAGATCTACCCGCTATATGAAATGGCTGCGCAGGCCGCGTGGGGCCAGACGCCCGCGCAGGCGCAGGACGAGTCGGCCCGTCTGTGGGCCCAGTACGCGTCCGTGGCCGCGCGCAACCCGTCGTCGTGGAACCGGCAGGCGCCGGATGCGGCCGCCATCGGCACCGTCGACGCGGCCAACCGCCTGATCAACTGGCCCTATCCGAAACTGATGGTGGCCAATCCCCAGGTCAACCAAGCCGCCGCCGTCATCGTCACCAGCCTCGCGCTCGCACGCGCGGCCGGCGTGCCCGAGGAGCGGATCGTGCACATCTGGGGCGGGGCCGACGCCAGCGAAGCGGACGACTACCTGAAGCGCGACCGTTATGACAGCAGCAGTGCGCAGACCGCCGTGCTGCAGCGCGCGGTGGATGTCGCCGGCGGCGACGCGGCCCGCTTCGGCAAGATGGAACTGTACAGCTGTTTCCCGGTGGTGCCCAAAATGGCGCTGCGGGTGCTCGGACTCGATCCGCAACGGCACCCGCCGAGCGTCGCCGGCGGCCTGACTTTCTTCGGCGGCCCGCTGAACAACTACATGTCGCACGCGGTGTGCGCGATGGTGCGCGCACTGCGCGCGGCCCCGGGCGAACTTGGCCTGCTGTACGGCCAGGGTGGCTTCGTCAACCGGCACCATGCGCTGGTGGTCGGCGCGCAGCCGGCGCCGGCCCCGCTGGCCCTGGATTACTCGGTGCAGGCGGCAGCGGACGCCGCGCGCGGACCGGTGCCGGCGCTGCTCGAACAGTACACGGGGCCGGCTGCGGTGGAAACCTATACCGTACTGTACGGGCGCGATGGCGCGCCGCTGTACGGCGTGGTGGTGGTGCGCACGCCCGATGGCGCGCGCACCATGGCCAAGGTGCTGGCGGACGACGAAGCCTCGCTCGGCCTGCTGCTGTCCACCGAGCGCTCGGCCGTCGGCAGTGGCGGCCATATCCGCATCGATCCCTTCGGCCACCCTGTTTGGGAAGCGGGCGCGGTCGCGCGCGACCGCCGCCAGCTGGCGCGCCGCTATTGCAAGGTCGAGCGGGAAGGGCCGCTGACGATCGTGACCATCAACCGTCCCGATGCGCTGAACGCCCTCCATCCGGACGCGAATGCGGAACTGGCCGAAGTGTTCGACGACTTCGCCAGCGATCCCGAACAATGGGTGGCGATCATCACCGGCGCCGGCGAACGCGCCTTCTGTTCGGGCAATGACTTGAAATTTACCGCCACCGCCATGGCGCGCGGCGCCAGCATCATGCCGCCGGTGATGGGCTTTGCCGGCCTGACCGGGCGCTTCGACCGCAACAAGCCGGTGATCGCCGCGGTGAACGGGGTGGCGATGGGCGGCGGCTTCGAAATCGCGCTCGCCTGTGACCTGATCATCGCCGCCGACAATGCGCAGTTCGCGCTGCCGGAACCGAAGGTGGGCCTCGCCGCGCTGGCCGGCGGGCTGCTGCGCCTGCCCACCCAGGTCGGGCTCAAGCAGGCGATGGGCATGATCCTGACCGGACGCAAGGTCGGCGCGGAGGAGGGAATGCGGCTGGGCTTCGTCAACCAGGTCGTCCCGGCTGGCGCGCTGATGGACGAAGCGAGGCGCTGGGCCGCCGAGATCCTCGCGTGCAGCCCGATGTCGATCCGGGCCTCGCTGGAAATCGTGCGCATGGGGGCCGAAGAAGGTTCGCTGGCCGAGGCCCACGCACGCCAGAACAAGTACCCCGCGGTGCGCGCCCTGTTCAAATCGGACGACGTGCGCGAAGGCCCGCTGGCCTTCGCCCAGAAGCGCGCGCCGGCATGGAAGGGCGCGTAGGCGCGGCATCGAATGAAGCACACACAGAAGCGGGGTTTGCCATGAGTGATCAACATTGCGTGATAGTGGGAGGCAGCCATGCCGGGGCACAGCTGTGCGCCAGCTTGCGCCAGGAAGGCTGGACCGGCGCGATCACGCTGGTCAGCGACGAAGCGCTGCTGCCCTACCATCGGCCGCCGCTGTCGAAGGCTTTCCTGTGCGGCGACAAGGCAGAGCAGGAACTGCTGATTCGACCGCAAGCGTTCTACGAGAAGGAAAAAGTCGATGTGCTGCTGGGGACGCGGGCCGTGGCGATTGACCGCGCGCGCAGGCAGCTTGCCCTCGGCGACGGCAGCCACCTGCACTACAGCAAGCTGGTGCTGGCCACTGGCGCCAGGGTGCGAACCCTGGACATCGCCGGCAGCGCGCTGCCGGGTGTGTTCTACCTGCGCCAGGCGCACGATGTGCTGGCGATCCGGCAAGCCACTGCGCCCGGCAAGCGCGCCGTGATCATCGGCGGCGGCTATATCGGGCTGGAAGCGGCGGCGTCGCTGCGCCAGACGGGGATGCAGGTGACGGTGCTGGAAGCCATGCCGCGCCTGCTGCAGCGGGTCACTGCGCCGGAAGTGTCGGCCTTCTATGCACGCGTGCACGGGGAGGAGGGTGTCAACATCGTCACCGATGCATCGGTGCTGGCGATCGAGGGGAAAGAGCGCGTCGAAGCGGTCGTCACCGGCGACGGGCGGCGCCTCGGCGCCGACGTGGTGATCATCGGCGTGGGCGTGCTGCCGGCAAGCGAACTGGCGCAGCAGGCCGGCCTCACGGTCGACAACGGGATCGTCGTCGACGAATGCGCCAGGACCAGCGACCCCGATATCTTCGCCGTCGGCGACTGCAGCAATCACTACAATCCGATCTACGACTGCCGGCTGCGGCTCGAATCGGTCCAGAATGCGACCGACCAGGCGCGCACGGCCGCGCAGGCGCTGTGCGGCAAGACGATTCCGTATCGGGCCTTGCCCTGGTTCTGGTCCGACCAGTATGACCTGAAACTGCAGATTGCCGGGCTCAGCCAGGGTTACGACCGGGTGGTGCTGCGCGGCAGTGCCGGCAGCGGCCGCAGTTTTTCCGCCTTTTACTTCAAGGGCGGCAGGCTGATCGCCGTGGACGCGGTCAATCGTCCCAAGGATTTCATGATCAGCAAGCGCTTCCTGGCCGACCAGGCAAGCGCCGACCCAGAGCGCGTCGGCGACGAGACGATCGAGCTACGCGACTGTTTCTCCTCTACGAAAACGGAACAAGAATGCCTCTCATAACCTTCATAGCCCATGATGGGCTGGCGACGGAGATCAACGCCACCTCCGGTTCAAGCCTGATGCACGAGGCGGTCAGCCATGGCATCGGCGGCATCGTCGGCGAGTGCGGTGGCGCGGGTGCTTGCGCGACCTGCCACTGCTATCTGGACGACGCTTCGCTGGACCGGATCGAACAGCCTGGCCGGGCAGAAAAAGACATGCTGGAGTTCGTCGTGGAGCCGGCCCACAACAGCCGCCTGGGCTGCCAGGTCACGGTCAGCGATGCACTCGACGGCGCTGTGGTGCGGCTGCCCGCATCCCAGTTTTGAACCCGCAGGACAATCGAGCAACCCCATTTTCAGGAACAAGGCGATGACATTGAAAACGACAAGATTTGCGGGAGCGGACGGCATGGTGCTGGCGGCCGATGTGGGCGGCGACCCGCGCCGGCCGCCGGTGATCCTGCTGCACGGCGCCGGGCAGACCCGCCACTCGTGGGGCCAGGCCGCGCGCGAGCTGGTGCACATGGGATGCCATGTCATCGCACTCGACCTGCGCGGCCATGGCGAGAGCGCCTGGGCAGCCGATGGCGACTATTCGCTCGATGCCTTTTCCGGCGACCTGAAAGCGGTGATCGCCACGCTCGAGCAGCGCCCGGCGCTGGTCGGCGCCTCGCTCGGCGGCGCCACCTCGCTCATTACGATCGGGGAAAGCGGCGCGCCGCTGGCCGGCGCCCTGGTGCTGGTCGACGTGGTGCCGCGCATGTCCGTGGCCGGCGTCAATCACATACGCGCATTCATGAACGGCAACCCGGATGGCTTCGCCGACCTGGCCGAGGCGGCGGACGCCGTTGCCCGCTACCTGCCGGGAAGGCCGCGTCCAAGTTCGAACGACGGCCTGAAGAAAAACCTGCGCCTCAAGGACGATGGCCGCCTGCACTGGCACTGGGATCCCGCCTTCAATACCTTCCATGGACAGGCGCATGCCGATGCAATCGCCGAACGCCTGGAACGCAGCGCGCGCCGGGTCACGGTACCGACGCTGCTGGTGCGCGGCAAGAAAAGCGACGTGGTGAGCGAGGAGGGCGCCCAGCTGCTGCTCCGATTAATTCCGCATGCAAAGTTTTTCGATGTCGAAGGCGCCGGCCATATGGTCGCCGGGGACAAGAACGACTTATTCAACAGCGCGGTTGAAGACTTCCTGCAATCGAGCTGGGCGGCGAGCAGTGAAGCGATTTCCTAACCTCACATCTGGAAAGCCATGAGCGCCATCAACGAAGAACGGGTATTGAGCGTCCATCACTGGACCGACAAGCTGTTTACGTTCACCACGACGCGCGATCCGGCGCTGCGGTTCTCGAACGGCCACTTCACGATGATCGGCTTGCGGGTCGATAGCAAGCCGCTGCTGCGCGCCTACAGCATCGTCAGCGCCAACTACGAAGACCACCTCGAGTTCCTGAGCATCAAGGTACAGGACGGCCCCCTGACGTCGCGCCTGCAGCACGTGCAGGTCGGCGACAGCATCGTGGTGGGGCGCAAGCCCACCGGCACGCTGTTGATCGACTATTTGCGGCCGGGCCGCCGCTTGTACCTGCTGTCCACCGGCACGGGCGTGGCGCCGTTCATGAGCATCGTGCGCGACCCCGAGACGTACGAGAAGTTCGATCAGGTCATCCTGGTGCATGGCGTGCGTCAAAAGGACGAGCTGGCCTATCACGACCTGCTGGTGGAGCACCTGCCCCGCCACGAATTCCTGGGCGAGCTGGTGACGAGCAAGCTGCGCTACTACCCGACCGTCACGCGCGAACCCTACCGCAATATGGGGCGCGTGACCGAGCTGATCGAGTCGGGAAAGCTGTTCGCCGACCTGCAGGTGCCGCCATTCGATGCGGCCCACGATCGCGTGATGATCTGCGGCAGCCCCGGCATGCTGCGCGACCTGAAGCAGATGCTGCACGGCCTCGGTTTCGAGGAAGGCAACACGTCGACGCCAGGCGACTTCGTCATCGAGCGCGCGTTCGCCGAGCAATGAACCCTACCCTGAAGCGCTCTCTGCCGGACGGACTCCATGACTGAGATCAAAAAGACATACTGCAGGATTTGTCCCGGCTTCTGCGCCGTCGATGTGACGATCGAGGACGGCCGCGCGGTCGACGTACGTGGCGATCGCAACGATCCGGTGACGCGCGGATACACCTGCATCAAAGGGGTGCAAAATACGGACCTGCTGTACGGACAGGGACGCTTCCGCCAATCGATGCGGCGCGATGCGAGCGGCGCCCTGGCGCCGGTCGAGCTGGACGATGCGCTCGACCAGATCGCTGCCAGGCTCAAGGCTATCGTCGACCAGCACGGGCCGCGCGCGGTTGGCATCTTCCTGGGCACGCAAGCCTGGTTCAGCGCCGTCAACGCGCCTGCGGCAACCGCCTTTGCGGCGGCGCTCGACACGCCTTGCCTGTTCGGCACGATGACGATCGACCAGTCGGCGAAATGGGTGGCAAGCGAGCGGATCGGCGTGTTCAACGGCGGGCCGCAGCGTTTCGACCAGGCCGACGTGTGGATGCTGATCGGTACCAATCCGCTGGTGTCGGTCATGGGAGGGCCGAGCACCTCGGGCTTTGGCCACACCAACCCCACCAAGACCTTGCGCGACGCCAGGGTGCGTGGCATGAAGCTGATCGTCATCGATCCGCGCCGGACGGAAACGGCGCTGCAGGCCGACCTGTTCCTGCAGCCCCGGCCGGGCGAGGATGCCGCGCTGCTGGCTGGCATCGTCCACGTCGTGCTGCGCGAGAAGTGGTATGACCAGGCATTCTGCGACCGCCATGTGGACGGCATCGCGCAACTGCGTGCCGCGCTGGCGCCGTTTACGCCCGAGGCTGCGGCAAGGCGGGCCGATGTGAATGCCGACGATATCGTCGCGGCCGCGCGCATCTTTGCGCAGCAAGGAAGGCGCGGCATGGCCGGCAGCGGTACCGGGCCGAATATGGGCCCCCACTCGAACATCGCCGAACACCTGGTGCAATGCTTGAACGTGCTGTGCGGCCGCTACCTGCGCGAAGGCGACGAAGTGCCGAATCCGGGCGTGCTGCAGCCCTTTGTGGCGCGCCACGCCGACGTCAGCCCGCCCAAGCGCTCCTGGCTGACGGGGCCGCGTTCGCGCCGGCTCGGGCTGGGACGCATATTCGGACAAATGATGTCGGCCGAGCTGGCCGACGAAATCCTGCTGGAAGGGAGCGGCCAGATCAAGGCGCTGATCTGCCTGGGCGGCAACCCCGCCGTGGCGCTGCCCGACCAGGCCAAGGCCATTGCGGCGCTTGGCGCGCTGGAGCTGCTGGTGACGATCGATCCGCGCCTGTCGGCCACGGCCAAGCTGGCCGATTACGTGATCGCGCCCACGCTGGCGTTCGAGCGGCACGACCACACGGGCTTCCTGGAGGCGATGTTCCAGCAGCCCTATGCACGCTACGCAACGCCGGTGGTCGCGGCGCCGGCGGGCTCGCAGCTGATCGATGACTGGAAATTTTTCTGGGAGATAGCGCGCCGCATGGGGGGGCCGATGCAGCTTGGTAATCTCGTGTGCAGCGCCGCGCCGGCGCCATCGACCGAAGAAGTGCTGGCTGCGATTGCGCTCGGGAGCAGGGTGCCGCTCGACGAGGTGCGCGCGCAGCCGGCAGGTGCGATTTTCGATGCCGGGAAGATCTTTGTCCAGCCGCCTCGTCCCGAATGGACCGACAAGCTTGAACTGGCGGCGGCCGATGTGCTGGACGAGATCGCGGCAGTGGCCGCCACCCTGGAGCAGGCCAGCGCCCCGGGCCTGCTGCTGACGGTGCGGCGCGTGCGTGAATTCGTCAACTCGGGCCTGACCGATGCCGCAAAGAGCCGCGCGCGGATTCCCGACAACCCTGCCTTCCTGCACCCCGACGATTTCGCGCAGCTTGGCTTGACCGATGGGGAGAAGGTGGCGGTGGTGTCGGCCACAGGCCGCGTTACCGCTATCGCGCGCTGCGATCCGACGCTGCGGCGCGGCATGGTGTCGGTCACCCATTGCTGGGGTGCAGGCAGCGACGACGAGCATCAAATCCCGGAGTCGACCTCGCGCCTGGTCGCATCCGATACCGGTTACCAGTCCATCAACGGCATGCCCATCATGACGGCCATCCCGGTCGAGGTGCTCAGGCTGGGCTGAATGTCAGCGGATCAGCTGCAGGCGGCGCGCGATGGCCACCGCCTGCGTGCGGCTGTTCGCGTTGAGCTTCATGTTGATATTGCGCAGGTGGGTGCGTACCGTGCTGTCGGACACGAACAGCTTTTCGGCAATCGCGCTGTTGGAATAACCATCGGCAAGCAGATGCAGTACCCGCTCCTCCTTGCGCGTCAGCGGCTCCAGCATCTCCGCCGGGACCAGCTCCGGCATGCCGATGCACGGGCCGAGTACATCGAGCAGGCGTTGCAGGTATTCCAGGAAGATCGGATCGGCCTGGCGCCCCTGTTGATCGGTGACACGGGCATGTACTTTGTGGACCAGCGGGGCGAGCGCCATGCCTTCATCCAGGATCAGGCGCATGAAGCCTTCCTCGCATGCCTGGTGCAAGACATCCTGCATGGTCTCGACGGCAAGGGGGGAATTCGTGCGCGCCAGGGCCAGGCTGTACAGGACCTGCAGCTTGAGCGCGCGCCGATGCAATTCCAGTGAACGTGCATTCTTGATTGCCTGCAGCAAGCGCGGCGCCGCCGCCGCCGCATCGCCGAAGCTGACTTCCCAGCGCAGCTGGCCCAGCTCGATGTATTCGAGATCATGGGGGAACTGGGTAGGGCGCACCCGGTCCCAGACGGCGCGGTCGTCGGCGCGCACCAGTTCCTCGCGCGAGGCGCGCGCATTGCCCTGAAGTAGCAGCAGGCGGGAGCGCTCCAGCCGTGCGCTTGCCAGCACGCGCGGCAATTGACGGCGCTGGCCCAGGTATTCAAGCTTGATCAGCTGCTCGAAGGCCTGGTCGATGTCGCCGCGGGTAAACGCAATGCGTGCCAACATCAGGTGGCAGCTGATCATGTGATCGGGCATGCCCACATCGCGCGCCATCGGCAAGTGGACGTTGAGCAAGTGCTCAGCCTGGGCCAGGTCGTTCGCCTCGTACCTGGTGTCGGCATACAGCACGCCGGCGAGTGCGTTGCCACTGGCCAGGGTGTGCGAGGACGAGTGGGTGGCGCTGAGGGCCATGCGAAAACGTGCGCTCGCTTGCCGCAGCCGGCCCTGGTGCAGGTCCAGCATGCCCTCGACCGCATCGGAATACATGCGGTTGAAGAAGCTGTTGCCCAGCAAATGACGCGACACGTCGAGCAGGCGGTGCGCCTCCTTGTGCTCGCCCATCGCCGCGACGATGTAGGCCATGGCATTGGTCAGCACGGCGTCGGCAAACGGGTCGGCGCTCGGCAGGCGGGACAGGCTGTCGCGGCCGGCGCTGTAGGCATCCTCGAAGCGATCCATCAGGTTCAGCAGGAGGGGGCGCAACGCGTTCACATTGGCAACGATGACGGGATCGGTACTGCGCGTGCAGCCTGAGCGTTCGAGCAGGTCCATGGCCTCCTGCGGGCCGCGCGCGAAGCAGGCGGCCCAGACTGCCGCGATTTGCAGCAGGGGATAGTCACGCAGCAAGGTTTCCGGTATCACGGCGAACCAGCGCGCCAGCAAGTGCATGCGCCCCTGCTCGAGGAAGCCATTGGCGTGCAAGGACAATAGTTCGAGGGCGCGCGGGTAGTCGCCGGCCTCGATCGCATGATCGATGGCCGGCACCGGCCGCCCGTGCGCCTGGTACCACTCCATGGCCGCCTGGTGCAGGCGGCACAGCTCGTCGGGCCGTTCCTGCGCCAGGCGCGCGCGCAGGAAAGTGGAAAACAGGCTGTGATAGCGGTAGGTGTTCTCCTCCGTGGCGATCGGCACCAGGAACAGGCTGGCCGCTTCGAGCCGGGCCAGGATGCCATCCGTGTTCTGGTGCGGATTGAGTGCCTGGCACAGCGAGGGGTTGAGGTTGCGCAAGATACTGGTGCGCAGGAGGAAGTCGCGAATCTCTTCCGGTTGCTGCGACAGCACGTCTTCGGCCAGGTAGTCGGCCACGGCGCGGTTGGTGCCGGAAAAGCGGTCGATGAAATCGCTGTCGGCCCCGCGCCGGGCCAGCGAAAGCGAGGCCAGCCACAATGCGGCAACCCAGCCTTCGGTCTTGCCGTGCAGCCGCGACAATGCTTCCGCCGGCAAGGGCTCCTGCTGGCGCAGCCTGAAAAAATCATTGGTTTCCGCGAGCGTGAAGCGCAGGTGCTCGGTGTCGATCTCCATCAGTTGCCCTTGGGCGCGCAGGCGGCCCAGGCCCAGGTCGGGCAGGCTGCGCGAACCGAGGACGATTTTGCTGCGGCGCGGCAGGTGCGCGATGATCTCGCGGACCAGGTTAAGCACGGCCGGCTCCCGGATGATCTCGAACTCGTCGACGAACAGCACGAAGGGCGAGCTGTGCGAGGCCAGCAGCGCGATGGTGTCGAGGGGCGCAAGCGGCGCGTCCGGGTCCGGCTTCAGGTGCCTGGTGGCGACGGCCAGGCCGGCCAGGAAACGCGACGGATCGTTGTCGGCCCGGTCGAGCGTGAGCCAGGCGGTGTCGACACCGGACTGTTCCAGCTGGGCGCGCGCCTCGGCCATCGCGCTGGTCTTGCCGAAACCGGCAGGCGCACGCACCAGCACCAGTTTGGCGGCGCTTGCATGGCATATCTGCTTGCACAGCGTCGGACGTAACACTTGCTCTGCCGGGATGCCAGGCGGACTGATCTTGCTGGCGAAAAAAGCGGTGCTGGACACGGATTGCATCAGTGATCAGTCTCATTGCGCGGTATTGGATGACCCTTTCCGGATTGGCGCGATGTTCCCAAAATGGAAGGCAAGATATTGTTTTCGTAGCTTAATTATAAGCCGAATGCAGCAAATGGGCTTGGCGTAAATATCGTCCAAACCGACGAGGCCGGCGGTGGCGTCGTGTTGTAGTGTTAAAGAAAAGCCATCCCGATGCCCCCGGCACGGAGAAGCTGCCTGTGGAGACCATGATGAACACATCACTGAAGTATGGCGCATTGCTCGCCAGTATCCTGGCCGTGTACGAGCTGACCGAATCGCAAGGAACCATGGCCGAGCCGCGCTCCAGGCCGGAAGGCGCACCACAGCATGCCGGGGGACACCCCCGACCGAGCGGGGCAGTGGACTTCACTACCATGTTCGCCCGCGCGGCCCGCTGATCCCGCCGTCCGCGCGCCGCGGCACGCGACCCGCGATGCCGCCACGGCCAGGGATGGACCGGATCGTCCGTTCCGACGACGCTGGCCACGGGCGGCGCAATTATAGTGAGCAGACTCATTCATCATCGGATCCGGACCTGCTCATGCCTCACCTCGCCATCAAGAAAATCCTCGTCGCCAACCGCGGCGAAATCGCCATCCGGGTGATGCGCGCCGCCGCCGAGCTGGGCATCCGCACGGTGTCGATCCATGCCCAGGAAGACCGCTTTGCCCTGCATCGCTTCAAGGCCGATGAAAGCTACCTCGTGGGCGAGGGCAAAAAGCCGATCGCGGCCTACCTGGACATCGACGACATCCTGCGCATCGCCGTCGAAGCGGGCGTCGACGCCATCCACCCGGGTTATGGTTTCCTGTCCGAGAATCCGGACTTTGCCGACGCCTGCCTGGCCAGGGGGATCGCCTTTATCGGTCCCCGGGGCGATCTGATGCGTACATTGGGCAACAAGGTGGCGGCACGCCATGCGGCCGTCGGCGCCGCCGTGCCGGTCATGCCCGCCAGCGGCGCCTTGCCGGAGGACCTGGCGGCAGTCAAGGCCATCGCGGCCGAAATCGGCTACCCGCTGATGCTCAAGGCAAGCTGGGGAGGCGGCGGGCGCGGCATGCGCGCCATCGAGAGCGAAGCCGATCTCGAGGCCCAGCTGGGGCCGGCCAGGCGCGAGGCGGCGGCCGCTTTCGGCAACGACGAGATGTTCCTCGAAAAGCTGGTGCGCCGCGCGCGCCACGTCGAGGTTCAGATCCTGGGCGACTGCCATGGCACGCTGGTTCACCTGTTCGAGCGCGATTGCTCGGTCCAGCGGCGCAACCAGAAGGTGGTGGAACGGGCGCCGGCCCCTTACCTCGACGACGCCCAGCGCGCCGCCCTGTGCGAGGCCGCGCTGCGCCTGGGGCGCGCCGTCGGCTACACCCACGCCGGGACCGTCGAATTCCTGATGGACGCCGATACCGGGCAGTTCTACTTCATCGAGGTCAATCCCCGCATCCAGGTCGAGCACACGGTGACCGAGCAGATCACCGGCATCGATATCGTCAAGGCCCAGATCCGCATCACCGAAGGCGCATCGATCGGCAGCGGGCCGGACGACCTGGCGGGCGTGCCGGCGCAGGACGGCATCCGCATGAACGGCCACGCGCTGCAATGCCGCATCACCACCGAAGACCCGGAAAAGAACTTCGCGCCCGACTACGGCCGCCTGATCGCCTATCGTAGCGCCGCCGGCTTCGGGGTGCGGCTCGATGGCGGCACCGCCTATTCGGGCGCGGTCATCACGCCTTACTATGATTCGCTGCTGGTCAAGGTGACCACCTGGGCGGCCACCTCGGACGAGGCGATCGCCCGCATGGACCGCGCCTTGCGCGAGTTCAGGATTCGCGGCGTAGCGACCAACCTGCAATTTCTCGAAAACGTGGTCAACCATCCGCAGTTCCGCAGCGGCGAATGCATCACGCGCTTCATCGATTCGACCCCCGCGCTGTTCAACTTCAGCAAGCGCCAGGACCGGGCCACGCGCCTGCTGCGCTTCATCGGCACGGTCTCGGTCAACGGCAATCCCGAGATGAAAGGCCGGGCCGCGCCCGCCGCGGCGCGGGCGCACGCCCCCTTGCCGCAGGTCGAGCGCAGCAGCGCACCGCGTCCGGGCTCGCGCGACAAGCTGCTCGAACTCGGTCCCGAGCGCTTTGCGCAATGGATGATCGAGCAGCCGCGCGTGCTGCTGACCGATACCACCATGCGCGACGCGCACCAGTCGCTGTTCGCCACCCGCATGCGCACTGCCGACATGCTCGCCATCGCGCCGTACTATGCGCGCATGCTGCCCGAACTGTTCTCGCTCGAATGCTGGGGCGGCGCCACCTTCGACGTGGCGATGCGCTTCTTGAAGGAAGACCCGTGGGAGCGCCTGGCGCTGCTGCGCGAGAAGGTGCCGAACATCCTGTTCCAGATGCTGCTGCGCGGTTCGAACGCGGTCGGCTATACCAACTACGCCGACAACGTCGTCGAATACTTTGTCAAGCAGGCCGCCAGCGCCGGCGTCGATGTGTTCCGGGTCTTCGATTCGCTCAACTGGGTAGAGAACATGCGGGTGGCGATCGACGCGGTGCGCAATGCGGGCGGACTGTGCGAAGGCGCGCTCTGCTACAGCGGCGACCTGTTCGATCCGGCCCGCCCGAAGTACAACCTGCAGTATTACGTAAAGATGGCAAAGGAGCTCGAACGGGCCGGCGTGAACGTGTTGGCGATCAAGGACATGGCCGGCGTGTGCAAGCCGCGCGCGGCCCATGCGCTGGTCAAGGCGCTCAAGGAGGAAGTCGGCCTGCCGATCCATTTCCACACCCATGACACCAGCGGCATCTCGGGCGCCAGCGTGCTGGCGGCGATCGACGCCGGTTGCGACGCCGTCGACGGTGCCATGGATGCGATGAGCGGCCTGACGTCGCAGCCCAGCCTGGGCGCGCTGGCGGCGGCGCTGGCGCATACCGACCGTGACCCGGGGCTCGACCGCAAGGCGATGATCTCGCTGTCCGCCTACTGGGAGGAGGTGCGCCGCGGCTATGCGCCGTTCGAGGCCGACATCCGCTCGGGCACCTCGGACGTGTACCGCCATGAGATGCCGGGCGGGCAGTACACCAACCTGCGCGAACAGGCCCGTGCGATGGGGCTGGCGCACCGCTGGGACGAGGTGTCCACCGCCTACGCCGACGTGAACCAGCTGTTCGGCGACATCGTCAAGGTCACGCCCACCTCGAAGGTGGTGGGCGACATGGCGCTGTTCATGGTCGCCAACGACCTGGACAGCGCCGACGTGGGCAATCCGGACAAGCGGATCGACTTTCCCGAATCGGTGATTTCGCTGTTCAAGGGCGAACTGGGCTATCCGTCCGAAGGCTTTCCGGCGGCCTTGTCCAGGCGCGTCCTGGACGGCGCCACGCCGCTGCCCGGGCGCGCCGGCGCCAGCATGGCGCCGGTCGACCTGGAGCGCACCAGGCGCGAGGCCCGGGAGCTGGTCGGCGCACCGCTCGACGACCGCGAACTCGCTTCCTACCTGATGTACCCGAAGGTGTTTGCCGATTTCGCAGCCCACCGCGCCATCTACGGGGATGTCAGCGTGCTGCCGACGCCGGTGTTCTTCCATGGACTCAGGGATGGCGAGGAAGCGTCGATCGAGATCGACAAAGGCAAGACCCTGATCGTCCGCCTGCAAGGGCAGGTCGAGCTGCCCGAGGAGGGCCAGACCAAGCTGTTCTTCGAACTGAACGGCCAGCCGCGCCTGATCCGCATCGATCGTCCCGGCGCCGCCACCGCACAGGGCCTTCCGGTGGCCGTGCAGGGCGATCCCAGCCAGGTGGGTGCGCCCATGCCCGGCATGGTGGTCACGGTGGCGGTGCAGCCGGGCCAGCGGGTGGCGAAAGGCGACCCGCTGGTATCGATTGAAGCGATGAAGATGGAAACCATGGTGCGCGCCGAACGCGATGGCGTGGCCGGCCGCGTGTACGTCAAGCCGGGGACCATGGTCAACGCCAAGGACTTGCTCGTCGATTTCGTCAAGTAGCGCGCGGCGCCAACTTCGTCGCTTACGACGATGCGCGCAACGGCCCGGTTTCCTATACTTTTTTCACCGCCATTCATAGGATATCGCCATGCATCTCACATCAGCCATTTCTGCCGTTATCACGGGCGGCGCCTCCGGTCTCGGCGCGGCCACCGCCCGCGTGCTGGCCGCGCAGGGCGTCAAGGTCGCGCTGTTCGACTTCAACGCCGAGCAGGGCGAAGTACTCGCCGCCGAACTTGGCGGCGTATTCTGCAAGGTCGACGTGACCTCCGAAGCCGAGGTGGACGCCGCCTTCGCCAGGGCCCGCGCGGCACACGGGCAAGAGCGCATCCTGGTCAACTGCGCCGGCACCGGCAACGCGATCAAGACGGCCAGCCGCGACAAGGCCAGTGGCGCGATCAAGCACTTTCCGCTGCCTGACTTCGAACGCATCATCCAGATCAACCTGATCGGCAGTTTCCGCTGCCTGGCCAAGTCGGCCGCCGGCATGCTGGCCCTGGCGCCGCTGCAGGACGGCGAGCGCGGCGTCATCCTCAATACGGCATCGGTCGCGGCAGAGGATGGCCAGATCGGCCAGGCGGCGTATGCCGCCTCGAAGGCGGCCGTGGTCGGCATGACCTTGCCGATTGCGCGCGACCTGATGTCCGAAGGGATCCGCGTCAATACCATCATGCCCGGCATTTTCAGTACGCCCTTGCTGGCGGCGGCGCCGGAGCACGTGAAGGAGGCGCTGGCGGCCTCGGTGCCGTTCCCGCGGCGGCTGGGCGATCCGAGCGAGTTCGCCTCGCTGGTCGAGCAGATGGTGACCAATGCCTATTTCAACGGCGAGAGCGTACGCCTGGACGGCGCGATCCGCATGGCGCCCCGCTGAAGCGGCCGCCAGCAACCACAAGGAAAGCATCCCATGGCTAATCCGGCGATCCGTTTCGAGCGCGATGGCGACATAGGCGTCGTCACTTTTATCAACACCGCCCAGCTCAACCCGCTCAGCGCGGACCTTCAAACCGGCTTGCGCGAGATACTGGCGCAGGTCCGCGGGGATCCTGGCGTGCGGGCGCTGGTCCTGACCGGCGAAGGCCGCGGGTTTTGCGTCGGCGCCGACCTGAAAAGCACAGGCGACGCGGGCGGCGACAGCCTCGGCAACCGTTTTGCCGACTACATGGAAGCGGTGACGAACCGGCTGATCGAGGAGCTGCATGCCTTGCGGGTGCCGGTGATCAGCGCCATCAACGGCGCCGCTGCGGGCGCCGGGGTCGGCCTGGCGCTGGCCGCCGACGTGGTGGTGGCGGCGCGCTCGGCCTACTTCTATCTGCCGTTCATGCCGCGCCTGGGGCTGGTGCCCGACATGGGCGCCACCTGGTTCCTGCCGCGCCTGGCAGGGCGTTCGCGCGCGATCGCGATGGCGCTGCTCGACGAACGCGTCTCGGCCGCACAGGCGCTGGAATGGGGGATGGTGTGGTCGGTGGTCGACGATGCCGAACTGCGCCCGGCGGCACTGGCGCTGGCACGCCGCCTGGCCGCACTGCCTGCCAATGCCGCCCTCGAGATCCGCCGGGCCTTCGATGCCGGCACTCGCAACCCCCTGGTAACGCAACTGAGCTACGAGACCGAACGCCAGCGCGAGCTGCTCGACCGGGCGGAGTTCGCCGAAGGGGTGAACGCCTTTCTCGAAAAACGCGGACCAGTGTTCGCTGTCCGCACCGCATAGCGGGAAAAGGCGTAGATGGGGCAGATCTACTTGATTCGCCATGGCCAGGCATCGTTCGGCAGCGATAACTACGACGCCTTGTCGGCGCTGGGCAGGCAGCAAGGCAAAGTGCTGGGCGAATGGTTCGCCGGGCAGGGCCAGCGCTTCGATCGCGTCGTGGTCGGCGGCATGCAACGGCACCGGCAAACGGCAGCGGCCTGCATGGAGGGGCTGGGACAGTCCGCCCCGCCGGAAGCTGCATGGCAGCTTGAACCGGGGTTCGACGAATACGACCATCATGAGGTCCTGATCCGCCACCGGCCCGAGTTCGACGAGCCTGGCGCCGTGCAGCGTTTCCTGGCCACGCATGAGAACCCGAAACAGGCCTACCAGGCGATTCATGAAGCGGCGGTGGGGCGCTGGATCGGCGGCGACCATGATGCCCAGTACGGCGAGCCATGGCCGCAATTTCGCAGCCGCTGCGCAGGCGCGCTGCAGCGCCTGCTCGAAAGCGCAGGCCCGTCGCAGAATATCGCTGTATTTACTTCCGGCGGCACCATCGGCTGCCTGTGCCAGGGCTTGCTGGGCCTGGACGACCGGCACACGGCGCAACTGAGCTGGACATTCGTCAACAGCGCGGTCACGAAGATTTTCTATCGGCCAGGCAAGCTTGCACTCGGCTACCTCAATAACTACGCCCACCTCGAATGGTGGGGCCAGCCCGGATCGGTCAGCTATCGCTGAACGCACGCTGGCGCGCGTGGATCAGCGAATCAGTTGCAGGCGGCGCGCAATGGCCACGGCCTGGGTGCGGCTCTGCGCATTGAGTTTCATGTTGATGTTACGCAAGTGGGTACGCACCGTGCTGTCCGAGACGAACAGCTTTTCCGCCATCGCGCTGTTGGAGTAGCCTTCGGCCAGCAGCTGCAGCATGCGGTCCTCCTTGCGCGTGAGCGGCTCCAGCATGACCGGACTGGCCGACTCTGGCAGGCCCGGAAGCGGGCCGATCACGTCCAGCAGCTGCTGCAGGTATTCCAGGAAGATCGGGGTGCTGTGCTGGTGCTGCAGCCCCGTTGCGTTCGCATGGACCTGCAGGATCAGCGGCCCGACGCCGGGGCCCTCGTCGAGAATCAGGCGCACAAAGCCCTCGGGACAGGCTTGCTGCAGCACTGCGCGCATGGCTGCGACGGCTCCGGTAGAGTCTCCCGCGCGTTCCAGGGCCAGGGCGTGCAGCACCTGCAATTTGAGGGCGCGCCGGTTCAATCCCAGCGCGCGCGCCGCGTCGAGTTCGGCAAGGACGCGCGGTGCTGTCGCGATGGCATCGCCGAAGTGCAGGTCCCAGCGCAGCTGCGCCAGTTCGAAGTAGTCGAGGTCGTGGGCGAGCTGGCGGTGGCCGCGCACCCGGACCCAGATGGCGCGGTCGTCTGCCCGTTGCAGTTCGTGGCGGGAGCCGTTGCCATTGCCCTGCATGAGCATCAGGCGCGAACGTTCCAGCCTGGCGCTGGCCACCACCCGCGGTAGCTGCCGGTGCTGGCCAAGATATTCGAGTTTGATCAGCTGCTCGAAAGCCTGGTCGATGTCGCCGCGGGTAAAAGCGATGCGTGCAAGCATCAGGTGACAACTGATCATGTGATCGGGCAGGCCGACATCGCGCGCCAGCGGCAGGTAGACATTCAACAAGTGCTCGGTCTGGTCGAGCTGGTTCGCCTCGTAGGTGGCTTCGGCAAACAGCACGCCGGCCCACGCATTGCCATTCGTATGGTTGTGCGAGGTCGAGTGTCCCGCGCTGACGGCCATGCGGAAGCGCGCCGTGGCCTGCCGCAGGCGGCCCTGCTGCACGTCCAGCACGCCCTCGAGCGAATCCGAATACATGCGGTTGAAGGCGCTGTCGGCGGTGCCGCGCCGGGCCATGTCGATCAGCCGGTGCGCTTCGGCGTTCTCCCCCATGGTCGACAGGATATGGGCCATCGCGTTGGTCAGTACGCCGTCGGCGAACGGATTGCAGCTCGGCAGGTGCTGCAGGCTTGCGCGCCCCGCGGCGTAAGCCTCGTCGTAGCGGTCCATCATTGCCAGCAGCAGCGGCCGCAATGCGTACACGTTGGCGAGCACGGCCGGGTCGCCGCTCCGTTCGCAGCCGGAGCGTTCGAGCTGGGTCATTGCCTCCCATGGGCCGCGGGTGAAGCACGACGCCCAGACCGAGGCTGCCTGCAACAGGGGATGCTCGCCCAGCAAAGCCTCGGGTATGGCATCGAACCAGCGCGCCAGCAGGTGCATGCGGCCTTGCTCGAGAAATTCGTGTACGCGGGACGACAACAGCGCAAGCGCAAGCGCATGGGCGTGGGCGCCACCCTCGATGGCATGGTCGATGGCGGGCACCGACCTGCCGTGCGACTCGTACCAGCCGGAAGCTGCCAGATGCAGCTGTACCAGTTCGTCCGGCTGCTCAAGGGCAAGTTGCGCGCGCAGGTAGTCGGAAAACAGGCTGTGATAGCGATAGGAATGTTCTTCAGCCGCGATGGGGACCAGGAACAGGCTGGCCGCTTCGAGGCGGGCCAGGATGCCGTCGGTGTTCTGGTGCGGGTTCAGGGCCTGGCACAGTGAGGGATTCAGGTGGCGCAGGATGCTGGTGCGCATGAGGAACTCGCGAATCTCCTGCGGCTGGTGCGACAGCACATCTTCGGCGAGATAGTCGGCGACGGCGCGGTTCGATCCGGAAAAGCGGTCGATGAAATCGCTGTCCGCGCCGCGCCGCGCCAGTGTGAGCGACGCCAGCCACAGTGCTGCGACCCAGCCTTCGGTCTTGCCATGCAGGCGCTCCAGCGCTTCGGCCTGCAAGAATCCCTGCTCGCGCAGCCTGAGGAACTCGCTGGTTTCTGCAAGCGAGAAGCGCAAGTGCTCTGTGTCCACTTCCACCAGCTGGCCG
>NZ_QYUP01000092.1 GCF_003590855.1 Massilia cavernae
GGCCAGAACGCGGTGCAGCTGCACGGCGGCATGGGCATTAGCGACGAGCTGGCGCTGACCCACTATTTCAGGCGCGCCACCGTGATTGGAAATACCCTCGGCAGCGCCGACTACCACCTGGCGCGCTTTGCAAGGCTCGAGCGCCAGGCCGCCTAGGGCGCGCCGGTTCTACGACAAGTCCAGGCCGCGCCGGACCACGACCGGCTTGCCGCCGAAGCGGCGCTTGCACATCCATTGCGCCAGCGCCGAATCGAGGTAGTCGGCATGGCCGGGGAACCAGTCCGCCAGCGCCGCGGCGAGCGAGGCGACATCGGCGTAGTCGTCCAGGGCGACGCGCGCGCGCACTTCATCGATCGATTTCAACACGGCGGCATGTTCATCGATATGGCAGTCGCGCGGCGGAAAATCGGTCTCCAGCATCCACTTGTTTTCCATCTCAAAATGGGTCCTGGTATGCACGGCGAGCGCGTCGAGGCGCGCCGCCAGCTCGGCCTGGGGGGCGCCTTGCAGTTGCCCGAGCAAGGTCACGAATTCGTGGTGGACGTCGTCCATTTCCTCGTGGCCGAGGAGAAATGTATCGGCCCAGTGAATCTGGCCGGTGGTGGCGGGGGCTGTCATGCGAAAGTGCTCCTGAAGAGAATGTGTCGTGCTGCAGTCCGCTTCATTGTAAGACATTAATTCGCGCCGCTGGCCATGAAAACGGCGCCGGCGCCCGCCAGCGCGCAAAGTTCGTCGCTTCGGACGAGGCGACGCGCACGCGCGCTTCCTATACTGCGACCAGTTCAACAAGACATGCCGGCCACCGGCGCGGAAGGATGGGGCCAATGGCTGTATTGGCGGAAGCGGTGGGGCAAGGCGGCAGCGCGGCTCTGGATGAGGTGCTCGCCCTGCTGCGGCTCGAGCGCCTGGAAGAAACATTGTTTCGCGGCGTGAGCAACGATATCGGCACCACGTCCGTGTTCGGCGGTCTGGTGCTGGGCCAGGCCCTGATGGCGGCCGGGGCCACCGTGCCCACCCATGCGGTCCATTCGCTGCATGGCTATTTCATCCGTCCCGGCGACAAGCGCGCCCCCATCCTGTACACGGTCGAGCGCACCCGCGACGGCGCCAGTTTCAGCACCCGCAGCGTGACGGCAAGCCAGGGCGGCAAGGCGATCTTTCAAATGCTCGCCTCGTTCCAGCGCGCCGAGGGCGGACTCGATCACCAGTGCGCGATGCCCGACGTGCAGCTCCCTGAACAGCTCGCGGACGATAGCCAGGCCGGGGCGCAGCGCGCGATCGTGTTCCGCACCGTCGACCAGGCGCCGGGACGGGCCTGGATGCGGGCGGACGGCCGCTTGCCTGACGACCCCTTGCTGCACCACGCCTTGCTGGCTTACGCGTCCGACCTCAAGCTGCTCGGCGCGGCCGTGCGGCGCCACGGCCTCGATCCGCGCCCGCCCAACCTGCACAGCGTCAGCCTGGACCATGCGATGTGGTTCCACCGCGGCTTCCGCTTCGACGACTGGCTGCTGTTCGAGACCGATTCGCCCTCGGCTTCCCATGCGCGCGCAATGTGCCGCGGCAGCATCTTCGGCCGCGACGGCCGGCTGCTGGCCTCGGTCGCCCAGGAAGGCCTGATCCGCTTGCGCTGAACATGCGCGCGGCGCGGAGGTTCGTCGTTTAAGACGATGCCACGCCGCCCCGGCAAACCTAGAATGGTCCAAAACCAGCACGGGCTGGATATCTTTCAGGGGATGGCGCATGTATCAAGGTCAGGGTATTCGTGTCCTGCGATTGCAGGACGGACTGGTCGAGCTTTGCTTCGACCGCAGTGGTGAATCCATCAACAAGCTCGACGCCCGCACGGTCGCTGAGTTCAAGCAGGCGATCGCGCTGATCGCCGCCGAGCCAGGCGTGCGCGGCCTCTTGATGACGAGCGCCAAGGACGCCTTCATCGTCGGCGCCGACATCACCGAGTTCGGCGCCCGCTTCGAGCAAACGGCGGAAGCCATCGCCGCCCAGGTGCGGATCGATAACGAGATCTTCGTCGCTTGCGAAGACCTGGCCATTCCCAGCGTTGCGGCGATCAACGGCTTCGCGCTCGGAGGCGGGCTGGAAATGGCCTTGTGCGCGAGCCTGCGGGTGATGGCGCAAACGGCCCAGGTGGGCCTGCCTGAAGTCAAGCTGGGCCTGTTCCCCGGCTTCGGCGGCACGGTGCGCCTGCCGCGGGTAGCAGGTCCTGCGGTGGCCCTGGGCTGGATCGCCGGCGGCAAGCCCGCCAGCGCCGACGCCGCGCTGACCGCCGGCGTGGTCGACGCGGTGGCCGCACCCGACGCGCTGCGCGCGAGCGCCCTGGCCATGCTGAACCAGGCGGCAAACGGTGAGCTGGACTGGCAGGCGCGCCAGCAGCGCAAGCGCGTAGGGGTCGCGCTTGGCGGCGCCGAGGCCACGGCCTTGTTCGCGGCCGAACGCGCGCGCCTGCAAGCGGGCAGTCCCGCGCACCAGCCGGCGGCGCTGATGGCGCTCGAGCTGATGGAGAGCGCACTGGGCTGCGAGCGCAGCGCCGCGCTCGACCTCGAGGCTGCGGCGTTCGGCCGCGTCGCCAAGACCCAGGCCGCCTCGGCACTGGTGCAAGCCTTCCTCAACGAGCAGGCACTTAAAAAACGATACAAGGACCATGCGCGCCAAGCCACGCCGGTCGTCCAGGCGGCGGTGCTGGGAGCCGGCATCATGGGCGGCGGCATCGCCTTCACCAGCGCGCGGCGCGGCACGCCGGTACGCATGAAGGACATCTCGGTGGCGCAACTGGAGCTCGGCATGACCGAAGCCGCCAAACAGCTGGCGCGCCAGGTCAAGAGCGGCCGCCTGTCTCAGCCCAAGGCCAATTCGGTACTGGGGTCGATCACGCCCCAGCTCGACGACACGGGCTTCGACGCCGTCGATTTCGTGGTCGAGGCCGTCGTCGAGAACTTGCAGGTCAAGCACAAGGTGCTGGCGGCGCTGGAAGACGCGGTGGCGCCAGGCACGGTGATCGCATCGAATACCTCCAGCCTGCGGATCGACGACATCGGCGCGCCGCTCAAGCGCCCGGAAGACTTCGTCGGCATGCACTTCTTTAACCCGGTGCCGGTGATGGCGCTGGTCGAAGTGATCCGCGGCGAACGCACAAGCAACCATGCCGTGTCGACCGCCGTCGGCTATGCCGTGGCAATGGGCAAGACGCCGATCGTGGTCAAGGATTGCCCGGGCTTCCTGGTCAACCGCATCCTGACTCCGTACATCAATGCGTTTTCGCAGCTGGTGGCCGACGGCGCAGACTTCGAACAGGTCGACAAGGCCATGGAAGCATTCGGCTGGCCGATGGGCCCGGCCTACCTGCAGGACGTGGTCGGCATGGATACCGGCGTCCATGTGATCGACGTGATCGGCGCCGGCTATCCGCAGCGCATGCCTGCCGTCGAGCGCAACGCCGTCAAGCTGCTGGCGAGCCGCCAGCTGTACGGCCAGAAGAGCGGGGCCGGATTCTACGCCTATGCGGCCGACGCCGGCGGCCGGCTGCGCAAGTCGTCATCAAAGGAAGCACAGGCGTTGGTGGCCACATTGCAGCCGAAGGGGCGGCGCGATTTTTCCGACGCCGAGATCGTCGACCGGATGATGCTGCCGATGCTGGTCGAGGCGGCGCACGCGCTGGAGGACGGCGTGGTCGATACCCCGGCCGAACTCGATACTGCGCTGCTGCTGGGCCTGGGCTTCCCGGCCTGGGCCGGCGGTGCGCTCAAATACGCCGACTGGCTCGGCCTCGCCGATGTGGTGGCGCGCTGCGACCGCCATGCCGAACTGGGTCCGGCCTACCACGCCACGCCGCGCATGCGCGCGATGGCGCAACAAGCGGCCCGCTATTACGCGGCCTGACCTGACGACTGGATCGATACCATCATGGATTTCTCGCTTTCCCCCGCCCAGCTTGAACTGCAACAACGCACGCGCCGCTTCATCGCCGAGGAAGTCATACCGCTCGAGCGCGACGAGCGCAACACTCGCCACGGACCCAGCGAGGGCCTGCGCGACGAGCTGATCGCCATGGCCCGGCGCCACCACCTGGTCACGCCCCACGCCAGTGTCGAGCGCGGCGGCCTGGGCCTGTCGCACGTGGACAAGGCCATCGTGTTCGAGGAGGCGGGCTACTCGCCGCTGGGACCGGTGGCGCTGAACATCCACGCGCCCGACGAAGGCAATGTGCACCTGCTCGAGGTGGTCGCCACCGACGCACAGAAGGAGCGCTGGCTGCAGCCGCTGATCGACGGCCGCCTGCGTTCGTGCTTCTGCATGACCGAACCGGCGCCGGGCTCCGGCTCGGATCCGTCGATGCTGCAGACGACGGCCGTGCCTGACGGCGACGACTACATCATCACCGGCCGCAAGTGGTTCATCACTGGCGCCACCGGCGCCAGCTTCGCGATCATCATGGCGCGCATGGAGGATGGCACGGCCTCGATGTTCCTGGCCGACATGGACCAGCCTGCCATCGTCGTGGAACGCCAGATCGACGCGCTCGACAGCTGCTTCACGGGCGGCCACGGCGTGGTGCGTTTCGACGGGCTGCGTGTGCCCGCCAGCGACGTGCTGGGCGGCATCGGCGAAGGTTTTCGCTACGCCCAGGTGCGGCTGGCACCGGCGCGCCTGACCCATTGCATGCGCTGGCAGGGCGGCGCCCGCCGCGCGCACGACGTCGCCGCCGACTACGCGCGCCAGCGGCACGCCTTCGGCCAGCCGCTGATCGCCCACGAAGGCGTGGGCTTCATGTTGGCGGACAACGAGATGGACTTGCACAGCGCGCGCCTGGCCATCTGGCACTGCGCCTGGGTACTCGACCAGGGCGGGAAGGGCCGCCACGAATCGAGCCTGGCCAAGGTGTTCTGTTCCGAAGCGCAGTGGCGCACGGTGGACCGCTCGGTGCAGGTGCTGGGCGCGAGCGGCGTATCCGACGAGACCATCGTGGGACGCATCTTCCGCGACATGCGCGCCTTCCGCGTCTATGACGGCCCGTCGGAAGTGCATCGCTGGAGCATGGCCAAACGGATCGCGCGCGGCTGAGGCGCCCGGCGCGTCGAATCGTCGGTTTCGACGACGCCGCGGCCGCCGTCCTGGCCGAGAATCACATCATCGCTGGACCAATCTTGTCTACTAAAAGGGAACGCAACATGGCTGAAGCATATATCGTCGCTACCGCACGTACCGCGGGCGGGCGCAAGGGCGGCAAGGTATCCGGATGGCACCCGGCCGACCTGGCTGCCGAAGTCCTCAACGCCTTGCTCGACCGCAGCGGCATCGATCCGGCGGCGGTCGAGGACGTGATCATGGGATGCGTCGACCAGATCGGCGAGCAAAGCATGAACGTGGGCCGCAACGCGGTGCTGGCGTCGCGCCTGCCCGAATCGGTCCCTGCCACCACGCTCGACCGCCAGTGCGGCTCGTCGCAGCAGGCGCTGCATTTCGCGGCCCAGGCCGTCATGTCCGGCACCATGGACGTGGTGATCGCGGCCGGCGTCGAGAGCATGACGCGGGTGCCGATGGGTTCGCCGATCAGCCTGCCGCAGAAGGCCGGGCTGGGCTTTTACGTCAGCCCCAGGATGGAGCAGCGCTATCCCGGCGTCGAATTCAGCCAGTTCAGCGGCGCGGAAGCGATCGCGAAGAAATACGGCCTGACCCGCGCCGAGCTCGACCAGTTTGCCTACGACAGCCACCAGCGTTCGATCGCGGCGGCCAAGGCCGGCCTGTTCGATGCCGAGATCGTGCCGGTGGCCGTGCGCGGCGCCGACGGCGCCGGTGAAGGCATGCACAGCGTCGACGAGGGCATTCGCTTCGAAGGCACGCTCGAAGGCATCGCCAGCGTCAAGCCGCTGGTCGAGGGCGGCTGCATCAGCGCCGCCAACGCCAGCCAGATCTGCGACGGCGCCAGCGGCGTCATGGTGGTCAGCGAAAAGGCGCTGAAGGCGCTGGGCTTGAAGCCGCTGGCCCGGATCCACCACATCAGCGTGCTCGGGCACGATCCGGTCATCATGCTCGAAGCGCCGATCCCGGCGACCCAGGCGGCCCTGAAAAAGGCCGGGATGACCATCGCCGACATCGACCTGTACGAAGTCAATGAAGCGTTCGCCTCGGTGCCGCTGGCCTGGTTGAAAGCCACCGGCGCCGACCCGGCGCGCCTGAACGTCAACGGCGGCGCGATTTCGCTCGGCCATCCGCTCGGCGCCTCAGGCACCAAGCTGATGACGACGCTGATCAGTGCGCTGGGCCAGCGCGGCAAGCGCTTCGGCCTGCTGACCATGTGCGAAGGCGGCGGCATGGCCAACGTGACGATCGTCGAACGGCTCTGACGCGCCACTAGCGCGCAACACCGCCGGCCCAGGGCCGGCCATTCACGGGGAGATATCATGGCAGGTCCGCTGCAAGGGGTCAAAGTAGTCGAGTTCGTTGGGCTCGGTCCCGCCCCGTTCTGCGGCATGTTGTTGGCCGACATGGGCGCCGAGGTGATCCGCATCGAGCGGCCGCGGCCCGGCGCCGACGCCGCCATCAGCGGTTCGGATCGGTTCGACATCAGCGCCCGCAACCGCCCCACGATCAGCCTCGACCTGGCGCAGCCGGCCGGCGTGGCGGCCGCCTTGCAGCTGATCGACGTGGCCGACATCGTGATCGAGGGCTACCGGCCCGGCGTGATGGAACGCCTTGGCCTTGGCCCGCAGGCCTGCCTGGCGCGCAACCCGAGGCTGGTATATGGCCGCATGACGGGCTGGGGCCAGCATGGCCCGCTGGCGCACGCCGCCGGCCACGACATCAATTACATCGCCATCAGCGGCGCCCTGCATGCGATCGGCCGCAGCGGCGAAGCGCCGGTGGTGCCGCTCAATCTGGTCGGCGACTTCGGCGGCGGCGCCATGTTCCTCGCTTTCGGCGTGATGTGCGCGGCCTTCGAGGCGCGCCAGTCGGGCCATGGCCAGGTGGTCGACGCCGCGATGACCGATGGCGCGGCGCTGCTGAACACGATGATGTACGGCTTCAAGGCGGCCGGCCAGTGGAGTAACCAGCGCGGTGAAAACCTGCTCGACGGCGGCGCCCACTTCTACGATACCTACGCCTGCGCCGACGGCAAATTCGTGGCGATCGGCGCGATCGAGCCGCAGTTCTACGCGCGCTTGCGCGAGCTGTGCGGCATCGACGACCCCGCTTTCGATGCGCAGTTCGACAGCCTGCGCTGGCCGCTGCTCAAGCTGCGCATGGCCGATGTCTTTCAAACCCGTACGCGCGACGAATGGTGTGTGCTGCTCGAGGGCAGCGACGCCTGCTTCGCCCCCGTGCTGGACTGGGACGAAGCGCCGCTGCACCCGCACAACCAGGCGCGCGAAACCTTCGTCACGGTCGATGGCGTGCTGCAGCCCGCGCCCGCACCCCGCTTCAGCCGCACGCCGGCGGCGGCGCCCGTGCGCAGCGCGCCCGAGCCGTGCGACGACATCTTGCGGCGCTGGGGCGTCAGCGACGACGTGATCGAACGCCACGCAGCCAGCCGCCCCAATTTTCTTGAGGAACAACAATGAAGACGAGAGTTACAGAACTGCTGGGTATTCGCTACCCCATCATCCAGGGCGGCATGCAATGGGTGGGACGGGCCGAACTGGCGTCGGCCGTGTCGAACGGCGGCGGCCTCGGGGTGCTCACGGCACTGACCCAGCCCAGCCCGGATGCGCTGGCGGCCGAGATCAGGCGCTGCCGTACGATGACCGACCGGCCGTTCGGTGTCAACCTGACGATCCTGCCGTCGGCCAATCCGCCGCCGTATGAAGCCTACCTGCAGGCGATCATCGACAGCGGCGTGAAGATCATGGAGACGGCCGGGAACAATCCGAAGGAGTTCATCCGCAAGGCCAAGGATGCCGGCGTGACCATCATCCACAAATGCACCTCGGTGCGGCATGCGCTGTCGGCCGAGCGCAGCGGGGTCGACGCGATCTCGATCGACGGCTTCGAGTGCGCCGGCCACCCCGGCGAAGACGATGTGGGCGGCATGGTGCTGTTCGCATCGGCGGCCGACCAGGTGAAGATTCCGTTGATCGCCTCGGGCGGGATCGCCGATGGGCGCGGCATGGCGGCGGCGCTGGCGCTGGGCGCCGAAGGCGTGACCATGGGCACGCGCTTTTGCGCGACCGAAGAGGCGCCGATCCACCGCCACATCAAGGAGGCGCTGCTGCGGGCCGAGGAACGCGATACCAATTTGATCTTCAGGACCCTGCACAACACCGGGCGGGTGCTCAAGAACGCGATCTCCGACGAAGTCGTTGCGCTGGAGCGGCGAGCCGGCGGCTGCGCCTTCGAGGATGTGCACCACCTGGTGGCCGGCGCGCGCGGACGGGCGACGCTGGAAAGCGGCGACGTCGACGGCGGGCTGGTGTGGGCCAGCCAGGTGGTCGGACTGATCCACGACATTCCCACCTGCGCGGCGCTGATCGAGCGCATGGCCGCGGACTGCCGGGCCGCCATGGAGCGCGGCCGTCGCGTCTTTTCCGCATGAGCCTCGACCTGACCAAGGACAATCGCATGGACGACACAGAGATTTTGCTCGACACCAGCCGCGCCGGAATCGCGGTGCTGACGCTGGACGGGCCGGCGCGGCTGAACGCGCTGAGCCACAAGACGGTGCGCCAGTTCAGTGCTGCGCTCGATGCGCTGGCACAGGACGACACGGTGCGCGTGCTGGTGCTGGCCGGGGCCGGGCGCGCCTTCTGCGCCGGATGGGACCTGGGCAGCGCGCTCACCGACGCAGCCGGCGCCGCGCTCACCAGGGAACCCGGCGTCGCCGATTATTACCGCGGGCAGGAACTGTTCGCAGGCATGGTGACGCGCCTGCGCGCGCTCGACAAGGTGGTCATTGCCGCCGTCAACGGCGCGGCCGTCGGGGCCGGCTTTGCGCTGACCCTGGCTGCCGACGTGCGCCTGGCGTCGCGCTCGGCATCGTTCCATGTCGGCGCGGTGCGCATCGGCCTGACGGCAGGCGAATGCGGCATCAGCTATCACCTGCCGCGCCTGATCGGCGCCTCGCGCGCGTTCGAGGTCATGCTGACCGGACGTCCGCTGGCGGCCGAGGAAGCCGAGCGGGCCGGCCTGGTCGGCGAACTGGTCGACAGCGCCGAGCTGCTGCCGCGCGCGCTCGAACTGGCAGGGCAGGTGCTGCGCAACAGTCCTTACTCGACGCGCCACACCAAGCGGCTGATGTGGGCCAACCTGGAAGCGGGCAGCCTGGACGCCGCGCTGGAACTGGAAAACCGCGCGCAGGTGCTGGCCCTGATGACCGACGACTTCCGCGAAGCGGCGGCCGCCTTTGCCGAAAAGCGCGCGCCGGCATACACCGGCCGATGAAGAACAACGCAGCACACTACAGGGAGCAGGGCGATGAGTGGATTAGGTGCCGATGGCGAATACTGGAAGGCCCTGGCGCAAGGCAAGGTCAAGATGCAGCAATGCGCCGGATGCGAGAAATGGAACTGGCCGGCGGTGTGGCGCTGCGGCGATTGCGGCTCGTGGGAACACGCGTGGCGCGAGGTGGCACCGGCCGGGCGCATCTTCAGCTGGACCCGCACCTGGCATGAGTTCGGCGCCCCGGCGGCGTTCGGGCTGCCCTATGTCAGCGTGGTCGTCGAGCTCGACGGCGCCGGCGGCCGGCGCCTGATCGGCACCATGCACGATGGCGCGGCTGCGCTGAAGATCGGGCAGCACGTCACCGGCGAACCCGTCCAGCTGGAGTGGGAGGGCCAGGCCATGTCCGCGCTGCGGTGGAAATTAACGGGCGAGGCCGCTGGCGCCACGTCGGCAAGCGAAGGGAAAACAGCATGAGCCACAAACCATTTTGCGGTGGGGTGTCGGTCGCCGGTATCGGCTTGCGCCAATACAAACGGGGCACCGCGCCGATGCCGGAGCAGGGCGTGCTGGTGCGCGCCATCGTCGACGCCTGCGAGGATGCCGGCTTCGATCCGGCCGACGTCGACGGCTTCGTCGCCTACGGCGACGACCATAACGAACCGGTGCGGCTGATGCCGGACCTGGGCACCAGGAACCTGCTGTTCAATGCGCAGGCCTGGGGCGGCGGGGGCGGCGGCATCGCGGCCGCGTTCGGCATCGCGGCGGCCGCCATCGCGAGCGGGCAGGCCACGGCCGTGGTGGTGTTTCGCGCTCTGGTGCAAGGCAACAGCGGACGCCTGTCGGCGGCCGTCATGCGCCACTTCCTCAACGACCATGTGATCGGCGGCGGGATGGTGGCGCCGGCCCAGGTCTGCGCCTTGCGCGCCCGGCGCTTGTTCGAGCACCACAAGGTGCCGCTGTCGGTGGCCGAGGAACTGGTGCGGGCCTCGTACTATCACGGATCCCGCAATCCGGAGGCGACCGCCTTCGGCAAGGACCTGGACCTCGACGCCTACCGCAACGGGCGCATGATCGCCGAGCCGTTCCGGCTGTTCGACTGCTCGCGCGAAAACGACGGCGCCGGCGCGCTGCTGCTGGTGTCGACCGAACGGGCAAAGGACCTCAGGAAAAGGCCGATTCGCGTGCTGGGCGTGGCCAACGGCGCATCGAAGGGATGGGGCGACCTGGCCGAGAACGATGAGGACTACGCCTCCGCCGGCTTCAAGCCGGTCGCGCAGCGCCTGTGGCAGCAAACCGGCCTCGGTCCGGCCGACGTCGATGTGATCCAGCTGTACGAGAACTTCAGCGCCCAGGGCGTGTCGTCGCTGATAGACCACGGCTTCTGCACCTACGAGAACGTGGCCGAGGTGGTCAGGTTCGAGAACCTGATCGCCCCCACCGGCAAGCTGCCGTTGAATACCTCAGGCGGCAATTTCGCGCATGGCTTCGTGCACGGGATCGGCACCGCGATCGAAGCGGTCAGGGTGTTGCGGGGCGAATCGGCCAACCCGGTCCCGGACGCGAAGGTCTGCCTGCTGGCCGGCGGCCCGGGCGCACCGACCGTCAGTTCGGCCCTGTTCGGCACGGACGACCTGTAGCGGGGAAGCTCCGCAGCGCGCATGCTGCGCTGCGGAATCGTCGGAAGCGACGACGCCAGTGGTGGCAACGACCGCTAACCTGAAGCCTGGTTATCGGTCGTTTATCTGAGGTGAGGTTCCCCATGAATTCTAGTGACACGCTGGCACTGCGTGAAATCAAAGTCCCTTCGCTGGCCCTGCACGGGCGCCGTGCACTGGTCACCGGCGCATCGAGCGGGCTCGGCCTGCATTTTGCTCATGTGCTGGCCCACGCCGGTGCCGAGGTGCTGCTGGTGGCGCGCCGCCTCGACAAGCTCGAGTCCCACGTGGCCGCACTGCGGGAGGCCGGTTGCGCGGCCCACGCCGTGTTCATGGATGTGACCGACAGCGCGTCGGTCAAGGCCGCCTTCGACCACATCGAGGCCCATCATGGCTGCCCCGACATCATCGTCAACAACGCCGGCGTGGCCGTATCCAAGCCGGCGCTCGAACAGGACGAGGCCGACTGGGACCTGGTCATCGATACCAACCTGAAGGGGGCATGGCTGACCGCGACCGAGGCGGTGCGGCGGCTGGTGGCCGCCGGCCTGCCGGGCAATGTGGTCAACGTCGCCTCGATCCTTGGCGAACGGGTCGGCGGCGCGGTTGCTCCCTACTGCGCGTCGAAAGCCGGCCTGGTCCACCTGACGCGGGCGATGGCGCTCGAATGGGCGCGCCACGGCGTGCGCGTGAACGCGCTGGCGCCGGGCTACCTGCAGACCGACCTGAACAGCGACTTCCTCGCCAGCGATGCCGGCCAGCGCCTGATGGCGCGGGTGCCGCAGCGCAGCTTCGGCCGTCCCGAAGACCTCGATGCGGCATTGCTGCTGCTGGTGGGGCAGGCCGGGCGCTACATCACCGGCGCCATGCTGCCGGTCGATGGCGGCCACCTGGTCAGCACGCTGTAAGACTTCCTCCAACTTCCTCGCTTAACAGGAACCACACATGAGCCTCAATTTTAGTCCTTCCTGGTCCAATCCCGACCTCGAACTGTACCGCGATACCGTGGTGCGCTTCATCGAATCGGAAGTGCTGCCGCACGACGAACATGCCCGCGCCACCGGCCACGTCGGTCATGAGGTGTGGCGCAAGGCCGGCGCGCTCGGCCTGCTGTGCACAGATATCCCGGACGCGTACGGCGGCGGCGGCGGCGACTTCCGCCACGAGGCCGTGATCTACGAAGAAATGTTCCGGCGCGCCCTGAGCGGCATGAACGTGTCGGTGCACAGCATCGTCGCCCACTACCTGCTCAACCATGGCACCGAGGCGCAAAAGCTGCGCTACCTGCCGCGCATGGCCAGCGGCGAACTGGTGGGAGCGATCGCGATGACCGAACCGGGCGCCGGTTCCGACCTGCAGGCGATCCGCACCCGGGCCGAGCTGCGCGACGGCAAGTATGTGATCAATGGCGCCAAGACCTTCATCACCAATGGCTACCTGGCCGGTCTGGTGCTGGTGGTATGCAAGACCGATCCCAGCCAGGGCGCGAAGGGCACTTCGATCCTGATCCTCGAGACCGAGGCGGCGCCGGGCTACCGGGTCGGCCGCCTGCTCGACAAGATCGGCATGAAGGCCCAGGACACCTCGGAACTGTTCTTCGACGATGTCGCCGTGCCGTGCGAGAACCTGCTCGGCGGCGAAGAAGGCAAGGGCTTCTACCAGCTGATGGGCGACCTGCCGTACGAGCGCCTGGTCATCGGCGTGACCGGCCTGGCCACGATGGAGGGCGCCTATGCGGCCACGGTGGACTATGTGCGCGAGCGCAAGGCCTTCGGCAAGACGCTGTTCGAGCAGCAGAACACGCGCTTCAAGCTGGCCGAAGTGGCTACCCGGATCATGGTGGGACGCGCCTTCATCGACCGCTGCGTGCTCGACATGGTGGCCGGGCGGCTCGACACGGCGACCGCCTCGATTGCCAAGCTGTGGGGCTCCGAGAACCAGGGCAAGGTGGTCGACGAATGCCTGCAGCTGTTCGGCGGCTACGGCTACATGAACGAATACCTGGTCGCCCGCATGTATGCCGACGCGCGGGTGCAGCGGATCTACGGCGGCACCAGCGAGATCATGAAGGAAGTGATCGCGCGCGCCATCTGAGGGCCGCCTGCGCTTCCCCCGATCCACTCTTTTCAATTCAATCACGTATGACTGACGTCTTTATCTATGACCACCTGCGCACCCCGCGCGGCAAGGGCCGGCCCGATGGGGCCTTGCATGAAATCACGCCGGTGCAGCTGGCGACCCAGGTGCTGGCCGCGCTGCGCATCCGCAATGGATTCGATCCGTCCCGGATCGACGAAGTCGGGTTGGGGATCGTGATGCCGGTAGGCGAGCAGGGGGCCGACCTGACCCGGGTCGCCTTGCTGCAGGCCGGCTATGGCGACAGCGTGGCCGGCTACCAGTTGAACCGCTTTTGCACCTCGGCGCTCGATACGCTGCGGATGGGTTTCGGCCTGATCGCTTCCGGCCAGGCCGGCGCGGCCATCGGCGGCGGCGTCGAGTCGATGTCGCGGGTACCGATCGGCAGCGACGGCGGCGCCGTCTACAGCGACCCGGCCGTGTGCCGCGATTACCTCTACATGCCTAATGGCGTGGCGGCCGACCTGATGGCCAGCCTGTACGGCTTTACCCGCGACCAGGTCGATGCCTATGCCGTGCGCAGCCAGCAGCGCGCCGCCGCGGCCCAGGCCGAAGACCGCTTCAGCGCTTCGCTGGTGCCGGTGTGCGACATCAATGGCGAGGTCGTGCTCGCGCATGACGAGGCCGTCCGCGGCGGCACCACGATGGCGGACCTTGCCAAGATGAAACCGTTCTTCGACCGGATGGGCGAGTCCGGTTTCGACGCGATCGCACTGCGCCGTTATCCCTGGCTCGAACGGATCGAACACATTCATACGGCGGCGACCTCGAGCGGCATCGTCGACGGCGCTGCCGCCGTGTTGCTGGGCAATGCCGAATTCGGCAGCCGCCACGCACTGCGCCCGCGGGCGCGGATGGTCGCCTGCGCCACCGGCGCTTCCGAGCCGCTGCTCAGCCTGGGCGGTCCGATGCCGGTCACCGAGCGCGTCCTGGCCCAGGCTGGCATGAAGGCCTCCGACATCGACCTGTTCGAGGTCAACGAAGCCTTCGCCGTGGTGCCGATGCGCTTCCAGCAGCACTTCGAGATCGACCCCGAGCGCCTGAACGTGAACGGCGGCGCGATCGCCCTCGGGCATCCGCTGGGCGCCACCGGCGCCATGCTGGTCGGCACCGCACTGGACGAACTGGAACGGCGCGGCTCCCGTACTGCGCTGATCACCCTGTGCGCGGCAGCGGGCCAGGCCACGGCGCTCATCATTGAACGAATTTGAGGGAAAGCACATATGTTTCAGAACCTGAGCCTGGAAATCGGCCCCGACGGCGTCGCGATAGTGCGCATCAAGCTTGCCGGCCGCAGCATGAATGTCTTCACCGACGCCCTGGGCGCGGAACTGGCCGCGGTGGCCAGCGCGATTGCGGATAATCCGGCCGTGCTGGGGGCCGTCATCACGTCGGGCCTGCCGGGCGCCTTCATGGCCGGCGCCGACCTGCTGGAATTCGCGCAACTGTACGAGCGCGGGCTGAGCGCCGCGCAGGCAGGCCAGCGTTATGCGCAGGGCGGTATCGCGCTGCGCGCGCTCGAGCGCGGCGGCAAGCCCGTCGCCGCCGCGCTCAACGGACTGGCGCTGGGCGGCGGCTACGAACTGGCGCTGGCCTGCCACCACCGGGTGCTGGCCGACCGGCCTGACGCGGTTGTCGGCCTGCCCGAAGTGAGCGTCGGCCTGATGCCGGGCGGCGGCGGCACCCAGCGCCTGCCACGCCTGATCGGCATCGTCCAGGCGCTGCCCTTGCTGCTGTCCGGACGCCATGTCGGGCCGGCCGAGGCGCTCGCGCTGGGGCTGGTCGACCAGCTGGCGCCGGCGGGCCAGGAAGTCGAAGCAGCGCGCGAGTGGGTGCTGCAAAACCGTGACTTCCAGCCGGCCTGGGATGTCAAGGGCTTCAGCGTGCCGGGCGGCGCGGGCGCGATGGCGGCGCACGCAATGCACACCTTCGGCACCGGCGCGGCGCAAGTGCGGCGCGACACCCAGGACCAGTTCCCGGCCCCGATGGCGATCCTGTCGGCGGTGTACGAGGGCACGCTGCTGCCGATCGACCGCGCGCTGGCCATCGAGAACAAGTACTTCGGCGGCCTGCTGGTAAGCGTGGTGGCGCGCAATCTGATGCGCACCCAGTTCATTGCCCGCAAGGCGGCGCAAAAGGGCGCGCGCCGGCCAGCCGCCGTGCCCGAACGCAGCGTCGCCCGGCTGGGCGTCCTGGGCGCCGGCATGATGGGAGCGGGCATCGCCCAGCTTGCCGCGCAGGCGGGGATCGAAGTTGTGCTGCTCGACCAGTCGATGGAAGTGGCCGAACAGGCCAAGGCCCGCATCGGCGCACTGTGGCAGCGCGACCAGGCCGCGGGACGCTGCACTGCGCAAGCGGTGCAGGAGCGCTGCGCGCGCATCACGCCGGCGGCCGAGGCGCAGGCGCTCAAGGAGTGCGACTTCATTATCGAGGCGGTGTTCGAGGATCGCGCCGTCAAGGCGGCCCTGATGGCGCAGCTGGCCACGGTGCTGGCCGAGCGGGCCGAACCGGTGGTCTGGGCCACCAATACTTCCACCTTGCCTGTAACCGGCCTGGCGCAGCACTGGCCGGTGCCGGCGCAGGTAATCGGCATGCATTTCTTCTCGCCGGTGGCGCGCATGGAGCTGGTCGAGATCATCATGGGCGAACAGACGTCGCCGGATACGCTGGCGCAAGCGATCGACCTGGTGGCGCAGCTGCGCAAGACGCCGATCGTGGTGCGCGACAGCCCGGGCTTTTATACCAGCCGCATCTTCTGCGCCTATATCGACGAAGGCATGGCGATGCTGGCGCAGGGCGTGCTACCTGCGCTGATCGACAATGCGGCGCGCCAGGCCGGCTATGCCACCGGTCCGCTGGCGGTGACCGACGAAGTGTCGCTCGACCTGCAGCAGCGCGTGGTGGCGCAGGCGCTGGCCGATGGCTTGCCCAAGCGCTTCCTGCGCGGCCATGCACAAGAGGTCATCACGCGGATGAACCAGCTGGGCCGGTTCGGACGCAAGAGCGGCGGCGGATTTTATGACTTTGCGCCGGACGCGCCCAAGCGCCTGTGGCCGGGGCTGGCAAGTTTATACCCGGCGCTGGCGCGGCAGCCCGATGTCGAGGAAGTCAAGCAGCGCCTGCTGTGCATCCAGGCGCTGGAGTCGGCGCGCTGCGTGGAAGAGGGCGTGATCGACGCCGTGGCCGACGCCGACCTCGGCGCGGTGCTCGGCGTGGGCTTTCCCGGCTGGACCGGCGGCGCGCTGTCGTATATCGACAGCGTGGGCGCAGCCGAATTCGTGGCCGGTTGCGATTTGCTGGCGCAGCGCCATGGCGAGCGCTTCCAGCCATCGGACTGGCTGCGCGCGCGCGCCGCGCGCGGCGAGTCCTTCCATCGACCGGCCCTGCACGATGCGCCGCGCATGGGAGAAGCAGCATGATCGCGAACATGAAGGCGGACATGAACGCTGCAATTGGGCTGCCCTTCGCTGCCGCGCCGCTCGAGGCCTGGCTGCGCCGCCACTTGCCTGGCGTGGCTGGACCGATGCGTGTGCAGCGCATCAGCGGCGGGCAATCGAATCCCACTTTCTTTATCGATTTCGACAATCGCGCGCTGGTGCTGCGCAAGCAGCCGCCCGGCGAACTGCTGCCTTCGGCCCATGCGATCGACCGCGAATACCAGGTCCTGCAGGCGCTGGGCGACACCAATGTGCCCGTGCCGCGCGCCGTGCTGTTTTGCGCGGACCGGGAAGTGATCGGCACGCCGTTCTACCTGATGGAAAAGCTGGAAGGCCGGGTGTTGCCCGACTATGCCTTGCCGGAAATCGCCAGGGCCGACCGGCGCGCCTATTTCTTCGCCATGGCCGACACCATGGCCAGGCTGCACGCGGTGGACTGGGACGCGGTGGGCCTGGCCGGCTACGGCCGGCCGGAGAACTTCTTCGAACGCCAGGTGGCGCGTTGGACCCGCCAGTGGCATGCATCCAAGGGCGCCGAGAACGCGGACATCGACCGCCTGATCGCCTGGCTGCCGGCGAATATTCCAGCCGACACGCGCTCGTGCATCGCCCACGGCGATTTTCGGCTGGGTAACCTGATGTTCCACCCCACCGAGCCGCGCGTAATCGCGGTGCTGGACTGGGAGCTGTCGACGCTCGGCCATCCGCTGGCCGACGCCAGCTACAGTTGCATGGCGTGGCATATGGCGCCGCAGGAATTCCACGGCATCAGGGGCCTGGACCTGGAAGCCCTGGGCATTCCGTCCCAAGATGAGTACCTGGCCCATTACCGGCTGTGCGGCGGCCATCCCGAAGCGGTGAGCAACTTTCACATGGCGTTTTCGCTGTTCCGTTTTGCCGTCATCCTGGAGGGCGTCGCCGCCCGCGCCAGGCAGGGCATTTCGGCGTCCGACGACGCGCATGAAGTGGGCGCCCAGGCCGCCGCGTTCGCGCGCCAGGCGGTCAGCCTGCTGGAGGACGCGGCATGAGCGCTTCCCCACTTCTGTTCGAGGGCGTCCGCCTTACCCTGGCACGCGAGGGCAGCAGCGCGATCGTGTCGCTGTTTAACCCGCCGCACGGGTATTTCGATGCGCAAAGCGAACGCGAACTGCTGCAGGCGCTCGATCTCATCGATGGCGAGGACGGGCTGCGCACGGTCATACTGACCGGGCGCGAACCGGGCGTGTTCGTGCGCCACTACGATGTCGGCGTGCTCGAACGGATCGGCCGCACCATGCAGGAACGCGGCCTGGCTTTCAGCCCGGAGGCGCCGCCGCCGGAGAGCGGCTTCCACCGCTGCGCGGCGCGGCTGGAAGCGGGCAGCTGGATCACCATCGCCGCCATCGGCGGCTGGTGCATGGGCGGCGGCATGGAACTGGCGCTGGCCTGCAAGCTGCGCTACGCGCAGGCGGGCGACTATCTGCTGGGCCTGCCGGAAGTGCAGCTCGGCATCATCCCCGGCGGGGGCGGCACGCAAAAACTGGGGCGCGCGGTCGGCCACACCAGGGCCCTCGAAATGCTGCTGCTGGGCACCTGCGTCGGCCCCAATGAAGCGGCGCGGATCGGCCTGGTGCACGCCGTCGTGCCCGATGCGCTGGCGCATGCGCGCGCCGTCGCCCGCACCCTGGACGGGCGCTCGCCCGAAGCGCTGCGGCATATCGTCAGCCTGCACGCGATGGCCGGGCAGGCCGATGCCGCCGCCGGCATGGCGGCCGAACGCGGCGCGTTCTCGCAACTGGTGGTGCGCCCGTTCGCACTCGAAGCGATGGCGGACTTCAACGGCGGGCGCCGCAGCTTTCCGGAAGCGGACCAATAGCGGCCGGAACGCAGGGACGCGTGAATCGTCGGAAGCGACGAGGTTCAGCGCCACGCATGTCACGTAAGCTTGTTTCATCCCACCTATCGAATGGACGAATGCACATGGACTTCAATTCTGGCTACACAATGACGATCGACGGCAAGGCTTGCGGCACGCAGGGCGGGCTGGACGTCGTGAATCCCGCCACCGGCGACGTGTTCGCCAGCGCGCCTGCCGCCACTGCCGCCGACCTCGATGAGGCGGTGGCGGCCGCGCATGCGGCATTGCCCGCATGGAAAGCACTGCCGATCACGGCGCGCCGCGAACTGCTGATCGCGGCGGCCAACGCCATCAAGGCCAATGCGGACGACCTTGCCCACCTGTTCGTGCGCGAGCAGGGCCGGCCCTTCGAGGCGGCGCGCCAGGAGATCCTGTTCGGATCGATCTGGCTCAAGAGCGTGGCGCGCCAGGAATTGCCGGTCGAGGTGGTCGAAGACACGCCGGCGCGCCGGGTGGAAGTCCATCACGAGCCGCTGGGGGTAGTGTGCGCCATCGTGCCGTGGAATTTTCCCTTCCTGCTCGCGATCTGGAAGATCGCACCGGCCCTGCTGACCGGTAACACGATGGTGCTCAAGCCGTCGCCGTTCACGCCGCTGTGCGCGCTCAAGCTCGGCGAACTGTGGCGCGACATCCTGCCGCCCGGCGTCTTTAACGTACTGTGCGGCGGCGACGAACTGGGCCCCTTGATGACCGCGCATGCCGGCTTTGCCAAGATTTCCTTCACCGGCTCGACGGCGACCGGCAAGCGTGTCATGGAATCGGCCGCCAAAGACCTCAAGCGCGTGACGCTCGAGCTGGGCGGTAACGACGTGGCGATCGTCATGCCGGACGTCGATGTCGACCAGGTCGCCGCGGAGATTTTCCACGGCGCCTTCTACAATTCCGCCCAGGTCTGCGTGGCCACCAAGCGCCTGTACATCCACGACGACATTTACGACGCCTTGCGCGACCGCCTGCATGCGCTTGCCCTGGACGCCACCGTGGGCGATGGCGCCGAGGCGGGCAGCCAGTTCGGCCCAGTGCAAAATGCACCGCTGCATCGCCGCCTGCTGGCGCTGATCGCCGAGGCGCGCGCCGAAGGCCTGACCCTGCTGACCGGCAAGGCGGTGCCCGAAGGCGGCGGCTATTTCGTTCCCCTGACCCTGGTCGACAATCCACCCGAGACGGCGCGCGTGGTCGCCGAGGAAGCCTTTGGCCCGGTGCTGCCGCTGCTGCGTTTCTCGGACCTCGATGACGTGATCCGGCGCGCCAACGACAGCGACTACGGCCTGGCCGGCGCGGTGTGGTCGAAGGACATCGAGCAAGCCGTCAGCATTGCGAAGCGCCTGGACACCGGCAATGTGTGGATCAACCAGAATTTGCAGAACACGCCCGCCATTCCATTCGCTGGACGCAAGCAGTCCGGCCTGGGCGTCGAGAACGGGGTGGAAGGCTTGAAGTCGTTCACCCAGATGAAGTCGATCTTCATTCCCAAGGTGCAGGAGGAAGCAGCATGAGCAGCATCGAAACCGGCCTGCGCTGGCAACTGAAACGCCGTCCGCAGGGGGCTGTGCAAGCCGACGACCTGGAACTGGCCGAGTTCACTCCCGAAGCGCTGGGCGACGATCAGATCCGCGTGCGCAATATTTACCTGTCGCTCGACCCGACCCACAGGCTCTGGATGAGCGACCGCGAGCAGTACCTGCCGCCGGTGGAAGTCGGGGCCGTGATGCGCGGCAGTACGGTGGGCATGGTGACGCAGTCGCGCTCCGGCCGCTTCAAGCCGGGCGACCTGGTACTGGCCGGCTATGCCGGCTGGGAGTCGCTGAGCACGCTGAAGGCGCGCGCCGTCAGCCCCATCCAGGCCCTGCCCGGGGTGCCGTTGACGGCATCGCTGAGCGTGCTGGGCGCGACCGGCCTGACGGCCTGGTTCGGCATGACGCGCGTCGGCCAGGTCAAGGCCGGCGACACCGTGGTCGTTTCGGCCGCGGCCGGGGCGGTGGGTTCGGTGGCGGGGCAAATTGCCAAACTGCGCGGCGCACGGGTGATCGGCATCGCCGGCGGACCTGACAAGTGCCGCTGGCTGACCGGCGAGCTCGGTTTCGACGGTGCGATCGATTACAAGAACGAGGATGTGGGCGCGCGCCTGGACCAACTCTGTCCCGACGGAATCGACCTCGATTTCGAGAACGTCGGCGGGGCCATCATGGACGCGGTCTATGCGCGCCTGAACACCTTTGGCCGGATGGCCTTGTGCGGGATGATCTCGGGCTACGAGAAAGAGGGGCCGGTTGCCGGCCCCGCCGATTTTTCGCGCATCCTGATGCGGCGCCTGAAAATCGAAGGCTTCGTCGTCATCGATCACTTGCCGCACGCACAGCAAGCGCTGGACGAGCTGACGCCGTGGGTCATGAATGGCCAGATCAAGTGGAAAGACCATGTGGTGCCCGGCATCGAGAATGCGCTGGACGCGATGCAGCGCCTGTTCACGGGCCGCCACGATGGCAAGCTCCTGCTCGGTATTTCCCCCGAGTCCGGAACATGATCAAGCTGATGTTTTGCCTGCGCCGCTTGCCCGGCCTGACCCGAGGCGAGTTCCAGTCCTACTGGCGCGAGGTGCATGCGCCGCTGGTACGCGCGCGTGCCGCCGTGCTCGGCATCGAGCGCTACGTGCAATGCCATACCGCCGACGATGCCGCATTCGCCGCCATGGCGCAGGCGCGCGGCGGCCATCCGCCCTTCGATGGCGTGGCCGAACTGTGGTTCTCCGAAGGCGTGGCGCCGTACCCGCACGAACAGCGGCGCCAGGCCGCGCAGGATTTGCTGGACGACGAGAAGAACTTCATCGACCTGCCGGCCTCGCCGCTGTTCTTCACCCGTGAGCACGAGGTGCTTGGGCAGTTCCTGGACCTGCGCCAGGGCTGCCTTTAATCCCTTTCCCATAATCGCTATGAAAAAACTTCAAGGCAAGGTGTTCATCGTCACCGGCGCGGCGCGCATGCGCGGCATCGGCCGCGCCACAGCCCTGCGGCTGGCCGCCGACGGCGCCGATGTCGTGGTATCGGCGATGGCGCGCGCGCCGGCCGATTTTCCCGATCACGAACGCGCGGCCGGCTGGCGCGGCGTCGAATCGCTGGCCGCCGAAATCGCCCAACTGGGCCAGCGCAGCCTGGCGCTCGACTGCGACGTGAGCAATGCGGCACAGGTGCAGGCCATGGTCGCGGCCACCATTGCAAAAATGGGCCGTATCGATGGCGTCGTGAACAACGCCGGTGTTGCCGGCGGGGCAGGCGCGGCGCCGATCCTGGACCTCGACGAAGCCGACTGGCAGCGCACGCTCGACGTCAACCTGAACGGGGTGTTCCTGGTGTCCAAGTACGTCGGCCGCGCGCTGCTCGAGCAGGGGCAGGGTGGGGCGATCGTCAACTTGTCTTCGCTGGCCGGACGGATGGGCATGGCCGGCTATGGCGGCTACTGCGCGAGCAAGTTCGGCGTCGTTGGCCTGACCCAGCAGATGGCGCAGGAGCTGGCCCGGCATGCGATCCGGGTCAATTGCGTCTGTCCCGGCTCGGTCGAGACGGACATGATGGACGGCACCTTCAGCCGCATCGGCGAGCGCACCGGCGCCGGGTTCGACAAGATCAAGAGCGGTACCGCCAAAGGGATCCCGATGCGGCGCCAGGGCCACCCCGAGGAACAGGCTGCCGCGATCTCCTTCCTGCTCGGTCCGGATGCCGCCTACATGACAGGTCAAACCATCAATGTCGACGGCGGCGTACGGATGGACTGAGGCGCCGCCAGCGGCGCCATTCGATTATCGACCCGTTTCACGTTTGGCAGGCAGGAAACGCAGCACCTCGCCAGGCGCCTGCCACAACTCCCTGGTGTTATCGAGGCGTACCGAACGCGGGTAACGCTCCGGTTGCGACGCGTAGCAGCTGCCGGTGGGCGGGCCGCTCAGGGACGACGGGCTGCCGACGCTCGCGGCGAGGTCGAGGCGGCGTCCGCCCGCCACGAACAACGCACGCTGCAGCATAAAGGCCTGTTCCACTTTCTCACCGTCGAGATGGGCCGCGATCCACGTGCCGAAGCCGTGGAACACATTGACGCCGCGATATTTCTCTGGCGCGAGGATGACATCATTTTCCAAGGTCAGCGACAGCACGCCGACTCCGTTGAGCAGCAATTGCGCGACCTGGGGTTGCTGCGGCGCGTCGTGAACGATCACGTCGTAGCGCCGGTCCTCGCGCCCATGGAAAGCATGCAGCACGCCGAGCCTGAACATGTCGAAGATATGCGTGCACTGCTGGCGGTGATCGAGGTAAGCCTGTAGCTCGCGCATGCCGCCATCGACCCGGCAGCCAACCATGCCGTCGATAGCGCCGACGGCGCCGCTGCAGGCGCTCATCGGATGCCGGTGCCAGCGCGTATCGATCGACGTGACGTGGGTGCCGTCGTGGGCGAAGCTGATCTCGAACGCATGATAGGAATCTTCCATGCCCAGCAGCACGGTACCTGGGCTGGGCGTGGCGATGCGCAGTGCGCGGAGAAAATAGCCGTCGCCGTAATGCGGGTTTGGCTGTATTTGCGGTAAGTGCATTAGTTGGCCATTGCGAGCGCTGGCCGGAGGCGTGGCGCACGCGCGAAGGTGATCAGGACCATGCCTGCCAGCATGGCAAAACAGCTGCTCCACAAGGGGACCGTGAACGTACCGGTCTGGTCGTAAAGTATGCCTGCAAGGGCCGGTACCGAGGAGATGACCAGCATCGAGATCGGCGTCTGGGTGCCCATGACCGTGGCGAACGACGCCGGCCCGAAATAGCTGGCCGTGATCGCTACCCAGCAGATAATCGAGGCGCCAAAGCCGATGCCCATCAGTGCGGCGAACAGGACAATCAGCACTGTGCTGTTGGCGATCGTCGCGATGGCGATCCCGGCCGCGATCAGCAGCATCATCAGCGCCCAGACCAGGCGTGGCGGGAAGCGGTCGCACAGGATGCCTCCCAGCACGCGCCCCGGTACGCTGAACAGCACCATCAGCGCCAGCGCCCATGCCGCCACCGCCGGCGCATTTCCCAGCGCTTCAAAATGGGACACGCCATGGGCCACCATCATCGGCACCGGGGCACTGAAAATGATAGCGACAATCAAGATCTGCCAGAACACGGGATGGCGCAGCGCTTGTGCCGCCGTCCACTGCGGCGATGCCGTCGCGCTGCCGGTGGCGGCCGTTGCGGCGCTGTCTGGCGCGATGCCGTCGGGCCATTGGCCAAGGTCGGACGGCCGGTCACGCAGGAAGATGGCGGCAACGGCGGCACACAGCAGGCTCGTTGCGACGATGAATTGCCAGCCTGCGCGCCAGTCGCCCGTCAGCTGCATGATACGGTCCAATAGCGTGGGGCCGAAAAAGCCACCGACGCCGGAAGCGGTCATGACCAGCGACATGACCAGCGCGCGTTTGCGGCTGAACCAGAGGGTAATCCCGGTCTGGGTCGGCAGGTTGCTGGCGATGCCGATGCCAACGCCGATCGTGATCCCGAAAACCAATATGAAGGCGATGCGCTCGTGCACCAGGAAGGCCATGGCTGCGGCGCCGGCGGCGAGCACAAGCGAACCGAGGGTCACGGTGAAACGCAGGCCGCGGCGGTTGAGCAGCGCCGCCACCAGCGGGCCAGTCAGTCCCCAGACCATGCTGAGCAGCGAGAATCCGAAACCGATCGTGGTCTTGTCGAGCTGCAGGCTCTTGGCCATCGCCGCATTGACGACGCCGGCGCCATAGAACGGCAGGCCCACACTGAGCAGGTAAGTGAACCACAGCGTGATGGCGACTGTCCAGCCATAAAAGCGTTGGGGTTGAGGGGACAATATCGATTGCGGCATGGGGGAGACCCTTCCTGGTGATCGCAGCACTCGGGGGGCGGCCGGCGTTCCTGCCGACCGCAAAAAATAATTCTCGGTCAGGCCGTCACACGCTGCGCCGCTTTCGCCGCCTTGTATCCATCACGTTCGCGCAGGCGGTTCCAGTAGCCCAGTACGGCTGGTGGAAACGCCTCGTGCAGGCCAAGCATTTTGCTCAGCATTAATGCATAGCCGACACTGACGTCGGCGGCGGTGAAACGGTCGTCCACCAGGTAGTCATGCCCCTGCAAGGCGGCGTCCACCAATGCGAGCCGGTTGAGGAAAAACTCCCTGAAGTCGGCCACCACGGCCGGCTGGCGGCGCTCGGCGGGTTCGAAGTACTGGTAGCGCAGCATGGTCGCCAGCGGCGTCGTCAGCGATGCCTCGCCAAAATGCAGCCAGTTCAGCCATGGGCCATGGGCGGGATGGCCTTGCGCGACAGCCAGTCCGGCGGACGGATAGCGGGTCGCCAGGTACTCGAGGATCGCGCCCGACTCGGACAGAGTGATGCTCTCGTCCTGCAGGAAGGGGACCGAGCCGGTCGGATTGATTTTCAGGTAGTCGGGCGCACTCGTTCGGGGCGGAAAAGCCATCTGCTGGAGCTCGTAAGGGTGCTGCATTTCCTCGAGCAGCCAGAGGCAGCGGAACGAGCGGGCGTCGGGGCAATGGTAGAGGGTAGTCAAGGGGATGCTCCTGCGGGTGAGTGGGCGTTGGTGGAATGGGTCACAGTCCGAGTCCGGCTTTTGCGATGATGTTGCGCTGGATCTCGTTCGATCCGCCGTAAATCGTACTGGCCCGGTCGTTCAGGTAGTGCAATGGGGCGATGGCCGCAAAGCGCGGCCCGGCATGCGCACCTGCGCCGTGCGGAAACTGCGCCGGGCCGCCCGGGCGCGTCGCCTGCGGCTGGTAGGCAATGCCGTAGTGGCCGGCCGCTTCCAGCGCCAGTTCGGTCAGGTGCTGGCTCAGTTCGGTGCCAAGGACTTTCATCACCGACGCCGCCAGGCCAGGCGAGTGGCGCCCGGTGTCGTCGCGCATGGCGCGGAATTCGTAGAGCTCGAGCGCGCCGATGCGGATGCGGGCGGCCGCGATCTTGCGCGCATAGGCCGGGTCGTCGGCCAGCATCGCACCATCGTCGGCGGGGGCGCCGGCGGCGAATTCGGCGATGCGGTCGAGCCGCACTTGCAGTTCGGGCGCGTAGGCGGTGCCGCCGCGCTCGAACTCGAGCAGGAACTTGGCCACCGTCCAGCCCTCGCCAATCTTGCCCACGACGTTCGCGCGTGGCACCCTGACATTATCGAAAAATACCTGGTTCTGGATGTGCTCGCCGGATGGCGCGACGATGGGGCGCACGCTGATGCCGGGGCTGGCCATGTCGATCAGCAGGAAGGTGATGCCCTGCTGCGGCCGTTCCCGCTTCTCCGTGCGCACCAGGCAGAAGATCCAGTTCGCCACGTCGGCGTGGGTGGTCCAGATCTTGGCGCCATTGCAGACGAAATCGTCGCCATCGGCATCGGCCCGCATCTGCAGCGAAGCAAGGTCGGAGCCGGCGTCCGGTTCGGAGTAACCCTGGCACCAGAAGTACTCGCCGCTCAGCGTCTTTGGCAGGAAGCGGGCTTTCTGGTCAGGGGTGCCGAATTCGATCAGGGCCGGCCCGATCATCTGCAGCGCCATGGTGACCGGCGGCGCGCCGGCGGCCAGCCGTTCGCGCGCGAAGATGTAGCGCTGGGTGACGCTCCAGCCGCAGCCGCCGTGTTCAAGCGGCCAGTTGGGCGCGGCCCAGCCGCGGCCGTGCAAGATGCGCTGCCATGCCAGTGCCCCTTCATACTCGCCGTAGATGCTGGTCATGTGCCGCCCGGCGGCGCGCAGGTCGTCGTTCAGATGATGTTGGAGGAAGACGCGCACTTCGTCCCGGAACGCCAGCTCGGCATCGCTCCAGTTCAGGTCCATTGCCGGCCTTTCGATATCAGGGTTGGTGCGCGCGCCAGGTGTTGCTCACGCAGCTTGTACTTGAGTATCTTTCCGGTGGGCGACAGAGGGAGTTCGCGACGGAACTCGATGCTGCGCGGGCATTTGTAGCCCGCGATCTGGGTCTTGCAATGGGCGACGATCGCCGCCTGGCTCACGGCCTCGCCCGGGCGGAGCACGACCACCGCGTGCACGCGCTCGCCCCACTCGGCGTCCGGTACGCCGATGACGGCGCACATCGAGACCTGCGGCAGTTGCGCGATGGCGTTCTCGACTTCGGCCGAATAGACGTTCTCGCCGCCGGTGACGACCATGTCCTTGAGCCGGTCGACGATGTAGATGAAGCCGTCGTCATCCATGTAGCCGCCGTCGCCGGTGTGCATCCATCCATCGCGCAGCACGGCGGCGGTCTGGGCTGGCTGGTTCCAGTAGCCGGCCATGACCATCGGTCCGCGCGCGGCGATTTCGCCGATGCTGCCATTCGGCAGTGGCTGGCCGTCGGCGCCGACGATGCGCACTTCGGCGATGGGCACCGGCCGGCCGGCCGAGCGGCGCCGGTGTGCGGGCTGGCCAGGCTGGTGGCACCAGGCGGGCAGGGCGCTCACCACGGGCGCCAGCTCGGTCATGCCGTACAGCTGGCAGAAGCCGGCACGCGGCAACGCGGCCAGCGCCTGCGCGAGCAAGGCGTCGTCGATAGGCGCCGCGCCGTACAGCATGAGCTGCAGGCTCGCAACATCGTAGTGCGCAAAACGCGGGTGCTCGATGAGGCGCTTGATCATGGTCGGCACCATGAAGGTTTCGCTCGCCCGCTCGTTCTCGATTGCTTCGAGCACGGCCACTTCGTCGAAGGCCGGCATGATGACCTGCTTGCACAGGCGCGTCATCAGTTGCAGGGTAAAGCCGAGCCCGCCAACGTGGAACATCGGCGCCAGGCCGATCCCGACCGACTCCAGCGGCCGGACGGCGGCCATGTTGGCCGAAAGCTGGTTCAGGTAAAGGTTCGCGTGCGTGAGCATCACGCCCTTCGGCAGGCCGGTGGTGCCTCCGGTGTACAGGATGGCGGCCAGGTCGGCGCCGCCGCGGTGCGCGTCCGCAACGGGCGTGGCCCGCGCCATCAGCGCTTCCGCGTCCGCCATGCCATCGGGTGCCGCGCCGTCGCCGAAGTAGACGAGCGTCTGGAGTGAACGCGACAGTTCGAGCTGCTGCGCGCCGGTGTCGCGGAAGTGCGCATCGAGCAGCAAGATGCGGGTGTCGCAGTCGTCGAGCGAGAACGCGACCTCGCGCGCACTCCAGCGGACGTTGACCGGGTTGATCACGCCGCCCGCCCACCAGGTGGCATACAGGAATTCGACGTAACGGTCGGAATTCAGCCTGAGCATGCCCACGCGCTCGCCCGGCTTCAGGCCGAGCGACTGCAGTACGGCGGCCAGCCGCGCAACCCGGCCGGCAAACTGGCTGAATGTACGGCGGCGCTCGCCGCAGACGAGCACGGTCGCTTGCGGCCGTTCCTGCAGGCCCTTGTGCAGCGGCTGGGTCAGATTCATGGGATCAAGGATTGCAGAACTGCTCGACGGTCTCGTAGAACGCCGGAATGCTTGCCTCCAGGCCGCCATAGACGAGTTCGGCGAGGGCGCCCGATTCCAGCCCCTTCTGCGACAGGCTGGCTGCCCGGAAGTCCTCGTTGCCGAACACATTGAGCACCATGTCGTACGAGCGGGTATACAGGTCCAGCGCCTTGTCGCTGTCGGCCGGTCCGGGTGTCAGCATGAAGTAGTCGACCGTCGACCGGTTCGCCGCGCGCGGACCGATGATCATCACGCTGATGTAATAGGGGCTGGTGACGATGACGGTATTGGGGAAAACCAGGTAGGAGTGCGTCACCGTCTTGTGGATATTCTCGCCGGGGAGGTCGAGCATCGCGGGCTCGAATTGCGCCTTGCCCGAGACCTGACGGATATGCGGACCGATCCGGCTCATGATGGTGGCGACATCGGCAAACATGCTGCCAATGGTAGACGCGTGCAGCCTCTGCACGTGGTAGCCCTCGAGGAAAGGCTCGATGACCAGCTTCCAGTTGGCATCGACCTCGAATCGCTTGTGGCCGAACACGTGCGCATTGGGCATGCCCAGGGCGTCGAAATCGCCCACCAGTTCGGGGTAATGGCGCTGAAATCGGGCTCGGCCTCGCGATCGAGCATCACCCAGATGAAACCGCCCGCTTCGTGGCAGGCCAGCGGCGCCAGGCCGTGCTCATGCTTGTCCAGCGAGGGAAACACCTCCTGGCGCGGCACTCCGGCCAGTTCTCCGGCCAGGTTGTAGGTCCAGGCGTGGTAGGGGCAACTGACCCGGCCGCCCTTGAAGGCGTCGGCGCGCTCCACCACCTTGGCGCCCTTGTGCTGGCAGGCATTGAGGAAGGCCTTGACCTGGCCGTCCTCGCCGCGGCTGAGCAGGATCGGCAAGTCATAGGCATCGAGCGCCAGGAACATCTTCGGCTCGGGCAGCATCGACGACAGCGTCACCGCCACCGGCACCTTCCGGAACACCTCCGCGCGCTCTCGCGCGTAATGATCCGGAGCGATGAAGATGCCGACCGGCCGCCGCGCTTCCGTCGTGTGCACGGCCGCCTGGCCGTGGGGCGGAATGGTGCGGATCGCCGCAATCTGGCTGGCGCTGAGCGAGGCTAGTGTCGGGAATTTTCTGTGAGGCGCATGCATTGGACTGTCCTTCCTGGGCAATGGCTTCCATCTTATTGAGCGGCTATCGTCCTGGCGTCGTCGGTTTCGACGATTCGGGCGCCCGCCGGCGGATCGTCGAAACCGACGACGAGAATGGCAAGGGTTCGTGCCAGCATGGATGACATGGGCAGGAATGCCGAACAGGAGAAAACAGATGCGGCTGAAAGATAAAGTGGTGATCGTCACCGGCGCCAGTTCCGGGCTGGGTGAGTCGATGGTGTTGCGTTTTGCGCGCGAAGGTGCGCACGTCGTTGCCGTTGCCCGGCGTGCAGACAGGCTCGCGCAAGTGGCGGTCATGGCCAGCGGCTCTAGCGGCAGCGTGGTCCCGCTCACGGGCGATTTATGCAGGCAGGCCGATATTCGCAACATGGTGGCGCACACGGTCGAACGCTTCGGAAAACTCGATGTGCTGGTCAACAACGCCGGGATGAATGACGATTTTTCACCCGTCGGCGAGATGGATGACGAACTCTGGCGCCAGGTCTTCATCCTCAATCTCGACGCCGCGTTTTACGCGTCCAAGCATGCGATGCCACACCTGCTGGAAAGCCGCGGCAACATCGTCAACATCGCATCGATCGGCGGCACCGAGGGGGCGCGTGCCGGGGTTGCCTACACGGCGTCCAAACATGCGCTGGTGGCAATGACCAAGCACACCGCCTTCAGTTATGCGAAGGCCGGCATGCGCTGCAATGTGATCTGCCCTGGACCGGTGGACACGCCGATGGTGGCGGCAGCCATCGAGCGCGGCGACACCGGCATGAACAAGGAAGGCGTACGGCGCGCCAACTCCGGCATGAAGAGCCTGCCGCGCATCGGCGAGCCCGCGGAGATTGCGAACGTCGCCTGTTTCCTGGCCTCGGACGAAGCCAGCCTGGTCAATGGCGCCGTCATCGTGGCCGACAGCGGCTGGACGGCATATTGATTGACGATCATGGAAAATGTCCCGGTCATTGTGGGGATTGGCGAGACCGACTTCTGGCGGCGCGGCACGAGTCCCGATAGCGAACTCGCGCTTGCCATCAAAGCGATCCTGAATGCCTGCGGCGATGCTGGAATCGATCCGCACCAGATCGATGGCTTCTGTTCATTTGCCGACAATGCAGTGCATGCGCTGGCGCTGCAGGGAGCGCTGGGAGTCGCGCAGGTGCGCCTGTGCACGATGGCGTGGGGCGGCGGCGGTGGCGGATCGTGCGGCGCGCTGTCGGCCGCCGCTTCGGCCGTTGAATGCGGACGGGTGAAGTACGCGGTAGTTTTTCGTTCCGTCGTCCAGCGCGGAGCGCGCTTCGGGGCTGGGGGCGGATACGCAGGCGGCACTGCGAGCGGAGTCGTAGCAAGCGGGCTTGGCGATATTCACTGCCCAGGATATTCGCAGCCGTATGGCCTGATGACGCCCGGTCAAATCGCCGCCATGCATTTTCAACGGTATATGTACAACTACGGTGTCGGCACCGAGGGGCTGGGCCATGTTGCGACGACGTTTCGCGATAATGCGTCGCGCAATCCGCGCGCGCTGATGAGAAAGCCGATGACGCTGGAAGATCATGCGAATTCCCGGATGATTTCGCACCCTTACAGGCTGTTTGACTTCTGCCAGGAGAATGACGGCGCGTGTGCCCTGATCGTCACGAGCGCGGAACGCGCCAGGGACTTGAAGGGAAGGGCGGTGCGCATCCTCGCTCGCGCGGAAGGCAGCGGCGACCAATGGGCAAGCCTGTCGCGGCGCTCGGTGCCGGCGAATAACCAGGCCCTGATGGTCCCTGAGATATATGCTGAGGCGGGCATCGGACCGTCCGACATCGACGTGGCCCAGATCTACGATAATTATTCGGGCCAGGTCCTGATCGGGCTCGAGGAGTGGAAGCTGTGCGGACCCGGCGAGGCAACGGATTTCGTCAAGAGCGGGGCCATCGGCCGGCACGGCAGCCTGCCTGTGAATACTGCCGGCGGCCTGCTGAGCGAGGGCTATATTCAGGGACTCAACCTCGTCACGGAAGGGGTTCGCCAGATCCGCGGCGCATCGACCTCACAGGTGCCCGGCGCCGAGCTTGCGCTGGTTACCGGCGGTTCGATGGCGGCGCCCAGCAGTGCTGTAATTCTTGCTAGAATGTAAATTACTGGAAGCCCGATCATGACCCGCACCAACTATTTTCGCGACCTGATGCCGACGGTCGCGCCGGAGGCCGACGACCGGGCATGGTGGGAGGCCTGCCGGCGCCACGAGCTGACGGTTCCCACGTGCTCGCTCTGCGGCCTGAGCCGGTTTCCCATTTCGCCGGTCTGTCCACAGTGCTTCAGGCCCGGCATGGCGTTGAAAAAGGTATCGGGGCGAGGGAAAATCTTCTCGTATACCGTCCAGCACAACCCGCCGACGCCGGCGCTCGCCGCGATCTGTCCGTACAACATTGCAATCATCGAGCTCGACGATACGGAGCGCACCCATATGGTGTCGAATATCGTCGACGCCACCCCCGATGAACTCGCCATCGGGCTGCCAGTCGAGGTCGTATGGGAGGAGTTGCAAGGCAATATCACGGTGCCTCGTTTTCGCGTCACCGGCTTTTGAAGTTTTGCAGCGAAAAAATTCGAACACCAATAAATGGAAGAGGAGATGTGAATGAACGGAACCTTGATTGACGCTGTCGGCTGGTGGTCTGAACTTCGCAAGGATGAGCCTGCAATCGTGACGCAGGATGACCAGCTCACGTATGGCGAACTCGCCAGTTGGGCGGGCGCCGCTGCCGAATGGTTGGTCGCCAAGGGGCTGAAGCCTGGCGAGCGCGTCACGATCCTGGCGACCAACAGCCTTGCATGGTGTGTGATGTCGCAGGCTGTGATGCAGGCCGGGGGCTTGCTGGCGCCAGTCAATCCGCGCTTCACGGTCAGCGAGGCCAGCCACGTGGTGGGACGCTATGAGCCGGCATTTATCTTCTATGACCAGGATCGGGCCGAGCTTGCCGCCGCGATCGGCAAGTCGGCGCCTGCGATCGGTCTATTGCCTTTGAGCATCGTCGATGAGTTCCGGCATACGAAGCCTTCGGGCCGCAAGCTGGACCGGGGAATCGATGCCGATACCCCGGTCGTCATCATCGGGACGAGCGGCTCGACCGGTTATCCCAAGGGCGTTGTTTACAGCCATCGCACGATGTTGGGGGGCTACGCCGACTTCGCCATCGCCGACGCGCGTGCCGCGCATCATCCGCGGGTCATGATGTTCGGCCCCTTGTGTACTTCCGCCGGCTATTACGTGCTGATGCTGGCGCTGGTCCTGGGCGGCACCGTTTTCGTCGAAGACAGCTTCGATCCCGTCAAGGCGCTCAAGCGGATAGCGGAGGACAAGATTTCGATCCTGATGGGCGTGCCGGTATTTTTCGAGCGCATGGCGGCCTGCAAGGAATTCGCCGGGACCGACATGTCGAGCATCCGCCAGCTGCAATCGGGCGGGGCCCGGGTGTCGCGTGAATTGCTCATCACCTGGATGGGGAAAGGTTTGGTATTCCAGCAACTGTATGGACAGACCGAAGCAGGTGGCTGTGCGACGATCAATCCGGTTGCCTCGGCGGTCGAGTTTCCGGAAAAGTGCGGACGCGGCATGCCCTTCACACGACTTGCGACGATCGACCAGGACGGCAATTTTTGCCCGCCGGGCGTGCCGGGAGAAATTGTCATCAAGGGTCCCGCGGTCATGGTTGGTTACTGGCGAGACCCGGAAGCGACCGCAAAAGTACTGGTCGATGGCTGGCTGCGTACCGGCGACCTGGGTGTCATCGACGAGCAAGGCCTGCTGACCATGCTCGACAGGCTCAAGGACATCATCATTTCCGGCGGCATGAACATCTCGGCGGCAGAGCTTGAACGCGTGATTTCAGTGTTTCCGAACGTGCTAGAAGTCGCCGTGATCGCAGCCCACGACGAACGCTTTGGAGAGGCGCCGCTGGCGGTGATTTTCGCCCCCAGGGGCATCGACATCCCGGCCTTGCTGGCCCATTGCAGGGAGCAGCTGAGCGCTTACAAGATGGTGCGCTACGTGGCGATAAGCGAGGAACCGCTGCCGCGGCTCGCGGCAGGGAAGATCTCGAAACCTGCGCTGCGCAAGCAGTATGCCAATGCGCACCTGGTGCTGGACAAACTAGGCTGACGCCGCTTCATCCTGCCGGCGCCAGCGGCCGCCGGGGATCCGCGATCCCGGCGGCCTTCCTCCCAGCCTAGCTCGCGGCCGGCGCCGGCGTCCATTCGAGCGGCAAGTCCTTGAGCGACATTACCATTCCCGCACGGAACTTTGGTGCGAAGCCTGCGCTGACGTGGAACTGAGGAATCTGCTTCAACCATTCTTCGGTCAGGATCCGCATCTCCGAGCGCGCCAGGTTATGGCCGACGCACAGGTGGGCGCCCGTCGAGAAGGTCAGCAAGCGGCGGTTCTTGCGATCCACGTCGATCGTCAGCGGATCGGGGTTTTCGCGCGCTTCGCGGCCGAGCTGCGAGTTCAGGCACAGCACCATGTCGCCGGCACGGAAAGCGACGCCGAAACGTTCGACGTCCCGCGCTACCATGCGCGGCACATTGACCACGCCAAACAGGCGCAGGCATTCCTCGATGAAGCCGGGTATGGCAGCCGGATCGCGTACCAGCCTGGCCTGGAGCGCGGGGTCTTCGGCCAGGGCCCGGTAACTGAAGGTCAGCACGTTCACAACCGTGTCGAGGCCGCCCAGGAACAGCAGCAGCGTCATCTTGAGCAGTTCGTCGGTGTTCAGGGGGCGCCCCTCGACCTGCGCATTGACCAGCACGGAAACCAGGTCGTCGCCGGGCGCGATGCGGCGCGCCTCGATCAATTCCATCATGATCGCGTGAACTTGCCCGGCGAGCTCGTACCTGCGCGCCTCTGCAATGTCATCGAGGTATTCTTCGGCGATCGCCCGGAAGCTTTCGAGCCTGTCGAACGGTATGCCCATCATTTCCATGAAAACCGTGACTGGAAACTGGGAAGCAATGTCCTTGAGGAAGTCGCAGCTGCCCTTGGCGGCTACCGCGCTGACGAAGTGCCTGGCCCAAGTGCGCAAGGACTCTTCGCGCTCGGCAACCGACTTGGGGGAGAAATAGGGCATCAGCACATGGCGGTAGGGGACGCTGTGCGGTGGATCGAGGTTGATCGGTATGAGCCCCATGGGCTTGGCGATGCGCGGAATTTCCATCTCGGAAGACGTGAAATTGGCGGGATCCCTGAGGATTTCCTCGGCGTAGGCGAAACGCGTGACGACCCAGTGTCCACCGTTCTTCGGCGTATAGAATACGTCGGGCGCCTGCTCGATGAGCTTGGCGTAGCCTTCATGCAGGCCGTCCTGAAGAAGCGAATCCTTGTGTATGTCGAATGAAAAGACACGCTCTGCTGCCACGTGGCCGGGAATGTTGTTCGGACTGGTCATGAAGTCTCCTTTGTTAAGTACGCAGGAATGCGCGTTCGCTCTTGGTATGCCGCTGTGATTCACGGGGATGCGCTCGAATCTAAGGCAGAACGGCAGCGCAGGCGTCGTCGCTTGCGACGATTTTTGGGGCCTGCCCCATGACGTTGCGAGGCGAGGGGCGCTTGCGTGAAGGCTCCCCAAAAAATCGTCTGTTCCGACGACGCGCACGGGCGCGACCCAACGGACACTGCCAATGTCCAGGACGAGGGGCTGCAAGCGCCTCGATATTTGATCGAAATTTCATCGGAAAACCAGAATGATGCAGGCATTTGATTATGTGATTGTCGGGGCTGGCGCCGCAGGCTGTGTGCTGGCCCATCGCCTCAGCGAAGATCCTTCCGTAACGGTCGCCCTGATCGAGGCGGGCGGCAGCGGCCGCACGCCCCTGGTATCGATGCCGAAGGGGTTCGCCAAGCTGATGCAGGATGTCAAGCGCACCTGGATGTACAAGGTGGCGCCCGAGAAGGGCAATGCGTTCCGCGAAAGTGAACAATGGCAGCGCGGGCGCATGATGGGCGGATCGAGCGCCATCAACGGCATGATGTACGTACGCGGCCAGCCCGCCGACTATGATGAAATCGCGGCGCAAACCAGCGACGACTGGTCATGGAAGCATATCGGCGCCGCCTTCAAGCAGCTCGAGTCGCATGAACTGGGCGCCGACCCTACCCGTGGCGATCGCGGCCCGCTGCGCCTGACGCTGGCGAACCGCCGCAACGCGCTCACCGAGGCCATGGTCGATGCCGGCCCGACGATGGGCCTGACGCGTAAAACCGATGTGAATGCACCCGACGGCGACCCCTGCATCGGCTACGCGACCCGGACGATCTTCCGGGGGCAGCGGCAGAGCGCCGCGCGCGCCTTCATCGATCCGATCCGGCATCGTGCCAATTTGACGATCTTTACCGACATGCTGGTCGACAAGGTCAATTTTGAAGGCCGGCGCGCGCGCAGCGTCGCCGTGATTGCAAACGAGACTGGACAGGCGTCGGAAATCCAGGCGCGCCGCGAAGTCATCCTGACCGCCGGCGCCATGGCATCGCCGGGAATCCTGCAGCGCTCGGGAATCGGCGACCGCGCATTGCTGCAGCAGCTGGGCATTCCCCTGGTGCACGAGAGTCCGCAAGTCGGGCGTCGCATGCTCGAGCATCGCTGCGTCATGATCCAATGGCGCCTGCGCGTCCCCTTATCCGACAACACCGCCTATTCCGGCCTGCGCTTGCTGGGCAATGTGGCCCGCTATTTCCTGACCAGGACCGGCCCGATGTCGTCCGGTGCGTTCGAGATCGGTGCATGGCTGAAGTCCAGCCCGAAGGCCGCGCGTCCGGATATCCAGTTCCTGGTGGCGCCGTGGTCATACGATATGTCGGCGGCGTCTGCCGCCCTGGACAAAGCCCCGGGCATGAGTATCGCCGCCTACCCGCTGCGGCCAAGCTCGCAAGGGGAGATCCACATCGTGAGCCGCGATCCGCGCGTCTTGCCGACGGTCAAGCCGAATTATGTGACGACCGACGAAGACCGGGCCCTGATGCTCGATACCATACGCCTCGCGCGCCAGTATGGCGAGCAAGCCTCGCTGCGCCCGATGATCGAAGCCGAAACCTTCCCCGGACCGCAGTGCGTGTCCGACGCGGACATCCTGGACGCGTGCGAGAAGTTCGGCATGTGCGGTTACCATGCGGTCGGTTCCTGCCGCATGGGCAACGATGCCGAGTCCGTCATCGATCCGGAGCTGCGGGTGCGCGGGGTCGACGGACTACGGGTGGTCGACACGTCGATCTTCCCGCAAATACCTTCCGGAAATACCAATGGGCCGACGATGGCGATGGCCTGGCGCGCTGCCGACGTCATCCGGCGCGGCTGAAGAAGCGATGGGGAAGGGGCAGCGCGCTGCCCCTTCCCATGACTATTTTTTCTTCGTAAATACCGCCTGCAGGTCCGGCATGGCTTTCTTGCTTGCCTGCCCGGCATCCACGCTGAGCACGCTGCCGGTAATGAAGGAGGCCTCATCCGAGGCCGCGAACACCACCGCGTTGGCGACGTCCGCCGGTACCCCGACCCGGGTCGTCAGCATCTGCGTTTCGCGCAGCATCGGGCCGGGACCGACCCGCAGCGCCACGGCGCGAATGCCCTGGTGGCGGTAATCGACCGCGATCTGGTTGGTCAGCGATTCTAGCGCCGCCTTGGAGGGGCCAAACACGGTAAGTCCCTTGACCGCGCAGACCGCCGCTATCGAGGAGATATTGATAATCACGCCACCGCCACGCTGGGTCATTTCAGGAATCGCGTATTTGGCGAACAGGAAGGGCGCGTACACCCCGACCCGCATGAACTGATCGAAGGTTTCCAGGCTTTCGTCAACCACTTCATGCGCATTGCCGCTGCGGATGATGTGGGTGGCCGCGGCATTGTTGACGACGATGTCGATGCCTCCAAAAAACGCTACCGTACGGGCGACGGCGTCGCGCACCTGCGCCTCGTCGGTCACGTCGCATTCGTTGACGTCCTCCCCGACCTAAAGGACGGGGATTCCTACAGCTAGCGTCGCACGTCCGCGACGGAGAATGTTCAACGCAGCATTGAGATCACGATCATGTGCCGCTCCGCAATCACAGCAACGCCATTCTCTTATTCCAAGGTCTGCGATACCTTTCGGCCGCGAATCGGGCACAGCGCCGCAATCCGAGCAGATCTGGGTGGTAAAGCTTTCGTTCACTTCTTCAAACCAGGCGCCATGCTTAACAGCCTTGTACGCCAGTTGTGTACGGAAGGACGACCAGCCGACATCGTAGACGGACTTCGCCATGCTGGTTTTGGCGAGCCCGGATGCATTGATATTTCCAACCACGATGTAGTCGAACGCGCCGACGATGGCGCTGGTGCAGGTGTGCAGGTAATGGCGGCGGCGATTGGCAATCTTTGCATGGAGCGCCGCAACCCTCTTCTTCTTGCGTGCGCGCTGGGCCACCGCCAGCGCCGCCTCGCTGGCACGGTAGATCTGCGGCGCTGCGATGCGGCTGCCGTCGCTCAGTGTGGCCAGGTCTTTCAGGCCAAGATCGATTCCCACGCCGCGCACCGGCAAGCGGGCAGGCGGTGCCTGAACTTCAAGGACGATATTGAGGAACCAGTTGCCGCGCCGGTCGCGCGAGAAGTTGGTCCCGTCGGTGATTTTTCCCTCAGGCAGCGCGCGCGAATGGAACACGCGGAAGGTATTGCCGGCGAAGCGGAAGGCATTGCCTTCGCGTTTCAGTTCACGTCCTTTCAACGGCACCCAACCCATGGACTTCCTGCCGCGATAGCGAAGGTAGGGCCGACGCGACTGGGAGCGCGACTTCGCATACTGCTGGCATACGTCGTTGACTGTGCCAGAGTGAAGGCCAAGCTCCTTGCTGCACCCCATCGTGAGCTTGATCAGGTCAAAACCGGTATGCCAGCGGCGACCGAAACGCAGCGCGTCCTTTTGCCTGTCGTTGCAGTAGTTCCAGACAAAGTTGACTGCCCGGACCTGCTTGTTCAGCAAGCCGGTCAGCGACTTGACGCGGTAGCGGTAGACCAGTTTCATCCATGTTTGACAGCCATTGTCGACCATGGTTCCACTCTTAAAACCAAG
>NZ_QYUP01000093.1 GCF_003590855.1 Massilia cavernae
AGCTGGCGCCGGCGGCGGCGTGCGCGCAGCCAGCCGGCGGTACCGGTCCATGCCAGGAAGGGCACCGAGAGGGCGCCGCCCAGCAGCAGCAACTGTGCGGCAACCCCGCCCACCCATCCATAGTGCACACCGGCCGCCAGCAGGCTCAGCTTGTGTGCCGTTGTGCTTTCCGAATGTGGGATGTGGCGCAAAAGGGCGCCGCTACTTGGGTCAAGCTGGACATAACTGAGCGCGTTGGCATGAGGTGCGTCCCGCGCCACCATCTCAAAGACCATCGGGCTTTGCGGAGTAGCCGGGAAGCGGATCTGCACTTTCTGCGCCTGCGGCACCAGCGCCTGGGCGCGCGCCAGCAGGTCGGCAAGGGGCAGCGGATTTCCCTCCGCAGCCACGGCTGGCACGGGCGCAGCCTGGCCCCAGTGGAAGGCTTGCGCCATGCCGGTGACGGCGCTGATGAGCAGGATAGGCGCAGCATATATGGCCACGCGCTGGTGGGCGCCGCGCCGCACTGTGGCCAGGCGCCACGCTGCGAAGCCGCCCCCCAGCGTGGCAGCCGCGAACAGCAGCGCCAGGCTGCCCGCAATGGGATCGGGCGCCCCCGTATATTCGAAGATATGCAACCGCGCCAGCAGGCCGAACGGCCCGCCATACAAGGCCCGCCGGCCCGTGACGCGGGCGCTGCACGGATCGGCGTAGATCCATTGGCCGTCGCTGAAGCGCACCCGCACGGTAGCTTGCGGGTCCCGGTACAGCCGCACGGCCTTGAGGGCGCCGCCGCCGGGGTTGGCGGCGCGGGCGCTGGCGACGATCGCATCGAGGCTTTGGGGAGAAGTACAGGCGGGCGCGGTCAGAAGCCCGGGTGAAAGGCGGGGTTCAAGCTGTTCGCGGAACGCCAGGCCGGCCCCGGTGCCGGCCACCACGACGAACGCCAGTCCGGCGCCAAGGCCGGTCCAGCGGTGCGCCTGCAGGATGTGGCCACGCAGGCGGCTGCTTCGTTTCACGATGCGCGGTACAGCTTTTCGTGGAAGCCGGACACGCGTACCTTGGCGTCGGCGCCGAAGAATGCAATGCACAGCGCAAACATCAGTTTGATCATCGGGTGCATCGGATTCTCCAGTGAGGTCAAGCTGCGAGCCAGACGTGTTCGGCGAAGGTGTAGCCCATGAAGGAGCCGAGCGGGTGCGACGAAACGCCGCGGATGCGCGCGCTGACGCCCTCCAGGTTGGTGATGAAGACCGGGATGCCGATGCCGCATTTCTCGTGCACCAGCACCTGCATGTCGGCGTACATCCTGCGTCGCTTGTCCTCGTCGGTCTCGGCGCGCGCCAACACCAGCAACTGGTCGAATTGCTCGTTCTTCCAGCCCGACTCGTTCCATGCCGAGTCGGACTTGAAGAACTGGGTGAACAGCACGTCCGCGCTTGGACGCGGGTTGATGTTCCCGAAGCCCATGGGCGATTTCATCCAGTGGTTGGACCAGTAGCCGTCGGCCGATACGCGCTTGACCACGAGGTTCAGGCCAGCCTTCATCCCCGACTGCTGCATCAGCATGGCCATGTCGACCGAACCGGACGCGGCGACCGAGCACACCAGCGGCAGCTTCATGCCCAGCGCGCCCGCGCGCTTCAGGTGGAAGCGGGCGCGGTCGGGGTCGTGCTGGCGCTGCGGCAGGCCGGCGAAGTAGAAGCGGTTGTTGGGGGCGATCGGCTGGTCGTTGCCGATGACCGCGTAACCGCGGAATGCGGCGCGCTTGATCTGCTCGCGGTCGATCAGGTATTTCATGCCGAGCGTGAAATCGGGATTGCGGCCGATGCCCATATCCTGGCGGATGATCAGGTCGGTGTACAGGCCCGATTGCGATTCGAGCAGCGCGTAACCCTGGGTACCCTTGATCCGCTTGGTGGAGCGCGGATTGACTTCATTGATCCAGTCGACGTCGCCCGACAGCAGCGCGTTGACGCGCGCCGATTCGTCGGGAATCCCGAACAGCAGGACTTCGTCGAGGTAGGGCAGGCCGGGCTTCCAGTAGTTGGGGTTGCGCACGGCGACGGTGCGTACGCCGGGCGTGAATTCCTTGCAGCGGAAGGCGCCGGTGCCGTTCGCCTTGGTGAAGGCCCTGGTGCCTTCGGCGATGATGACGAAGGGCGCGGTGGCGAGGAGGACCGGCAGGTCGGCGTTGGCGCCCTTGAGCACGATCTCGACCATTCCGGGACCGGTGGCGCGCACCGAGTCGAACTGCTGCGCCAGCGAGGCAACCTTCGAGCCGACCGCCGGGTCGTTGTGGCGGTTCAGCGAATACACCACGTCGGCCGCGGTGAGCGGCTTCCCGTCGTGGAAGTGGACGCCCTTGCGCAGCCTGACCGTCCAGGTGATGGCGTCGCTGGTGTCGAACGATTCGGCCAGCGCCATCCGCGGCGCCATCTTCACGTCGAGCGAAGTCAGGCCGCTATAGAACAGGTGGGCGCGGATATAGTCGGTCGACAGCGAACCCTTGGCAGGATCGAGCGTGTCCGCGGTGGAGCTTGACTGCGTGGCCACCGTCAGGCGCCCGCCCTTGCGCGGCTGCGCAGCGGCGGCGTGGGCGGCGTAGGGCAGCCCGGCCCCGGCCGCCATGCTTCCGGCCAGCAGCGCCCGCAACAGGGTGCGGCGCGACATCTCGCCGCTATCGCCATCGCCGCAATCAGCGCCGTTCAGGGTAGTCGCTTCGGTCATCGGTATTCCTTGTGGGCAGTAAAACAGTACTACGATTACATCACACATGAGCGGCGCGATTGTCGCGTTTGCAAGCCCGGCCAGCGTATATTCGATTGGTTTTCACGCCTTGTACAGCATAGATTGCTGCCCTTGCCGGCGCCGTACAAAATGCCGCCAGTCGCGTTTCTTCGGTGGCGAAATGTCGTCGCATGCTAGCAACTAAGCAGAAAAATCCGAACTTGCTCCGTACAATGAATCAGGTGGTAATGCAGGCAACATACCTCTACATGGCAGTTCGTTATCAATTAGAAAACGAGGGCGAAACAGATGGACCAGACCTATATTTATACCAGCGGGGCCACGACAGCCGCCGCCGCCCGCGTCGACACCGCAGCTGCGAAGCTGGTGCGCTCGCGGATCGCCGTCATCGACGTGATGCGCGGCCTGATCATGCTGATCATGCTGTTCGACCATGTGCGCGAAACAATCTACCTGCACATGCAGGTCGGCGACCCGATGGACGTGCAGGCGACCGCACCCGAATTGTTCTTCACCCGCATGGCTGCCCATTTCTGCGCGCCGGTGTTCGTGTTCCTGACCGGCCTGTCGGCCTGGCTGTACGCCCACCCGGCCGCCGGCCCGCGCAACGCCACCGGCTTCCTGGTCAAGCGCGGCATGCTGCTGATCTTCCTGGAACTCGTGTTCGTCAACTTCGCCTGGTCCGGCAAGATTCCATCGCCGGTGATCTACCTGCAGGTGATCTGGGTGATCGGGCTGGCGATGATCATCCTTGCGCTGGTCCACCGCCTGCCGCTCAAGGTGCTCGGCGCGGTCGGACTGGCCATCGTGTTCGGCCATAACGCGCTGACCTGGATGAGCTTCGAGCCGGGTACTTTCGCCTACTACGTATGGACCGTCCTGCTGCACCGCGGCTTCCTGATTCCCGAAGGCGTGATGAAGCTGAAGGTCACCTACCCGCTGCTGCCTTGGGTAGGCGTGATCCTGGTCGGCTACGCTGCCGGTCCGCTGTATTCCGCCGTCATGGCGCCGGAACGCCGCCAGCGGCTGCTGCGCATGCTCGGCGTCGGTTGCCTGCTCCTGCTTGCAGTCCTGCGCGGCTTCAATATCTACGGCGAGAACCTGCCATGGGTGCACGGCGATACCGCGATCCAGACCGTGATGTCGTTCTTTAACTTCACCAAATATCCACCGTCACTCGACTTCCTGCTGCTGACGCTCGGCGTGGCCATGCTGGGACTCGCGTACTTCGAAAAGATCGACAACTGGTTCACCCGGGCCTGCGCCACCTTCGGCGGCGCGCCGATGTTCTACTACCTGCTTCACCTGTACCTGCTGCTCGGCCTGCAGCACGTGCTGGTGGCGGTATTCGGCGCCAATCACGGCGAGCGCTTCGGGGTGGATTCCGTCTGGCCGATCTGGGTGCTGTCGGTGGTGCTGATGCCGGTGCTGTACGTCCCGTGCCGCGCCTTCGCACGCTTCAAACGGACCTCCAGCCAGGCGTGGGTGAGGTATTTCTGATGCCGGGGCCACGAGGCAAAGCCGTGGCTGCGCTGATTCTGGCGGCCGCCACTGCAAACGTGGCAGCCGTCGAGGACACCGGCACTCCGGGCAGCGGCAAGTGGGAAATCAAAGCCGGTATCGGCGCCCAGCGCAGTAGCGGCAATTGGGAACTGGGCGCGCCCGAATCCGAGCTGAATTACGGCGCCGGCGCGAACACCCAGCTCGTGCTTGGGGTGCGCCGTGTCCAGCTGCGCGAGCGCGGCCAGGCCTCGGTGAGCGGCTGGGGCAGCGCGACGGCGGGCGTGAAATGGCGCTTCGCCGACCAGGACGAAAGCGGCGTCGACCTTGGCCTGATGCCGGCCTTCAGCTGGAACCTGTCGTCCAGCGCCGAGCGGCGCGGCCTGGTGGAACCGGGACGCAGCATTGCGCTGCCGCTGCTGCTTGGCTACAAGCGCGGTGTGACCGGCATTTATGCCGAGGCGGGCCGCAACCTGATCGAGCATGGCGACGATGAATGGCTGGCCGGCGTCAAGCTCACCAACGACTGCCTGCCTGCGGTGGAATGCCGGGCCGAGGTGCAGCACAGCGTGGCCCGGCGCCAGATCGGACACACGGAGGTCAACCTCGGCTTCAAGTGGCGCCTGGCGGAGGATGTGATCCTTGACGCCAGCGCCGGGCGCGACCTGCACCCGCACGACGCCACACAGAACCAGGCAATTTTCTATTTCGGCATTCAACTGATGCGCTGAACAAAGCCGCCCAAGGCGGACACGGAGAACACAATGACGATGACAAGCACGGCGCCGGACTACCGGACCGAATACGACCTGCTGGGCGAACGCCTTGTACCTGCCACCGCCAGCTACGGTGTGCACACCCTGCGCGCGATCGAGAACTTCCCGGTCAGCGGGGTTGTCCTGGCGCGCTATCCCGACCTGGTGGAAGCGCTGGCCAGCATCAAGCAGGCCGCGGCGCAGGCCAACTGCACGCTCGGCGTGCTGGACCCGGGCAAGGCGGCGGCGATCGTGCGCGCCTGCGAAGAGATCCGCGCCGGCGCCTTGCACGACCAGTTCGCGGTCGACATGATCCAGGGCGGCGCCGGCACTTCAACCAACATGAATGCCAACGAGGTGATCGCCAACCGCGCGCTCGAGCTGATGGGGCATATGCGCGGCGACTATACACGCCTGCACCCGAACGAAGACGTGAACCTGTCGCAGAGCACCAACGACGTCTACCCCAGCGCCCTCAAGCTGGCCATGCACGCCGCCAGCCTGCGTCTGCTCGACGCCATGCACGCGCTGCGGCTGGCGTTCGAGGACAAGGCCGACGCCTTCGCGAGCGTGCTGAAGATGGGCCGCACCCAGCTGCAGGACGCGGTGCCGATGACCCTTGGCCAGGAATTCGCCAGCTATGGCGCGATGCTGGCCGGCGACGAGCGCGCGCTGCGCGCCGCGCTGCTGCCGCTGCGCGAGATCAGCCTGGGCGCCACTGCCATCGGCACCGGCATCAATGCGCCGCCCGGTTATACCGCCGTGGTGCGCGCCGAGCTGGCTCATATCACCGGCCTTGACCTGCACACGGCGCCAGACCTGGTGGCCGCCACCCAGGACACCGACGCTTTCGTCGCGCTGTCGGCGGTCCTCAAGCGCACCGCGATCAAGCTATCCAAGGTGTGCAATGACCTGCGCCTGCTCGCCTCCGGCCCGCGCGCCGGCTTTGCCGACATCGGCCTGCCGCCGATGCAGGCGGGGTCGAGCATCATGCCGGGCAAGGTCAACCCGGTGATTCCGGAAGTGGTGAACCAGATCGCTTTCGAAGTGATCGGCAACGACCTGACCGTCAGCCTTGCGGCCGAAGCGGGCCAGCTGCAGTTGAACGCCTTCGAACCGGTGATCGCCTTCAGCCTGTTCAAGAGCCTGGAACACCTGCGTGCCGGCTGCACGCTGCTGGAAACGCGCTGCATCCGCGGCATCACGGCCAACCCGGAGCAGCTGCGCGCCACGGTGATGACCTCGGCGGGACTTGCCACCGCGCTCAACCCGAGCCTGGGCTATATCCGCACCAGCGCGATCGCAAGCGAGGCCATCGCCACGGGACGCGGCATTGCGGAACTGGTGGTGGAGAAGGGATGGATGAGCGGGGCGCAGATCGACGAACTGCTGCGCCCTGAACTGCTGACCAGGCCGCGCGCGGCCTGATCTACGACCGGACGCTTAGCTGCGTTCGGTCACCACCCAGAACTTGCTGGCTGGTACAACGATCTCAAAGATGCCCTTGAAGCCCGGCGGAATGATGCCGGTGTCGCCGGCCGCGTATTCCTTGACGCCCGAGCCGTCCGGCAGCGCGATCTGCACCTTGCCGGTCAGGATGTGGAAGAACTCGTGCTTGGTGTCGGCCAGTTCGATGCGGTAGGATCCCGCTTCGGCCTTCCAGGTGCCGGCGCGCACGCCGTGCACGGCGTTGGCGAAATACTCCTGGCTGGTGCGCAGCGGCTTGCCCTTGATGCGCTTGTCTTCATCCGGGAACTGCTCGGTGATTTTCGGTTCGATATCGTTAAAACGGATCATTTGGGTCATCATGTTTCCTTGGTTGGGTGGACAAATCAATCGAGCAGCCGGCCGAAGCGGACGACCGTGACGCCGGCACGCACCTGGCGCAGCGACGGCATTACCAGCACGCAGCCGGGGTAGGGCGTCTGTACGGGCACGCCTTCGTTCCAGCCGATCACGCTGCCGGCGGCTGGGAAGGTTTCAAGGCCCTTGTACGGGCCGGCAAAGCGGAAATCGATACTCTTCGCGACGATAGGCTCGGTCACGCGCACCACGCGCGGTTCGCCCGCATCCGGCACCAGCCAGCCGGCCGGCAGGTCGGCCGCGTCAAGGTTGCCGGCGGCGAGCAGGAAGCGCGCGCAGCTGTCTTTCGCCACAGTGACGGCGGCCGCTTCCCAGTGCTGGCCGCACTCGATCAGCAGGGCGTTCTTGTCGCTTGCAGGATTGCCGAAATCGCCGTAGTCGCGCATGCGCCGGCCTTCGGGATGGCCTTCGTCGCTGATGATCCAGCTTGGCGAGCCCAGTTTGCGGGCGAGGGCGATGCCCTTGTCCAGCGGGCCGCACACATTCAGGGGCGCGCAGCGCTCGTGCATCGAATGCAGGTCGAGCAGCAGGTCGACGCTGTCGAGCATCGGCCGCAGCGCGCGGGCGCGCCGCAGTTCGCTCGAATCGCGGCTTTCGTCATCCAGCGCCGCCCCGGTCCACACCCGGTTGAAATCCTGGTCGACGAAGCGCGAAGCGTCGGGTTTCTCGGGATCGAAGCGCTGGTAAGCTTCGACGTTGGCGAACGACAGCGTGATCCGGCCGCGGCGCGGCCGCACGCCGGCGTCGAGCAGGCCCTTCACCGCGATCGCGCCGCACACCTCGTTGCCATGGGTGAGGGCATTGATCATGGTGTGCTTGCCCGGCACGCCGCTGTCGTAGCTGTACACGTAGGGGATTCCGGCATTTCCTTCAGCGTAGGCGCGCAGGTCGGGGAACTCCACTTCGATCGGGTACTTTTCCTGTTCGCTCACTTGATACCGCCCATGCAGAGGTATTTGGTGTGCATGTAGTGCTCCAGTCCATAGCGCGAGCCTTCGCGGCCGTAGCCGGATTCCTTGATGCCGCCGAAAGGCGCGGATTCCGCCGCCAGCGCACCCTCGTTGATGCCGACGATGCCGCTCTCCAGCCGGTCCGCCACGCGCCACACGCGGGCGATGTCGCGCGAATAGAAGTAGGAGGCCAGGCCGAACGGGGTGTCGTTGGCCAGGCGGACCACTTCGTCCTCGTCGTCGAAGGGGAACAGCGCCACCACCGGGCCGAAGGTCTCTTCGCTCGCCAGCAGCATGTCGCGGGTCGCATTACCCAGCACGGTAGGCGCGTAGAAAGTGGTGCCGGCGGAGCCCTCGGGCTGCAGGCGCTTGCCGCCGGTGAGCAGCGAGGCGCCGCGTTCGATCGCATCGCCGACGTGCTGCACGATTTTGTCCAGCGCGCGTTCGTTGATCATCGGGCCGATTTGCGCGGCCGGATCGGTGGCCGGTCCGACCACCAGCGACGACACCCGCGCCACCAGCCTGTCGGCGAAGGCATCGTACACCTTGCGCTGCACGTACACGCGGTTCGGGCTGACGCAGGTCTGGCCGCCATTGCGGAACTTGGCCGCCATCAGGCCGTCAACCGCGGCGCCCAGGTCGGCGTCGTCGAACACGACGAAGGGCGCATTGCCGCCCAGTTCGAGCGACAGTGTCTTGAGCGTGGCGGCGGAATCGCGCGCCAGGCTCTTGCCGACCGCGGTCGAACCGGTGAAGGTGATCTTGCGCACGCGCGAATCGGCCAGCCAGGCGCCGACCACCACCGGGGTCTGGGCGCGCGAGGCGGTGACGATGTTGACCACGCCGGCCGGAATGCCTGCCTCGTGGGCCAGCTGCACCAGCGCGAGCGCGGTCAGCGGCGTGTCTTCGGCCGGCTTGGCGACCACCGTGCAGCCGGCGGCGAGCGCCGGGGCGATCTTGCGGGCGATCATCGCCAGCGGGAAGTTCCACGGGGTGATGGCCGCGACGACGCCGACCGGCTCCTTCACCACCAGCATTTTCTTGCCGCGCGCAGGCTCGGGGATCATGTCGCCATAGGCGCGCACCGCTTCCTCGGCAAACCATTCGACGTAGGAGGCGCCGTAGCCGACTTCGCCGCGCGCTTCGGCCAGCGGCTTGCCCTGCTCGCGCGAGATCAGGCGCGCCAGGTCTTCGGCGTTGGCGAGGATCAGCGCATGCCAGCGCTTGACCAGCTGGGCGCGCTCGCGCGCGGTGCGGCCGCGCCAGGCCTCGAATGCGGCGGCGGCGCTGTCGACCGCGGCTGCGGCGTCTTGCGCATCGCTGTCGGCGATGCTGGCGAACACCGTGCCGCTGGCCGGGTCGGCCACGCCGTACTGGTTGCCGGCATTGGCAGGACGCCATTCGCCGTTGATGAAGTTACCGGAACACTGCAGTTCCGAACGTGTCAGTTGCAAGGGCATGTGGCCTCCGTCAGGTTAGTTTTGCTTGGTATCGGATGCGACCAGGGCGGCGATGGCTTTGCCCAGGTCGGTGGTGCTGGCGGCGCCGCCCAGGTCGGGCGTGCGCGGTCCCTGCGCCAGCACGGTCTCGATGGCTTTCACGATGGCGTCGTGGGCGGCGCGGCCGGCGCCTTCGCTGTTGCCCAGGAAGTCGAGCATCAGTGCGGCGGACCAGATCATGGCGATCGGGTTGGCGATGTTCTTGCCGTAGATGTCAGGCGCGGACCCATGCACCGGTTCGAATAGCGAAGGGAACTTGCGTTCCGGGTTCATGCTGGCCGACGGCGCCAGGCCGATGGTGCCGGTGCATGCCGGACCGAGGTCGGACAGGATGTCGCCGAACAGGTTGGAGCCGACCACCACGTCGAAGCGCTGCGGCTGCAGCACGAAGCGCGCGCACAGGATATCGATGTGCTGCTTGTCCCACGCTACGTCGGGATACTGTTTCGCCATTTCGGCGGCGCGTCCGTCCCACCATGGCATGCTGATCGAGATGCCGTTGCTCTTGGTGGCCACCGTGACTTCCTTGCGCTCGCGCTGGCGCGCCAGCTCGAAGGCGAACTTCATCACGCGGTCGGTGCCGATGCGCGAGTGCACCGACTGCTGCACTACCACTTCGCGCTCGGTGCCTTCGTACGAGATACCGCCGACGGACGAATATTCGCCTTCGGTGTTTTCGCGCACCACGATGAAATCGATCTCGCCCGGCTTGCGCCCGGCCAGCGGGCAGGGCACGCCTTCGAACAGGCGCACCGGGCGCAGGTTGATGTACTGGTCGAACTCGCGGCGGAACTTGATCAGCGATCCCCACAGCGAAATGTGGTCGGGCACCGTGTCGGGCCAGCCGACGGCGCCGAAGAAGATCGCGTCCATGCCAGAGAGCTGGTCTTTCCAGTCGTCCGGCATCATTTTGCCGGTTTGCGCATAGTAGTCGCAGCTGGCCCATTCGATGTGCCGGTACTCGAGTTGGATACCGAAGCGCTGGGCGGCCGCGTCGAGCACGCGCAGGCCTTCCGGGATCACTTCCTTGCCGATGCCGTCGCCGGGGATCACGGCGATCTTGAATGCTGGGGTCATGGTGTGGCCTTGGGTGAGGTTGGACTGACCTCTATGGTAGCCACGCGCGGACAGTGCGAGCGCGCATATTGGCCCCGATGAAACGGCGGAAATTGTGTATTTGGCGCGGCGGCGGCATTTTGTGCCGCGCCGTGGAAGGCGGGAAGCCGGCTCTTGGCGGAGGCGGCGGAGGCAGTGGTCAGCCGGGCTGGTTGAACAGCTTTTCGACCGGGTAGTAGTTCTTGGTGAAAGGCGACTTGATGACGATGTAGCTGAAGTATTTCTCGATCCCGATGTGCGAGTCGAGCAGCCCTTCGATGATGGTCTGGTAATGCACCACGCCAGTGGTGACGAACTTGAGCAGGTAGTCGAAGCCGCCGCTGACCAGGTGGCATTCGATGATCTCGTCGACCTTGCGGATCGCCGCCTCGAACTTGGCGAAGTCCTCGCGCCGGTGGTCCGACAGCGTCACCTGGGTGAACACCAGCTGGACCGTGCCGATCTTTTCCATTTCGACGTGGGCGCCGTAGCCGGTGACGTAGCCGCCTTTTTCCAGCCGCTTCACGCGGATCAGGCACGGGCTGGGGGAGAGGCCGACTGCGTCGGCCAGGTCGACGTTGGCGATCCGCCCGCTCTGTTGGAGATGCGACAGGATACGGATATCGATCCTGTCGAGCTTAAAGGCACTACCCAGCATACCACTCCTTGAACGTTGATTTCTTACAACTGTTGCGGACCATTGTAGCAGGAGCGCAAGCGGCTCGGCAACACGCTTCAGCTAAGGGATTTTCGCACTTCCGGCTGTTCAAGAACCTGGTCCAGCGTGGCTTTCAGGCGCTCGAACAGCAGCCCGAATTCGTCGGCGGTGTAGCACAGCGCCGGCGCGAAGCCGAGGATGCTGTCGCCGAAGGCGCGGAACACCAGCCCGTTGCGGTAGGCCGCTTCGGAGATGCGGTCCGGCAGGCGCAGCGCGGGATCGAAGCGGCGCTTGCTGTCCTTGTCGGCGACCAGTTCCAGTGCGCCGACCAGGCCGCGGCTGCGGGCGTCGCCCACCAGCGGGTGCGACAACAGTTCCTGCAGGCCGCGCGTGAAATGCGGGGTCTGCGCCACGCCGTTGGCCAGCAGGCCGCCTTCCGTGTACAGGCGCAGCACTTCGAGGCCGACGGCCGCGCTGACCGGGTGGGCCGAATAGGTCTGTCCGTGGCCGACCGCGAGGTCGGGGCCGGCCGCATCGGCGATGGCCTGGTAGATCGCCTCGGACATCAGCAGCGCGCCCATCGGCGAGTAGCCGGCGGTCAGGCCTTTCGCCACCGTCATCAGGTCCGGATCGACCTGCTCGGCCTCGCACGCGAACATCGGGCCGGTGCGGCCGAAGCCGGTGATGACTTCGTCGACGGCGAACAGGATGTCCAGGCTGCGGCAGGCCTCGCGCATCGCCTTCAGCCAGCCAACCGGTGGCACGATCACGCCGCCGGAACCCTGGATCGGCTCGCAGAAGAATGCGGCCACGTTGTCGGCGCCCAGTTCGGCCACCTTGTCGCGCAGCGCCTGCACCGATGCCGCGATGATCGCCGTGTCGTCCTGGCCGGCCGGGTTGCGGTAAGGGTAGGGCGAAGCGATGTGGTGCTGGTTTTCCTTCGGCAGGTCGAAATTGCGGTGGAACACAGGCAGGCCAGTCAGGCCGGCGCCGGTCGAGGACGAGCCGTGGTAGCCGCGCTCGAGCGCGATGAAGTGCTTCTTGGACGGCTTGCCGAGCGCGTTGTAGTAATAGGCGATGTAGCGGATCGCGGCGTCGACCGCGTCCGAACCGCCCTGGGTGAAGTAGACGCGCTCCAGCGACGCCGGCGCCAGTTCGACCAGCCTTGCCGCCAGCCGGATCGCCGGCTCGGATCCAAAGCTGAAGTAGCCGGTCGCGTAGGGCAGGCGCTGCATCTGCTCGGTGGCGGCGCGCACGATGCTCTCGACGCCGTAGCCGGTGTTCACGCACCACAGGCCCGAGAAGGCGTCGAGCAGTTCGTTGCCGTCGTTATCGCGCAGCCACGAGCCCTTGCCGGAGGCGAGGATGGTGGCGCCGCGCTTTTCGTGGCCGTGGAAATTGGTGACTGGATGGATCAGGTGCTGGCGGTCGAGTGCCTGGAGATAGTGGCTTGACATGGTAAAGGGTCCGTGTGAGTGCGATGGAACCATCATAGGACCGGTAGTCAAGCGGGAGCTTGCATTGTGGCGGGCCTGAATCGTGCGGTTATTGTTTTTTACCGACGGGTTCGGCATATTCTGCTGCGCCGTCTGCGGCGCGCGTTCAGTAGCCGCGATCGCGCTCCACCAGGCCTGTCAGCGGCGCGCCGCTGCGGTGGCGGCGGATGTTGTCCAGCACGACGTCGACCGCGGTTTCGGGCTGGGTCATGCTGGCGATGTGGGGCGTCAGCATGACGCGCGGGTGGCTCCACAGCCAGTGCTTTGGTGCCAGCGGTTCCGGCTCGCAGACGTCGAGCACCGCCTGCGCCAGCTGGCCGCTGTCGAGCGCCTGGCGCAGGTCTTCCTGCACCAGGTGGCCGCCGCGCCCGCAGTTGACCAGCATGGCGCCATGCGGCAGCTGGCGGAACAAGTCCTGGCACAGGATGCCGCGGGTGGATGCAGTCAGCGGCAACAGGCAGACCAGGATGTCGGTGCGCGCCAGGAAGGCGGGCAGGCCGGCGGCGCCGGAGTAGCATTCGACGCCGTCGATCGCGTGCTGGGAGCTGCTCCAGCCGGCGCAGGGAAAACCGAGGGCCTTCATCTGCGCCAGCACGGCCTGCGCCAGCACGCCCAGGCCCATGATGCCGACCCGGCGCGCGCCGGCTGGCAGCACGCGCAAAGGCTGCCACTGCGCGGCCTGCTGCTGCGCGCGGTAGGTCAGCCACTCGCGGTGCAGCGACAGTACCGCGAGGGTCGCGTATTCCACCATGCCGCCGACGATGCCCGGTTCGACCATGCGCACTACGGGCAGCGTGTCGGGGATCAGGGAAAAGTCGAATTGGTCGATGCCGGCGCCGACGGAGAACAGCAGTTCGAGCTTGGGGAAGGCGGCCAGGCTGGCGGGCGGCTCCCACGCGGCCAGGTAGCGCACGCGGGCCGGATCGCCCTCATACGGCCACTGGCAAAATTCGAGTTCCGGCGCTTTTTGGGCGAACCAGGCGGCCCACTCGGCGCCGCGCACCGGATCGGCCTTGTACAGGAAGACGCCGCGCGGCGTCATCAGCCCAGCGCCTGGTTGATGATCGCGTACACGTGCATGGCCGGATCCTGCGGCGGCGGTTCGCCGCGCACCATCGTGTGGACGGTGTCTACCTGCACCAGCCCGAGCTCGTCCAGCCATGGGCTCAGGCCGCTGTTGGCCGGCACGTCGATGCGCACGAACGAGCCGGCGTAGGTGCCGGTCCAGTGGCTGATCAGGGTCTTGGCGCGGTCGATGTCAGGTGCGATGACCGGGCCGATCGCATAGCCGTGGCCGAAACGGCGCAACATGGCGCAGCCGATCAGTTCGTCGTAGCGGTCGAGCACCACGCATTCGGCGGTCTCCAGCAGCGCCGCCAGCACGGTCCCGCGCGGCATGCCGGATGCGCGCGCGGCCAGCGCCGCCAGCTTGGGCTGGTCGCGCGAGCCCATCGGCCGCACCCGTTCGCCGGACTGCAGCGGCACCAGCTTGGCTTCGAACACGGTGCCCTGGTGCTGGTGGACGGCGCCGACCGGTGTAAAGCCCATGCGCTGGTACAGTTCCCTGGCGGCGTCGGTGGAGTGGAGCAGCACGTTGCGCTTGCCCAGTTCACCCATGACCATGCCCATCATGCGCTTGCCGATGCCTTTGCGCTGCCAGTCGGTGCCGACGATCACCATGCCGACCGAGGCGTACTCGGTGCCGTGGCTCCAGCACATGGCTGTGCCGACCACGCCATTGTCGTCTTCGGCCACATAGCCGGCGCCCAGGCGCTGGATGAACTTCCAGTCCTGCACGCGATGCGGCCAGCGCACCGCGAGCGACAGCTTGTGGGCCGCTTCCACATCCGATTCGTTCATGCGCCGGAAATTTATGCCGGCCCGGGCATCCTGGTTGTTCACGTTTTCCTCCTGTTTGTAGCATTGCCGCCCGCCGCATTTCTGGTGCGGATCGACGTGATACTACCTGCCGCGAAGGCCGCGCACCAGCGCCGCAAACGCCCTTGCGGAAGAACGCAACGATGTCGCGCGCGGCATCGGCGTTTCAGCACAAACTGCGGAATAGCCATCCGATTTTTGCGGCTTATCTTGTTGTGCCAAAAACGCTTGACTCTCCCCTGGTGTCAAGGCTTACAGTTGGTGCCGTTGACACTGTTTAACCTGACAAGGAACCCACATGAACATGCTTTCCCGCCTGGCAGCCATGGGCTGCATCCTTGCCGCGACCGCCCTGGCCAGTCCGCTGGCCGCCGCGCACGCCGCACTGAAGGCGTCGGTGCCCGCCGCCGACGCCGTGCTCGACGCGGCGCCGAAGGAAATCGCGCTGACCTTCAACGAAAAGATCGAAACCGCATTCAGCTCCGCGGCGGTCAAGGATGCCGCCGGCAATGCGGTCGCCACCGGCAAGCCGCGCGTCGACGCGGCCAATCCCGCCGTCATGCACATCGAGGTTCCGGCGTTGGCGGCCGGCGCCTACAAGGTCGAATGGGTTGCCGTCGGCCGCGACGGCCACCGCCGCACAGGCGCGTTCAAGTTTTCGGTCAAGTAAGCGATGGACGCCGTCTCGCTGCCGCAAGTGGTGTTCACCTTCCTGCTCAATGCCAGCTTCGCTTGCATGGTGGGCACGGCAAGTGCGCGCTACTGGCTGCGCACGGCGGCAGCCCCGTGGCAGCGGCCGGTGAACGGCCTGCTCGATCGCGGCGAGGGCGCGGCGGCGCTACTGTGCATGCTGGCCACCTGCGGCGCCGTGTGGGCCGCGGCGGCCGTCATGGCCGGCGTGCCGCTGGCAGAAGCGGTGCCCGCCATACCGCTGATGGTGAGCGGCACCAGCGTGGGACAGGCCGCCTGCATGGGCGCGATGGCGCTGGCGCTGGTGATCGCATTCAGGCTGGCGTCGCGCGGCACCGCGCGCTTCGGCGCGGCCATCGCGATCTTGCTGCTGGTGTTCGCGGCCAGCCGCGCCTCGGTCAGCCATGCGGGCGAACACGGCCTCTTGAGCATCGACATGGCGATCGAACTGGCGCACCTGGTGTTGATCGCCTTGTGGACGGGCGGGGTGGCGGTCGCCGCCTGGGTGGTCCTGCCGCGCGCCGGGCGCCGGGACGCGGCCTTGCATGCCTACCTCGACTCGCTGTCGACGTGGGCCGGCGTAGCGCTGGCGGGCATTGTCGCAAGCGGCATCTACAATTCCTGGCAGCGGCTCAATGCCGTGGCCGAGTTGGCGGACCCGGGCTACGGCATGACCCTCACCGTCAAGGTGGCGCTGGTTGCGGGTGCGGTGCTGATCGGCGCCTACAACAAGTTCGCCGGATTCCCCGGGGCGCGATCATCCTCGCCGATGATGGACCGCGTGATCCTGCTGCTGAGGATCGAATCGGTATTGCTGTTCGGTGCGCTGCTGGCGGCCGCCATGCTGACCTCTCAGCAGCCGCCTGCCGCGCAGTAACACCTTGCCGCTGCCCGTTGTATTTATGCAAATGTGACAATTCGCGGAAAATGGCGGCGATCGGCAGGGCACAATCACGCTTCGCCCGTGACATGCCCAGCCCGCACCGATGGAAACCCAACCGCTCAACTACCCTCAAGCACCCCAAAACGCGCATGGCAGGCTTGCCGGCGTTGCCCGCCTGCCTGTCCGACTCGGCCGGACACTGGGGAAACTGCTGGCCGACTTCCTGTTTGTGCTGCTGGGCGTGATGCTGCTCGCCATCCTTGGCTGCGCGCTGCTTCGCGTGCTGTTGCACCCATGGCTGGGGTGACGTTGTATGGATGCGAATTTTTCTTGCGGATCTGGAATTTTGATTTTGGTTATGTTGAAAAAAGATTAATATATCCAGTTCCCGTCGCCGGATGAATATCGTGAACTTCACTGCCAGTCCTTCAAACTGCTTGTCGATCAGTTCCCAGGTCATTTCACTTGACCTGCTGCTGGAAAACCTGCCGGGCGCCGTCTATAAATGCGAGCCTCGCCATCCCTGGCGGATGGAATTCATCAGCGCCGGCATTGAAAAGCTGAGCGGCTATCCCGCTTCCGCGTTCACCACCCGGTCCTCCCTCACCTTCGGTTCCCTGATCCACCCGGGCGACCGCGACGCCGTGTCCAACGCCGTCTACGATTGCCTGTCGAAGGGGAAGTCGCTCGAGCTTACCTACCGGATCGTCGACGCGGACGGCGCCGTCAAGTGGGTGTGGGAGCAGGGCGCTGCGGTGCTGGACGATGCCGGCCAGGTGGCCGCCATCCAGGGCTTCATGGTCGACTTCACGCGGGTCAAGGAGGCCGACCTGAAGCTGATGGAGCAGGGGGCGCTGCTCGACAAGGCACGCGACGCCATCGTGGTGACCGACGCCGCCCACCGCATCACTTACTGGAACAAGGGCGCGGAACGCCTGTACGGATGGGATGACAGCGAGGTGAGCGGCCAGCGCGTGTGCGACCTGCTGCGCGGCGACCTGGAAGCATTCGACACGGCCCTCGAGGCGACGCTGGCCGAGGGGCAGTGGAGCGGCGAACTGTCGTACCACCGGCGCGACGGCGCCACGGTGTACGTCGACAGCCGCTGGACGCTGCTGAGGGCAGACGAGCGCGCCGGCACCGTCGACAAGATCATGTGCATCAGTACCGACATCACCGAACGCAAACGCCGCGACGACCAGATCTTCCACATGGCGTTCTACGATTCGCTCACTGGACTGGCCAACCGCACCAACCTGCTCGACCATCTGCGCCGCGCGCTGCTGGGCAGCGCACGTTCGCGCAAGTTCGGCGCGCTGATGTTCTGCGACTTCGATCACTTCAAGACGCTCAACGACACCCACGGCCATGCGGTGGGCGACATGCTGCTGCAGGCTGCGGCGCGGCGCCTCGAACACAGCATCCGCGAAGCCGACCTGGTGGCGCGCCTTGGCGGCGACGAGTTCGTGATCCTGATTCCGCCGGGTGACGAATCGCTGGAGCTGGCCGCGTCGCAGGCCGAAGCCGTGGCCGCCAAGGTGGTGGCGGCGATGGAGACGCCATTCCAGCTGGCCGGTTTCAGCTGCACCGTATCGATCAGCATCGGCATCGCCCTGATCTGCGGCGCCTTCCACACGGTCGAATCCGCGCTGTCGGAAGCTGACAGCGCGATGTACCAGGCCAAGGCCTCGGGCCGCAATACCTACCGTTTCTTCGACCCCGACAGGCAGGCGGCATGGACCGCCAAGACCGAGCTCGAAGCGAGCTTGCGCTGCGCCCTTGTCAACAACGAGTTCGTCCTTTACTACCAGCCCCAGCTCGATGGCGCAAACCAGCTGATCGGCGCCGAAGCGCTGCTGCGCTGGCGCCGCCCGGACGGCAAGCTGCTGCTGCCAAGCGAATTTATCCGCGCCGCCGAGGAGACCAGCCTGATCGTCGACATCGGCGCGTGGGTATTGCATACCGCATGTGCCCAGCTGGCGATCTGGCAGAAGAGCCCTGAGACGGCGCACCTGACCCTGTCGATCAACCTCGGCCTGCGCCAGCTGGCCGAGGCGAGCCTGGCGGAGCTGGTCGGGGCGGCCATCCGCGAGACCGGCGCCGATCCGTCGAAGCTGCGCTTCGAGGTGGCGGAAGGCCTGGTGATGAGCGATTTCCCGCGCGTGTCCGAGCAGATGGTGGCGCTGTCGCGGCTGGGTGTGCGCTTCTCGCTCGACCATGTCGGCGCCGGCTATTCGTCGCTCAGCTATCTGCGCCAGTTGCCGATTTTTCAGCTGAAGATCGGCCATACCTTCGTGCGCGACGTGCTGGCGGACCCGGACAACGCCGCCATCGTGCGCTCCATCATCGCGCTGGGCAGCACGCTGGGCCTGCAGGTGATCGCGGAGGGTGTGGAAACCCAGGGACAGCGCGAGTTCCTGTCGGAGGCAGGCTGCTTCGGCTATCAGGGCTTCCTGTACGAGCCGGCCATCAGCGAAGAGCATTTCGGTAATTTTGCCCGCCATATCCACTAGGCCGCACTGCGTTCAGGCGGCCGGCAGCGAGCGGTCATCCTCTTTTTTATCCGAGCGCACCGCCGCCAGCTGGTCGACGTGGATCAGGCCTTCGGCCGCCGCGTGCGCCGCGGCGAACACGCTGTCCGGCGCCAGGATCAGCTGGGTGCCGGTGGCGCTGACCTCCTCGATCAGCCGGTCCAGCGCCTCGATGCGCGACGGGTCGGGATTCACGTTGCGGATGTAGATGACCCGCACCGACTGCGGATGGCGCCGCACGACTTCGGCGTAAATCTCCGGATCCCGCTCGCCGCTGTCGCCGATCAGCACGAACTGCAGCTTGGGGTAATAGCTCATGATCAGTTCAATCTTGTCGAGCTTGTGGCTGGTGTGCCTGGCCGGCCTGAACACATCGCGCACGCCAAGTTCGCGTAGCAGCAGCGGGCCGAGGGGAAGCCCCTGCAGGCGCATGAACTCGACCAGCGGCCCGAACAGGTGCCACGGGCTGCTGGAGACATAGAACACCGGATTGCCTTCATCGCCTCCGGCGCCGCGGTTCAGCGCGCGGTAGAAGGCGGCGACGCCCTTGAACGGCTTGCGCGTGTGCGCATTGGAGCGCGCCAGCATCAGGGCCATATTCAGCTTGTTGGTGACGTTGGTCCACAACACCGTGTCGTCGATATCGCTGATGATGCCGAAGCGCGCCGTGGGCGGCGGCACCAGCACCTCGGCGCTGGTCCGCATCGGCTGGCCGTCCGCGCCGCGGGTGCCGGGCAGCTCCAGCTCCACCGCCTGCCATCCGGGGCCGGCCGATGCCGCCGGCGTGAGCTCGAATGAAAAATAGCCGCCGCTGTCCGTCACGGTGTCGACGCTTTGTCCCTGGAAGGTCGCGCGCACGCGGGCGCCTTCCACTTCGTCGGAATCGAGCCGCTGGTACAGCGCCAGCATGTTGCGCCACCGGCTGTCCTCGCTGGTCTGCTCGCGGAAACCGGGTTCGTCCAGCACGCGGCCCTTGATCCAAAGCTTGCCGGCGTTGCCGAAACCGAGGTAGGGCAGGGCCATGAGGCTGCGTCCCGTTCCGGGAGCGCGAAGGCGGCGCAGTGCGGCGCTGGCGAACATGCCGGCGGTCCTGGCCAGCTTGCGGTGAAATCGGGGCTCGCGGACCACGGTGCTGTCGCGCGCCGGCTGTTCCGGGCGCTCGCCGGCCGCGTGTTCGACCCATACAGGTCCGCTCGCCGAAAGCAGGGCCGGCTCCAGTTCATCGCGTGGTGGCGGATCGACCGCGTGCTCCAGGACGCCGACCGTCGCCCCGGCGTCGCGCAGGCGGGCGATTTCGGATTCGGAGGCCAGGCCGGGATTCAGGGGAGCACAGCGCCCGCCGACGCGACGCGGGCCACGATATCGTCGAATCCCGCGCGGGTGGTGATCAAGAAGGGCATGGCGCTTCCTGCGTTATTCGAATTGAACATTATCCTTTACCTCGGCGATAGGCCGACGCCCGGTATGGGAGCCGGGATTTTCTTGGTGCATCCATCCATGTATTAATGTAAATTCGTCCGAAGAACACACTCTTGCGGGGCGGGGAAGCTGTATGGCGCGATGAAGGTACTGGCTGCAATCGACGGGCACCTGCTGGACACGCGGGCGCGCGAACTGGACGGCTGGCGCCGCGGCCTGGCCGAATTCCTTTACTTTGGCATCAAGGAGGCGCGCGCCTGCCTGTTCGTCGGGCTGTTCCTGGCGGCCGTCATGCTGATCCCGCGCTCCGGCCTTGGCGGGATGCCGCGCTACGACGTGCTGCTGGTCTGGGCGCTGTTGATCCAGGCCTGGATGGTCCTGTCCGGCCTCGAGACGAAGGACGAGCTGAAGGCTATTTGCCTGTTCCACGTGGTGGGCTTCGCGCTCGAGGCGTTCAAGGTCTCGGGCGGTATCAAGTCATGGAGCTACCCGGACTTTGCCTACACCAAGGTGCTCGGCGTGCCGCTGTTCGCCGGTTTCATGTACGCGGCGGTGGGCAGCTACGTGGTGCAGGCCTGGCGCCTGTTCGACTTGCGGGTGCACCGCCATCCGCCGTACTGGATGGCGGCGGCGATCGCCATCCTTATCTACGCTAACTTCTTTACCCACCATTACATCGGCGACTACCGCTGGTACCTGGCCGCCGTGGCGGTGGGCCTGTATTTGCGCACCTCGGTGGTGTTCCGTCCGCTCGACCGCGAGCGCCGGATGCCGCTGATGCTGAGCTTCCTGCTGATCGGCTTCTTCATCTGGCTGGCCGAGAACATCGGCACTTTCTGGGGTGTATGGCGCTACCCCAACCAGCTGGGGGCGTGGTCGGTGGTCCACGTCAGCAAATGGAGTTCGTGGTCGCTGCTGGTGATCATGACCTTCACGATCGTGGCCAACCTCAAGCATATCAAAGCCAAAATCCATTTCCACCGCAAATAATCCCGGCAGCTTCACCGGTTGCCTGAGGATTTATTTGTTTTAAGACAGGTTGCGCATTCCAGCCGAATTGATATACTTGAACTTAGTCATACGACGACTGATGACTGGCTGAGCAAAATAAGGACTTTCGGGGCGCCCGCCACCGATCACGACAACTCCAGGAGACACCTTGAAAACCAAACGCGTGCTTTCCAGCTTCATCCTCGGCCTCACCGCGCTGGCCGCTTCCGCCTCGATCGCGGCGGCCGGCTACCCGGAAAAGGCGATCACCGTGATCGTACCGTTCCCGCCGGGCGGTTCGTCCGATGCGATCGCGCGCGCGATCGGCCCGAGAATCACCCAGACCCTGGGCCAGCCATGGGTAGTCGACAACCGCCCAGGCGCCACCGGCGCCATCGGTGCCGGCCTGGTCAAGCGCGCAGCGCCTGATGGTCACACACTCATGGTTGCCTCGATCGGCGTCTATTCGGTCAACCCGGTTCTGCAGAAGAAAATGCAGTACGACCCATCCAGGGACTTCGACCTGCTGACCGTCGCGGTGCGGGCGCCGAACGTGCTGGTGGCGAGCCCGAACGTCCCGGCGAAGAACATGGCCGAACTGGTGGCCTGGCTGAAGAATAATCCGGAAAAGGTGAGCTTCGCCTCGTCCGGCAACGGTTCGTCGGACCACCTGACCGCGGCGCTGTTCTGGCAGAAGACCGGCACTTCCGGCCTGCATGTGCCGTACAAGGGCGGCGCCCCGGCTATGACCGACCTGCTGGGCGGCCAGGTCGATGTCTCCTTCGTCAACGTCAACACCGCGCTCACCTACATCAAGGCCGGCAAGCTGAAAGCGCTGGCGGTTACCGGCGACAAGCGCTCGGCGGTCCTGCCGCAAGTGCCGACCCTGGCCGAAGCCGGCATCAAGGGCGTCGACATCTACTCGTGGCAGGGCATCGCGGCGCCTAAAGGATTGTCGAAGGAGGTCAAGGCCAAGCTGCATCACTCCATCCTGGCCGCGCTGAACGAGCCTGTGCTCAAGGCGAAACTCACCGAGCAGGGCTTCGAAGTGGTGGGCAACACGCCTGAGCAGTTCGCCAGGTTCCAGGCCGAGGAACTGGCCCGCTGGCGCAACGTCATCGAAGTCGGCAAGATCACCCTCGAATAATCGTGCGCCGCAGCAGCAGCCTCCCCGGTTTGCATCGTCGCCCTGCCTTCGATCAGGTCGAAGCGGGAAGAGGCCTTCCAGGAAGCGTGACCTAGCCATGCCGTCCCCTGGACCGGACGCTTCGCTGGCTGCGCTGGCGCCGCTGCGCAATCCGGACTACCGCATCCTGTGGGCCATCTGGCTGGCGGCGAACGTCTGCATGTGGATGAACGACGTGGCGGCGGCATGGATGATGACCTCCATGTCCGCCTCGCCGCTGTGGGTGGCGCTGGTGCAGACCGCGTCGACCCTGCCCATGTTCCTGCTTGGACTTCCCAGCGGTGCGCTGGCAGATATCCTGGACCGGCGCCGCTACTTCATCGCCACCCAGTTCTGGGTCGCGGGCGTGGCCCTGCTGCTGTGCGCGGCGGTGCTGGCCGGCGCAATGACCCCCGGCGTGCTGCTGGCGCTGACCGCAGCCAACGGCATCGGCCTGGCCATGCGCTTTCCCGTATTTGCGGCCATCGTTCCCGAACTTGTTCCCCGGCCCCAGCTGCCCGCGGCGCTGGCGCTGAACGGCGTGGCGATGAACGCCTCGCGCATCGCCGGGCCGCTGATCGCCGGTGCCCTGATCGCGGGCGCAGGCAGTGTTTATGTATTCGTCCTGAACGCGGTGCTGTCGGTGCTGTCCGGCTTCGTGCTGATACGCTGGCGGCGCGACCATGTGCCCAATCCGCTGGGACGCGAACGGCTGGTGAGCGCGATGCGGGTAGGGCTGCAATACGTCGGCCAGTCTTCGCATGTGCGCTCGACGCTGGTGCGCACAGCGGTGTTCTACTTCCATTCGATCGCCTTGCTGGCGCTGCTGCCGCTGGTCGCGCAGTCGCTGGGTGGCGCTGGCGCCGCCGGCATCTTCACGCTGCTACTGGCTTGCATGGGCGGGGGTGCGGTCGCCGGCGCCATGCTGCTACCGAAATTCAGGTTGATCCTGCCCCGCGATGAGCTGGTAGTCGCGGGCGCCTTGCTGCAGGCGGCAGCCGCTGCTGCGGTCGCGCTCAGCGGCACGGCATGGCCCAGCGCTGTTGCCATGTTCCTGGGGGGCGTGGCATGGATCACGGCAGCCAATTCGCTGGCCGTATCGGTCCAGCTGGCGCTGCCCGACTGGGTACGCGCACGCGGGATGTCGATTTTCCAGATGTCGATGATGGGCGCCAGCGCCCTGGGCGCGGCCGTATGGGGGCAGGTAGCGGCGATGGCGGGTGTACCCACCAGCATGCTGGCCGCCAGCATGTGCGCCACCGTGGCGATGCTCGCCGCACGCCAGCTGCTGCCCGAACCGGGCACGGATGACGACCTTACGCCGTCGACGGCATTCAAGGCGCCGGTCGCTTCAAGGGAACCTGCGCCCGGGCGCGTGCAGGTCATGATCGAATACCGCATCGATCCAGCGCGCGCGGAAGAGTTTAAAGTGGTGATGCGCGAGAGCCGGCGCAGCCGACTGCGGCAGGGGGCCCTTGGCTGGGAGCTGCTGCGCGACGCGACCGACCCTGCGCGCTACATCGAACGCATCGTCGACGAGTCGTGGACCGGCCACTTGCGCCGGTTCGACCGTGTGACGGCCGCCGACGTGGCGCTGCGCGACCGCAGGCAGTCGTTCCATCTGGGCGACGGTGCGCCCGAGGTGACGCGCTGCTTTATCGAGGACGTCTAGGCGCCGCGCGGTAGGGAAGCGAGATTAATCCGCGATGCGCGCGGCCAGGGCCGCTGCGACGGCCGGGCGGACCGAATCCGACCCGCGCGACATGCGAAACAGTTCCCATACGCCGTCGCCACGGCCATCGGCCACGGCGGCCTCGGCAACTTCAGCGCGTTGCGTTGGCGCGGCCAGCTTGCGCAGGCTTGCTACGATGGCAGCAACGAAAGGCAGTTCGACGGCGGGGCGGGCGGTAATCGTGTCCATGATGGTTTCCTCAAATTTGTTTCCGTGATTCAGTATGGACGGCGAACCGTTATAAATCCAATTCGAAGTTTCGATAACCTCCATTCGCAAACCGCATAATGCTGGCGTCGTTGTCTGATAACGCTCGTCCAAGTGGACGCGTATTTTTTCCCGCAATGTCGCAATCGGCGCTTTATCCGGTTGCAAACGGAGCCTCTCCTGCTTATACTGAACTTATGTTGTACGACGACTGATAACACTAAATTGAGGAAATCATGTTCCAGACCAGCCCAGCTAACGTCCACGGTTCGACGCCTGTAATAACCGCCATGCGCGTGGTCCCGGTCGCCGGCCGCGACAGCATGCTGCTCAATCTCAGCGGCGCCCACGGTCCTTACTTCACCCGCAATATCGTGATCCTCACCGACAGCGCAGGCAATGTCGGATTGGGGGAGGTGCCAGGCGGCGAGCCAATTCGCCAGACGCTGGAAGACGCGCGCGCGCTGGTGGTCGGGCAATCGATTGGCAACTACCAGCGCATCCTGAACCGCGTGCGCAATGAATTCGGCGACCGCGACGCCGGCGGCCGGGGCCTGCAGACCTTCGACCTGCGCATCACCATTCATGCCGTGACCGCGCTGGAAGCGGCGCTGCTCGACCTGCTGGGCAAATTCCTCGACGTGCCGGTCTGCGCCTTGCTGGGCGACGGGCAGCAGCGCGACAGCGTCGAGATGCTGGGCTACCTGTTCTACATTGGCGACCGCAGCGCTACCGATCTCGAATACAACAGCGAACCGGATGCCGGCGACGACTGGCTGCGCCTGCGCCACGAAAAGGCGATGACGCCCGAAGCGGTGGTGCGCCTGGCCGAAGCGGCATACGCGCGCTACGGCTTCAACGACTTCAAGCTGAAGGGCGGCGTGCTGCGCGGCGACGCGGAAATCGAAGCGGCGACCGCGCTGGCCGAGCGCTTCCCGGACGCGCGCATCACGCTCGACCCGAATGGCGCCTGGTCGCTCAAGGAAGCGGTGCGCCTGTGCCGCGGCCAGGGACATGTGCTGGCCTATGCCGAAGACCCTTGCGGCGCCGAGAACGGCTACTCCGGCCGCGAAGTCATGGCCGAATTCCGCCGTGCCACCGGCCTGCCGACCGCCACCAACATGATCGCCACCGACTGGCGCGAGATGGGCCATGCGATCCAGCTGCAGTCGGTCGACATCCCGCTGGCCGACCCGCACTTCTGGACCATGCAGGGATCGGTGCGTGTGGCCCAGATGTGCAACGACTGGGGCCTGACCTGGGGTTCGCATTCGAACAACCACTTCGACATTTCGCTGGCGATGTTCACCCAGGTCGGCGCCGCGGCGCCCGGCAAGATCACCGCGCTGGACACACACTGGATCTGGCAGGATGGCCAGCGCCTGACCAAGGAACCGTTGAAGATCGAAGGCGGCATGATCAAGGTGCCGGCCAAGCCTGGCCTCGGCATCGACGTTGACATGGAAGCCATCGAGGCAGCCCACCAGCTGTACCTCGCCAAGGGCCTCGGCGTACGCAACGACTCGATCGCCATGCAGTACTTCTTCCCGGGCTGGAAGTTCGAAAACAAGCGTCCTAGCTTCGACCGCTGACACCTGGCCTGAAAACCTGGGATCATGCGGCTAGCGGTGTGCGCGCCAGGACGCGCACCGTCTCGACAAGGGAAGCCCGCATGCCGCCTCAAGCCTTATTGCGCCAGATGTTCGACGCCGCCGTCGCCGCGGCACAGCCATTGCACTGCCTTCCTCCCCACTTGCCTGCGCCGCCGCGCGGACGCACCCTCGCATGCGACACTGACGGCGTCGACGGGCAGGAGGAAATCGCGGAGGCCTTGCTTGCGCCGGACACGCTGGCGCGCCTGGGAGCTGGGCATCAAGGCAAAGGACTGCCTGGCCAATAACGACGGCCATGGTTTCTTCCAGGCCCTTGGCGATTCGATGGTGTGCGGCCCGAGGCTCACGAACGTGAACGACTTCCGGGCGGTTCTGCTCGCCGCTGAGTAGCGCGGTGAGAGTGTTCACGGCAGGGTTCAAACGCGTGCTACTTTCCGCCAATTCGAAATGGCTTCGCGCAGCGATAGCGCCAGCGTAGCCAACCCGCCAACCACCAACGCCCCCTTGTCATCCGCCAGGGCGCCAAGTTTGGCGACGGGAAGCGACATCGTGAGATACACAATCTTTGCGCCTGACGCAGCTCCAATTGAACTGAGCAACATCAGCACGAGGTGTCCGGTGTCTGGCCAGGTTTTCTTATAGATACAGAACGGGCATGCACTTAAAAAAAACCGCCAGATAAGCGGTCAGGGTTGCATATCCATCCGGCACCACATGTACCAGGAATTCAGGCATGGCCTTTCCTCTCGACATAGAGGGCAATGCCACCCCCTAGTGCAGCCCCCCACGAGAATTCCAGTAGACCGAACGCACTGCCGATTGTGCTGCCGCCTACAGCTGATGCGAAGACCGACGTAAAAGGCGCTCCTTTCCGCTTTTCACTTTTCGTTCCGTAGATGGTCGAATCCGGGGGCAATTTTCCGACCGAATTCGCCTCGTTTGGTCTTGCAACGCAGTCAGGTATTTTCATGGCGCCGGTATCCGGTTGGACCCAAGCAGTCACGGTGACACGCGCGGAATGGGAAGTCAAGGATGTCCCGGCAGGTTTGCTGATCCCTGCCTATATTGCCGAAGCGGATGCTTGGAGAACAAGAGCCCGCATGGCGGGCTCGAGCTTGATCACAATGTATGGCGAATGCCGAACGTGAACGCGCGATTCAGGCCTTCTCCAACTCACCGTCACGCAGCCGCCACAATGCGAGCGAGTTGTTGTCCTGCAGTGCTTCCGGCAACAGCCAGGTGGGCAGGTCCTGGTAGCTGACCGGACGCAGGAACCGGTCGATGGCGGTCGCGCCCACCGAAGTGCTGCGGCTGTCCGAGGTAGCCGGGAACGGCCCGCCGTGCACCATCGCGTATGACACTTCGACGCCGGTCGGGTAACCATTGGCGAGGATGCGTCCTGCCTTGCGTTCGAGCGCCGGCAGCAGGTGGGTGGCGGCTTCGCGGTCGCCCTCGGCCACGAACAGCGTCGCGGTCAGCTGGCCGTCGAGGTGCTCGGCGACCTGGCGGAACTGGGCGATGTCGCCGCAGCGGATCACCAGCGAGCTGGCGCCGAAGATCTCCTCTTCCAGCTCAGGGTTGGCCAGGAATGCCGCCGCATCTGTGATGAACAGCGCGGCTTGGCCGGCACATGCGGACGTGCCTTGCTGGCCGCGTCCGAGGAGCTTGACGCCGTCGGCTTTCGACAGGCGTTCGACGCCGCTGTTGAACGCGGCGTGGATGCCCGGCGTGAGCATGGTGCTGGCAGCCTTGCCTTGCAGCGCGGTCGCGGCGGCGTCGCAGAACGTCTCCAGATCCGGGCCGTCGAGTGCGACGACTAGGCCTGGATTGGTGCAGAACTGTCCGGCGCCAAGCGTCAGCGAGTCGACGAAACCGCTGCCGATTTTCGCTGCGCCGCCGGCCATCGCGGCTGGCAGCACGAATACCGGGTTGATGCTGCTCATTTCCGCGTACACGGGAATTGGTTCGTCGCGCGCGGCTGCTGCGCGCACCAGCGCCATGCCGCCCTGGCGCGAGCCGGTGAAACCGACCGCCTTGATGGCTGGGTGGCCCACCAGTGCCTGGCCGATGGTGCGGCCGTCACCGTGCAGCATCGAGAACACGCCTTCCGGCAGGCCGCTGGAGGCAACCGCCGCCATGATGGCCTTGGCCACCAGTTCCGAGGTGCCGGGATGGGCGCCGTGCGCCTTGACCACCACCGGGCAGCCGGCCGCCAGGGCCGACGCGGTGTCGCCGCCGGCAACCGAGAACGCGAGCGGGAAATTGCTGGCGCCGAAGACGGCGACCGGGCCGAGCGCGATCTTGCGAAGGCGCAGGTCAGGGCGCGGCGGCACGCGTTCCGGCAGGGCCGAATCGAGGGCGGCGCCGAGCCAGCGGCCGTCGCGCACGACCTTGGCGAACAGGCGCAACTGGTTAACGGTGCGTCCGCGTTCGCCTTCCAGGCGCGCCTGCGGCAGCCCGGACTCCTGCATGGCGCGCTCGATCAGCTGCGGGCCGAGGTCGAGGATGTTTTGCGCAGCTTGTTCGAGGAAGGCGGCACGCTGCGCAAGCGAAGTCTCGCGGTAGCTATCGAAGGCCGCTGCGGCCAGTGTGCATGCGCGCTCGACGTCGTCCAGGGTGGCGGCGCCGAACGGCGGCTCGATGTGCTGTCCGGTCGACGGGTCGATGGCGCGGAACGCGGAAGCGCTGCCCGTGACGGCGGAAGCGCCGATGACGAACTCGCCTTTGATATTGATACTCAAGATATTCTCCTTGCGCAGATGGCGCGAGGCGGCTAGCCGCGTCGCGCCGTAAAAAGGTGCTGTGATGCGAGTGCTGTGGTGCGGGATTACTGCGGGCCGAGCGACGCGATCAGGGCGCCGAGCTGCTCGCGTTCCTCTCCGGTCAGGTCGGTAAGCGGCGGGCGTACCGGACCTGCTGTGTGGCCCGCCAGGGTGGCGCCAGCCTTGACGATGCTGACCGAGTAGCCTTGCTTCCTGTTGCGGATCGCAAGGTAAGGCAGGAAGAAGCTGTCGATCAGGCGGCCGGTGGTATCGTGGTCGTCGGTGCGCACCGCTTCGTAGAACTCCATGGCGGTTTTCGGGATGAAGTTGAACACTGCCGACGAATACACCGGTACGCCCAGTGCCTTGTAGGCCTCGGCATACACCTCGGCGGTTGGCAGGCCGCCAAGGTAGGTGAAGCGGTCGCCCAGCTTGCGGCGGATCGAGACCATCGTTTCGATTTCTCCAAGGCCGTCCTTGAAGCCGATCAGGTTAGGGCAGCGGTCGGCCAGTTTCAGCAGCGCGTCCGCGTCCAGGCGGCACACGTTACGGTTGTACACCACCACACCGAACTTGACCGAATTGCAGACGGCGGCGACGTGCTCGACCAGGCCATCCATGCTCGCTTCGGTCAGGTAGTGCGGCATCAGCAGGATGCCGTGGGCGCCCAGGCGCTCGGCTTCTTTTGCGTAGGCGATCGCAGTGCGGGTGGGGCCGCCGGCGCCGGCCAGGATAGGCACCTTGCCGCGGCAGGTTGCGACCGCCACCTTGACCACCTGGGTGTAGTCCTCAGGCGTCAGCGAGAAGAACTCGCCCGTACCGCCGGCGACGAACAGCGCGCTGGCGCCATACGGAGCGAGCCATTCGAGGCGGCCGGCATAAGTGGCCGGCACGAAGTCGCCCTGCGCGTCGAAATCGGTAATTGGGAACGACAGCAGGCCTGACGAAAGGATCTGTTTCAAGTCTTGTGGAGAGAACATGTTGATATGCCCGAAAAAGGTTGGAAAGGAAGCAAGGCCAAGGCAACGACTTGTCGCCATTGTTATCAGTCATCGTACAACATCGATTTGAGAATCGCAAGCGCGATCTCAGCTTTTCTTCGAATGGAATAAACAACGCCCCGCAAAAAGCGGGCGTTTTGGCGGGGGCAAGTCCCGCCGTGAGCTGGCCACTGCGAACGAAGTGAAGCGCAACTGCGGGAGGGCAACTGACCGTGGGGAGGAAGCGTGGAGCATAAATCACGAGCCGAGGAACACACCGGGCACAGCTCAATGCAGAAGTAGCGAAGGACATCCCCGCCTTTATGGACAAACTCTTCGGCAAAGATAACTGGTTGTATGACCAGGACGAACAGCTATACATAGCCCGCGATCCGAAGCACACAGGGCCGGGCTTTGGCTTCATCGCAGCCCGCCAAAGTGCCTCATTCTTCACCGGCGCCCGTCCGGATGAAGCATCGAGGCAGCGCTGCTGGCGTGGCTGCGCCAAGATCGCACCGCGCAGGCGATCGCCGCCATCCCCGGCATGGGCCAGTTGACGGCGACGGTGGCGACGAGCGTCCATGCTGGGCGAACGAAACAAAAGGCCGTTCAGCACAGGGCTGAACGGCCTTCGACTACTCCGCTGCAGGTGTTACTTGGCGGCGGCAGGCATATCGAACTTCGGCCGTGGCGCTTCGATCTCGGAATGGGTCGGCACCAGGGCCTTCATCACGCACCACGCCAGCAGGTAGGCCACCGCGCACACCGCGAACATGATGGTGTAGCCGGTGTGGATCTTGCCCATGGCGCCGAAATAGTCGAACACCCAGCCGCCGGTTTTCGACATCAACACGCCGCCCAGGCCGCCGGCCATGCCGCCGATGCCCACTACTGACGCCACCGACGTCTTGGGGAACATGTCGGATACCGTGGTGAACAGGTTGCACGACCAAGCCTGGTGCGCCGACGCGCCGATCCCGATCAGTATCACCGGCACCCACACGCTGATATAGCCAAGCGGCTGCGCCAGCAAGACCACCAGCGGGCACAGGGCGATCAGCAGCATCGCTTTCATGCGGCCGTCGTACGGCGTGTAGCCCTTGTTGATGAACCAGGTCGGCAGCCAGCCGCCGCCGATACTGCCGACCATCGTCATGCTGTACAGGACCGCGAGCGGCGCCATGATGGCGGTCTTTTCCATGCCATATTGGGCGGACAGGTATTTCGGCAGCCAGAACAGGAAGAACCACCACACGCCATCGGTCATGAATTTGCCGAAGGCGAACGCCCAGGTCTGGCGATACGCCAGCAGCTGGAACCACGTAATGGTCTGTTCCTGGCCGGTGGTAAGCTGCTCGCCCGCTGCAGGCGCGGCGGCGACGTCGCTATTAATATATGCCAGTTCGGCGCCGCCCAGGCGCTTCTGCTGCTCCGGTTTTTCGTACAGCACCTGCCACATGCCCATCCAGATAAAGCCAATCGCGCCAATCACGATGAACGCAGCCTGCCAGCCCCACTGCGCGGCAATCCACGGCACGCTGATCGGCGCCAGCACCGCGCCGATATTCGCGCCGGAATTGAAGATGCCGGTCGCGAACGAGCGCTCGCGCTTGGGGAAATACTCGGCGGTCGCCTTGATCGCGGCCGGGAAGTTGCCCGCCTCGCCGATCGCCAGCACGGCGCGCGACAGCATGAAGCCGGCTACCGACACTGGCACCGCCGCGATGCCCACCGCGCCCAAGGTAGCTGCCATGCCGGCGCCCACCGGGATCGAGAAGGCATGCATGATCGCGCCGAGCGACCAGACCGCGACGGCGAGCATGAAGGCCTGCTTGGTGCCGAGCCGGTCGACTACGCGGCCGGCGAACAGCATCGCGATGGCATACACGAACTGGAACACCGCGGTGATGTTCGCGTAGTCGCTATTGGTCCATCCAAACTCCTTGGACAGGTCGGGCGCGAGCAGGCTGAGCACCTGCCGGTCCAGATAGTTGACCGTCGTGGCGAAGAACAACATGGCGCACACTGTCCACCGGTACTTTCCAACCGCTTGCTGGTTCATCTCGTGTCTCTTCATTTTGGATAATTCATTCGGTGTGGCAGAGTGACGTCTAGTCATCAGTCATCCGACAACGTGTCGCCAAAGTATAGTGACGGTTTTTAGAAATAGCAATCCGCCAAAGATACTTTATCTGGACGGCGTGTACGTCAACCAATTCGCAAGGATGGTTTTGAACCGGATCTCGTTCCAGATTTCGCGTCTTGCCCGATGTCCGGCGCACGCCGGGGAGGGCGCGGATCCCGCAACTGGACGGAATTTTCGATCGGTCGGCAGCGTGTCGCCCGGATCGAGGCTGCCCTCGCGGATACTACTATGTAGGCGACAACACCCTGTGCCAGGTTGTTCTTGGGCGGCGCCGACGGGAGGCGTATGAAATTCACAATCGGTTCGGGTTGAGCGGATAATTTGAGTAGAACGGCGTTGCTATTTCGGATGCCCTTGACTATACTTTGCGTTCGTTGTACGACGACTGATAACATTCAAGCCGGCTCGGACTGTCCCCCATTTATTTACGAAAGCAAGCCATGTCAAAACCATTCAAACGCATATTGCTGACCGGTGCCGCGGGCGGCCTGGGCAAGGTGCTGCGCGACCGTATCAAACCGTGGGCCGACGTGGTGCGCCTGTCGGACCTGGCAGACCTGGGCGAAGCGCGCGAGGGCGAGGAAATCGTCCAGTGCGACCTCGCCGACAAGGCCGCCGTGATGAAAATGATGGAGGGTGTCGACGCGGTGCTGCATTTCGGCGGCATCTCGGTCGAAGCGCCGTTCGACGCGATCCTGTCGGCCAATATCGTCGGCACCGCCAACCTGTACGAGGCGGTGCACAAGCATGGCGTGCGGCGCGTGGTGTTCGCCAGCTCGAACCACGCGATCGGTTTCTACAAGCAGACAGAAGTCATCGACGCGGACGATCCGGTGCGCCCGGACACCATGTACGGCGTGTCCAAGTGTTTCGGCGAAAACCTGTCGCGTTACTACTTCGACCGCTTCGGCATCGAAACCGTGTGCATCCGCATCGGCTCCTCGTTCCCGGAGCCGCAGTCGGCGCGCATGCTGGTCACTTACCTCAGTTACGACGACCTGGTCGAATCGCTGCGCTGTTCGCTGATGACGGCGAAGGTCGGCCACACCATCCTGTTCGGCATGTCGGACAACCCTGCCAAATGGTGGGACAACCGCAAGGCCGGCCACCTCGGCTTCGTGGCCACGGACAGCTCCACCAAATTCAGCGGCATGTTTCCGCCGTCGGGCACTTACCCGGCCGCGGACGACGTCGGCGCCACTTACCAGGGTGGCCCGTTCATCCTGAGCGGACCTCAGTTCGGCCGAGGATGAACATGCGGATCGTAGGCGAGTGCCCGCTATGGGGAGCGCCAGTCGCCCCTGGACTTGCGTAGACATCACGGCGCGCACAATCTGGCGCCGCGATCCCCAGCGGCGCGGTGCGTGGCGCCCACCGTATCGAACGCGGCACGCCGCATGAGCAGCGCGTATTCGTCGCCATGACGCAGCATCCGGAACGCCAGGCCGGCGCCGAAAACTGGAATACGCGCTGCGCGGCGCCAGCCTCGACGTCAATCTTGACGTGACCAACACCAACCGCGGGCCGGCCTGTCGATCGCGGCGCGTCTGTCCCAGCCCGCGAACACGTTGACGACTGTGGCGCCGGGCAGGGCGCGCGACTCGTATCCGGGTCCCCCGCTGCTGATGGCGGCATGCGCGGACGGCGGCATGAGGCCTTGAAGCAGCGTGGCGTCCATCACGCGCAGCAGGTGGTCGGGTTGCCCCACGGCCCTGGAACGACGGCACGCGAAGTCGACGACGGCCTGGCTTTCCGGGCTGTTGCCGCTGCGCTCGAATGACACGGGCAACAGCGGGCGATCGCGGCACAACGCTGTGGGAATCCGCCTCAGGTTTGCCAGCGTGTTGCGAGACGGAATATGAAAATTCCGGATAGGGGCTGACATATTTCTGGTAACGTTACCCACCGAACTTACCGCTCGGAAATTATTTTCCGGCATTCTCGAGAAATTGTTAGGTTACTTGCTTATCTTTGGCACAAATTTTTCACATTTTTGAATTAAATATGGTATCGTTATCTCACAAGCACCGCATTGTGCGACGATTTTCCAAGCCAAGGATGCTTCGTGAACAAGTTTTGCTATTCGTCCGCTCTAGCACAGGTGATATGATGAAGCTGATGCTGCAACACTCGATTTCTGCCTTGTCCGATTTGCGGGTACTGATACTGGATGACATCCCCTTGCGACAAGAGATGCTGGCCGAGGCGTTAAATGTGATGGGAGTTGCTTTTGTCACGCAGGCGGCGGATTGTTCAAGTGCCTTGAATGTCTTGAGCAGCACTGGACACGGGTTTGATATCGTACTCTGCAACATGAAAATGAAGGACATTCATGAGCTTGAGTTTATTTACCATGCGGCTCGATGCAACGTGAGCGGTTTCATTCTGATGTCGGTGGCGAAGGGCGAGCTGCTTACTTCAGCAAGGACAATTGCGCATGGATGCGGATCGTGTGTGTTAGGCGAGCTGCCTAGCGCGACTGAACCAGATAAACTCAAACAGTTATTACTTTGCTATCTAGAAACTGTTGCAGCAGCGCCGAAGAATGTGGACAGGCAGTCGTCGCAGCAGTGGACCCGGAGTGACTTGATATCGGCACTCAACTGCAATCAGTTTGTGCCCTTTTTTCAGCCGAAAGTCGATCTCAATACGGGCGTGCCGACCTGCGTCGAAATCCTTGCGCGCTGGAATCACCCCGACCTGGGGATCTTGCTACCAAGTCAGTTTGTCGAACTGATGGAGCAGGAAGGGTTGATTGATCAATTGACGGGATGCTTGCTTCTGCAGTCGCTGGCATGTGCCAGGGAATGTGCTGCCAGCGGAAGGAACATCGGCTTCGCACTTAACGTTTCGCCGCTCACTTTACAGGATGCGCGCACGCCGACCAGGATTTACTCACTTGTGACGGCATGCGGGCTTTCTCCGGCGCAGATTACGATTGAAGTGACGGAGACTGCCTCCTCGAAATGTTTCATTCGGCTACTTGAATCGCTGACACGGCTACGCATGATGGGCTTTAAAATTTCTGTCGATGATTTTGGGATGGGGTATTCCTCGCTGCAACTGTTAAGCCAGATGCCGTTCACGGAACTCAAGATTGACCGCTCTTTTGTAGCTGATGCATCAAGTAACACGAAATCGGCTGCGATCCTGGAATCCATCATCCAACTCGCCGGAAAACTGCGCCTACATACGGTGGCTGAAGGGATTGAAACCAGAGATGAACTGAATTTGGTTCAATCGCTCGGTTGTGCTGCCGGTCAGGGATTTTTGCTAGGTCGGCCCATGGCGCAGGCGGATTTGATCGGCTATCTGCAGGACAAGACATCAGTTGCGGCTGCATTGGGAAGCGTTACACGCCGCGCCACTTACAACGGCGAATATAGCTACCGCGCACCCATTTTCCGACCTGAGTCCCGATTGTGTGCTCGACGCCGTGGCCAGCATCGGCCTGCATGACAATGGCCGCCTGCTGGCGCGGAACAGCTATGAGAGCCGCATCTACCCGGTGGGCATCGAGGGAAATCGCTAGTGGTCAAATTTTACCGGCCGGAGCGCTGGACCGATGCCCGGATCCTGGGTGCGCGTTTGCCTCCTGACTTGACGAGCGCGAACTGCCAGCCGTGCCGGCGCTGGCCATCGACGACTGCACCGTGCCTTCGTTTCAGGGCTTCCGCTTCGCCGTATTACCGCGGCCGACCAGGCATTCGAGAACGTGGTGGTGAGCGACGATTATCTTGGCCGGTCCGGCCAAGATAGTTGACGCGACCCAGTGTGGCGCGCTGCTACTACGAGCGGGCAGGGCAGGCGGGCATCATCCGGTTGTACGGCGCCTGCCACGGCGGCAATGTGCTGCGGATCGACGTCGGTCCGCATTACGTGGACTTTGACGATGCGCGCATAGGCCCCGCTGCGCAGGACCTGTGGATCGCTATCCGGCGAGCGCAAGGACAGGGTGCTCCAGATGAGCGATATCCTGGCCGGTTACGAAGGCATCCGCGAGTTCCACTCGCGTGAGCTGTTTCTGTGAGGCTTTGCCGGCCCTGCGCCTGATCCACTATTCGACCTGGTTGGCCCGCCGCTGGGATCCAGCTTCCCCGCGGCTGCCCTCACCTGGGTTAATACCCAGTGCATCTGGCGGGACCGCATCCTCGAGCGCCCACAAATCGCGCTGATGGACGAGCCGGCGGCCCCTGATTGCTAACTCGCCTCGTGCGGACGCTGATTCGCGTTGCACCTGTTCTCGTATTGGTCCTTATAGCTTTTGCGTTGCGCTGACCGTGGAATGTCCGCCTCGAGTACCTTCGAAGTGGTGTCCGATTTCTTCCAGCGTTTTGCCGCGTGTCTCCGGCAGCAGGAAGGCGGCGGTGAGGAAATACACTACCGTGCAGCCAGCCCAGGCAAAGAACATGATCGCGTAACCATGCTGCCCGACCGTCGGCAGGAAGACGGCGGCGATCACGGTCGACACGAACTGATTGATCAGCAGTGCGATGCTCATGCCGTTGGACCGGATTCGCGTAGGCATCAGCTCGGACAACGCGAGCCAGACACATACGCCAGGGCCAACGGCGAAGCTGGCGATGAATCCGATCAGGCAGGCCAGCAGCAGGAAGCCGTTCATGCTGTCGGGCTGGCTGGCAATATTCGCGCGCTCGATGCGAAGCGGTGCATGGATGGCCTCGCGCATGTCGGGGAAAGGATTCAGGTGATGGCGGCGGAAGAATGCGCCGATGACGCTGTCGGACTCGATGTCGCGTGGCGGCTCGATTACCAGCCCTTCGCCCGCGCGTACGGTCTTCAACTGGGTCAGCGGGCCATAGCTGTAGGCAATTTGCAGTAGCTGGCGGCCGTCGCTTGTCAGCTTGCCTAGCGTTGCCTGATCGACGTGCAGGCTATCGGACTGAATGCGTGCGGTCAAGAAACCGCTGACATCGCGCTTGCCAGCCTCGCCCGCCTGGAACAGCAGGCCTGCCGCGCACAAGGAAAGCACGATCCCGCCAGTGCCCAGCATCAGGAGAAACTTGCGGCCCTTGCGGTCCACCAGCACCAGCGCAACAATTGTCATCAGTGCGTTGACCAGCTTCAACGCGAGGTCACCCCAGTTCGCCATGGCGCCGGACAAGCCTCCTTCGCTGAGAATCGTGACCGCGTAGGCCATCACCGAATTGATGCCGGTGGCCTGGTTGCAGGCCAGAATTACGCAGGCCAGGAGAAAGGGGAGAACATAGCGGCGCTGCAACAAGCTGCCGCGTTCATGCGACGGCGAGGATCCCGGCTCATCCTGAATGGCTGCCAGTTCGCGCGCGGCGTCTTCAGCGCCACGGGTGCGCGTCAACGCAGCCAGGGCTGGAACCTTGCGTCCGCGCGCGAGCAGCCAGCGCGGTGATTCGGAAAGTGCCAGCACGCCAGCGGTAAACAGCAGCCCTGGCGGCAGACTCAGCCAGAAAACGCGGCGCCATGCGCTGTCCTGGGTCGCAGCCAGGGTGGCGGGTGCGGTGCGCGCGACCGTGTCCACTTCCTGCGCGACCAGCAGGCCAACCAGCGCTGCCAGTGCCAGCCCCAGTGTCAGCAGCAACTGGAATACCGCAGTGCCCCGTCCGCGTACGCTGGAGGGCAGGCTTTCGGCCAGATAAAGTGGAACAACGACACCGATCAGCCCGCCGCTCACGCCTTGCAGCAAGCGTCCCAGGATCATCGGCAGAAAGCCATCGGCCATGGCGATGACAGGAATGCTCAGGCAGAACAGTACGCCGGCGATCAGCATGGTGCGCTTGCGGCCGATGGCATCGGCCACTGCGCCAGCGGCCAGGGAGGAAAGTACCGAGCCCAGCAGAACTGCGGCGACGACCATGCCCAGCTGCTGCGAGGACAGTTTCCAAATTTGGGCGGCGCTCGCCTCCAGATAGGGCAGCGCCCCAGCAATGATGCCGACGTCAATGCCATAAAGCAGTCCACCCAGCCCTGCAACGGTTAGCAGGTAGCGGGTCTGGTTTTCGGGCGAGTGCAGCCCTGTCGGTGTGAGGGTGGTATTCATCAGGACTCCTTGATGGGACGAAAAATGCCTGGACGCCAGCAAGGCGGCGCCACGCGCTCCGCCCGAGTCGCCGAACTCGGGACACAGGATGGGCGGGACTGTCATGCCAGGCTCCGGATGATGCCCGACGAATGAATGGTAACGTTAACCTCTTAACTTTGCTAGCTGAAATTATTCATCGGCGACTTAGGGCAGTATCGGGGCGAGTTTGCGCATTTCCCGACATAAACTGCTTCATTTTTTTGAATCATGTGGTATCGTTACCGCACTCGTGCCGCAATTTTCGAAAATTTTCCAAGTCAAGGGACGCTCATGAACAAGTTTTTTTATTGTCAACCCAAGGTGCATCTGCTCGCTGTGGCCGTTTGTTGCGCCGCGATGTCAATTGTTCCCGCGCCAGGTGCGCATGCCCAGCCGGCAGCCGCCGTCAAGCCAGCTGCTGCCGTCAATCAGGCAGACAGTCCAGCGCAAGTGCTGGACTTGATGCAGCGTGTGGCTGACTGGCAACTCGCTCATCCGAGCACTCATCCTGAAGACGATTGGACGCAAGCTGTCGGCGATGCGGGCATGATGGCGCTGGTCGGCATCTCGGGCGAGCGCCGTTATCGCGATGCAATGGTCGCCATTGGCGAGCGCAACGAGTGGCAACTCGGTCCGCGGATCTATCATGCCGATGACCATATCGTGGGCCAGACCTATGCCGAGCTCTACCTGCAGATGCGGGAGCCCAAAATGATCGCGGCGATGCGCGCCCGGTTTGACGAGGTCCTGGCCAATCCGCATGACGGCGAGTTGCGCTGGGACGCGCCGGAGGTGATGGATCGCTGGGCCTGGTGCGACGCGCTATTCATGGCGCCGCCCGCCTACGCCCGCCTGACGGCGGCAACCGGTGATGAGCGCTATCTTGAGTTCGCGATCCGCCAATGGTGGAAGACTTCGGACTTCCTTTATGACAAGAACGAGCATCTCTATTTTCGTGACAGCCGCTTCCTGAAGAGTCGCGAAGCGAATGGGCGCAAGGTGTTCTGGGGGCGTGGCAACGGCTGGGTGATGGGTGGACTGGTGCGCATGCTGCAATACATTCCGACGCACCATAAGGAGCGTGCGCGCTTCGTGCAACAGTTCACGGAAATGGCGAACAAATTGCTGGAATTGCAGCAGAGTGACGGCATGTGGCGCGCCAGCCTGCTCGACCCGGGCAGCTATCCCTTGCAGGAAACCAGTGGTACCGCTTTGTACGCCTATGCGCTGACTTATGGCGTCAACCAGGGCTTGCTGGACCCGGTCCGCTTTGGGCCGGCAGTGCGAAAAGCCTGGAAATCCCTGGTCGCGAACGTCGATGCCGGCGGCAAGCTGACCCATGTGCAGCCGATCGGCGAAGATCCAAAGGCCTTCAATGCGAATGCGACGGAAGTGTACGGTGTGGGCGCGTTCCTGCTGGCGGGAAGCGAATACTACCGGATGCTGGCGCTGAACGGTACCCAGCCGGTGGTGGTGAAAGTGCAGAATGATAGCGCCCTTCATCGGGCCGATGAATCGGTGGAGGCTCCCGTGCACGGCGATGTGGTCGTGATGGATGCGGCGAGTTCTCGCATTCTTCCAAGCCAGGGGCTGGAGGGCAAGGTGCTGTTCCAGGCTACAGCGGCGCCGCGCGAGACGCGCACGTATCTGCTGCTGCCGCGCCGCGCTTTGCCTGCGGTTCCGCCAGTGGACACCAAGGTGCATGCGCGCTTCGTGTCAGAGCGGCTGGACGACTTTGCCTGGGAGAGCGACCGCATCGCGCACCGCGTCTACGGACCGGCCATCATGCGTGAGCCGAAGGAAATGTTGGTCAGCAGCGGTATTGACGTATGGTCCAAGCGCACTCGTGGTTTGGTGATCGACAAATGGTATGCCGGCGGCGACTATCACGCCGACCATGGCGAAGGCCTGGATTTCTACAAGGTCGGCAAGGCGCGCGGTTGCGGCGGACTGGGTATCTATGACGGTCGCCAGTTGCATACCTCGGCTAATTTCAGTAAATGGAAGGTGCTGGCAAATGGTCCGTTGCGTGCCGTGTTCGAGCTAAGCTACGACAGCTGGGACGCGGGCGGCCGCCAGGTTGCAGAGCTGCGCCGTGTGTCGATCGATGCCGGCTCCAACTTCAGTCGCGTAGAAAGCCAGTTCGCCGCCCAGGGGCGTCCGCTTGATATCGGCATCGGTATCGCGCAAAGGGGGGCTGGCGGGGACTATCGTGAGGCCGTCAACTGGATGAGTTACTGGGAACCCGCGCATGGCAATGATGGCAGCATCGGCTGCGCGATCGTGCGGCCGGGTGCGCGCTATACCGAGCATGGCGGGAATTACCTGGCGCTGGGTAAGGCACAGCCGGGCCGCAGCTTTGTCTATCACCTGGGCGCGGGCTGGAGCAAGAGCGGCGATTTTCCGGACGCGGCAGCTTGGGAGAAATACGTGAAGGAATATGCGGCGCGCATTGTCAATCCATTGCGCGTGGAGGGGGCGGCAGGGCGTCCTGTGGCGTCTGCCACGAAGCCGGCAAAATAACTTGAAACAGCATGTGAAGGGTATATCGTTATCACATTGCAGGTAGAGAGGAAGTCAATGAAGAAGTCAACGGTGACATTGGTCGATGTGGCGGAGAAGGCGGGGGTGTCGGTGATGACTGCCTCGCGCGCCTTGAGCGGTGAAGGCTACGCTTCAGAAAAGTCGCGCACCAAGGTCCAGGCGGCGGCCCAGGCGTTGGGCTATGCGCCGAACGCGCTGGCGCGCATGATGAAGGGCGGGCGCACGAATGTCGTCGGCATAGTCATCAATGATTTGTCGTCCGCCGTGACCAATGCCTTCGCCAGCGCACTTAGCGCAGAGCTGCGCAGGTACGAAATGGACTTGTTTATTTACGATGCCATGGGCGATCTTGGCGGCGGCAAAGGCAAGCGCCTGAGCCAGCTGTTGCATGGCTTGTGGGATGGGCTGATCTATGTGCTGCCGCGCATGAGTGACGACTACCTGAAGACACTGGAAGCGAGCAGCAGTCCCATCATCCTGATTAACTACTGTCGGCACGAAACCAGCCTGCCGGTGGTACGGGGCGACAATGTGAACGGTTCGCACGACGCGGTCAGTCACCTGGTTGACCTGGGCCATCGGCGTATCGCCTTTGTCCGCGGCTCAGTCTATACCGGTCAGAGCGCCGAGCGCGAAAGCGGTTATCGCGCGGGCTTGCAGGATGCTGGATTGGAAGTGGCGCCGGAGTTGGTGCGGGAGGGCGACTTCAGCGAGGCGTCGGGTCTGGAAGCCGGGCGTGCCTTGCTGGCGCTGCCGGAGCCGCCAACCGCCATCTTTGCGGCGAATGACGCGATGGCGCTGGGCTGCGTCAGCGCCGTGCGCGCGAGTGGCTTGCGGGTGCCGGAAGATATTTCGGTGGTTGGCTTCGACGATGTGCCTATGGCGGCGGTAGTGCAGCCGGGCCTGACAACGCTGCGCCATCCCATTCCAGCCATGGCGCAAGCGGCGGTGCAGGAATTGATGCGGCGAATTCGCCAGGAGCCAGGGCGGCGCCAGCGCATCGAATTTCCGAGCGAAATCGTGATCAGGGAATCGACTGGCCCCGGGCCGGCGGCCGTCGCGCGGCGCGGCCGTGGCCGCCGTGTGGCTGGTTGAGCTTCTGGGGCACGGTGCTTACAGCGTGCCGGCGCGGCGTGGCGTCGGTGAATCGAATTTATGGGGGGGATATTACTTCCTGGAAGCGCTCGCCAGGGTGCATACGGGGTGGAGCAGTTTTGTTTTTGGCATGCGGAGCAGCGCAAAGCCTGAAGCAAGTTTTTGCAGTCAATTTGTTCAATAATCAATAATAACTGGGGATAGACATAACGATGAAGGACTACCACAACGGCAAGCATTCCATGCAGGCACGTCCATTGGCGATGGCTGTGGCACTGGCGTTGGCCAGCATGGGTTCCGGCCACGCTTACGCCGCCGCTGGCGCGCAAGGCGTGCCGCCGGCACAGCAGGACGACGCCAAGCTGGAATCGGTGATCGTGACCGCCAATAAACGGGCGCAGAACCTGCAAGACGTGCCGGCCGCGATCAGCGTAATGAATGACGCGACCTTGCAGCGCAACAATGTGCGTGACCTGAACGACCTGCCGGCGCTGTCGCCAGCGCTGACGGTCTCCTACGGCAGTCAGCCTGGCAACTTCAGCATCAATATGCGCGGCATCGGCACCTACTCCCTTGGCATTGGGGTGGAATCCGACGTATCCGTTGTGATCGACGACATCCCGGTCGGCATGCAAGCCAATGCCTTCAAGGATCTGGCTGATGTACAGCGCATTGAAGTGCTGAAGGGCCCGCAGAGCACCCTGCTGGGCAAGAGCTCGATTGCCGGCGCCCTGAACATCACTACCAAACCGATCCAAAGCAAGTGGGGCATCCGCACCAGCACGCTGTTGACCAATGACCGTGAATGGCGGATCGGCGCCACTACCTCCGGCGCACTGAGCGACACGATGCGTGTGCGCCTG
>NZ_QYUP01000094.1 GCF_003590855.1 Massilia cavernae
GAAGCGCATGCACTGCACCAGCTCGTCGTCAGATACGGTCAGGATGTCGTCGACGTCGCGCCGGATGATGGGGAATGTGTACTGGCCGAGGTGTTGGGTTTGCGCGCCGTCGGCAATGGTCCTGGGCGTCTCGATGTGGACGATGGCGCCGGAGCGGAAGGACTGCTGAGCGTCGTTGCCCGCCTCCGGTTCCACACCGTACAGCCGGCACTGCGGCGACAAGGCCCGCGTTGACAGGGCCGATCCCGCGAGCAGGCCACCCCCGCCCAGGCAAACGAAGAACGCGTCGAGCGGCCCCGTTTCCTCGAACAGCTCCTTGGCGGCGGTGCCCTGTCCTGCGATGACGTCCGGATGGTCGTAGGGCGGAATCAGGGTGAACCCATGCTTGTCGGCGAGCTCGCGCCCGATCTGTTCGCGGTCCTCGGTGTAGCGGTCGTAAATTACGACGTTGCCGCCATAACCCTTGGTCGCTGCGACCTTCGCGGCCGGCGCGTCGTGCGGCATCACGATTGTGGCCGGCATGCCCAGCAGTTTTGCGGCCAGGGCGATGGCTTGGGCATGATTGCCGGAGGAAAAAGCAACCACACCAGCGCTGCGCTGTTCATGGGTAAACTTCGACAAGGCGTTGTATGCGCCTCGGAATTTGAATGCGCCCATTCGCTGCATGTTCTCGCACTTGAAGAACATCTGGGCGCCAAACTCCTCGTTGACGGTGCGCGAGGTCAGGACAGGGGTATGGTTCGCGGTGCCGGCAATGCGCCCGGCCGCTTGGACAACGTCATCATACGTGGGCAGATCGAAGGTGTTCAAGTCGGGTTCCTCCAGTTATTTAATGTCGTTGTAGGCCGTCGCACGTGAAATGCCCAGGTGTGAGGCTGCGATTTCCATGGCGCGCCGTAGCTCCAGGAAGCCGCCATCTCTTAATTCCCGCATCAGGACGCGGCGTTCGCCGGCCTTCAGCAGTTGCGGAGACGATGCCAGGCCCGCGGCATATTGGTCAATGCGGCGGCGAATTGCCTCGGCGTTCGCCGGATCGAGCGATTCTTGAACTGGCGAAGCATCCGTTGCGTTGAATTGTTCGAGTGCATTCTGCATTGAGCGAAACAGCGTGAGGTCCACGTTCAGGCACAGGGCGGCGATATACCTTCCTTCAGCGTCCTTGATGCCGATCGAGGTGCTCTTGGCGGGGCGGCCGTCAGCGAACTGGTTTGCGTAGTTGGCCAGGATCTGTGGATAGTTGCTGTCCGCGATACGCGCGAGACCGAGTTCAGTAGCAGGGTCGTTAGTGGCCCGTCCGGACAAATTGTTGTGGACGGCGAGCACCGCATGTTTCGGATCACGCAGGTCATGCACAAGCACTTCGCAGAAGGGAGCAAAGGTCTGGGCCAGCCCCTGTGCGATCTGCTTCACCTGGTCGATCAGCGCGGCCTGATCGTCTTGCAGCTTATTGTTCGGCATATCAAGGCGCGTTCAGATAGTTATCTTTCAAGCGTACATAGTGTTCGGCTGAATAGCGCAGGTACGCAAGCTCGGCATCGTTCAAAGGCCGGACTTTTTCGACAGGCCGGCCCATGTACAGGAAGCCGCTTTCCAGCGTTTTGCCGGGCGGGACAAGACTGCCGGCGCCGATCATGACGCGGTCCGGAACGATAACGTCGTCCATCACGATACTGCCCATGCCGATGAGGCATTCATTCCCGATCCGGCAGCCATGAAGGATTACTGCGTGCCCCACGGTGACATAGTCCCCGATGATGAGGGGCGAACCGCAGGGCTTCTGGCTCGTCTTATGGGACACGTGCCCCATCGTAAGGTCTTGTATGTTGGAACAGCGTCCGATGACGATGTCGTTGACGTCGCCGCGTAGCACCGCGTTGCACCATACCGAGCTATCAGCGCCGAGTTGGACGCATCCGATCACCTGTGCGGATTCATGCACGTAGGTGCGCTCGGCAAGATGCGGAGCGGCGTCGAGATAATTGGAGAGCGACATGGAAAGCCAATTGAGAAATTTTGTATAATATTAGATATTTTATCCACTGCGCGAAAAATGCGCAAGTGGGGGGCAAACCAATCAAATCTCATCGGGTCTCGAAAATATTGCTGTAATGGAATTAATTGCCCCCGAACATGGTGTGCGCCGTTCCTGTTGGCATTAAGATAAACTCGCCGGACTCTCAAGCGCCACCTGTCGGTGGTGCCGGGCGACGAATGCGGATCGGTGTTCACCCTGACCCTGCCGCTCAACGCAAGCTATTGAGGGTTTAGTTAAAATCTATTTCTAAATTCGTTTCAATAGCCCTATACTACGTCCTCACCTGTGCCTTAACACCAACCATGCAAGGAAACTACGAATGAAAACTGTAGGCGAAAAACTCGACGCGTTCAGCGTCCCAGCTGCCAAGCCTGGCTTCAACCACCATGAAGAGAACGGCGTTTCGGCCTTCGAAACCATCACCGAGTCCTCGTTCCCTGGCAAGTGGAAAGTCATCTACTTCTACCCGAAGGACTTCACCTTCGTGTGCCCAACCGAAATCGTCGAGTTCGCCAAGCTGAACAACGACCTGAAGGACCGCGACGCAGTCCTGATGGGCGGTTCGACCGACAACGAATTCTGCAAACTGGCATGGCGCCGCGAACACAAGGACCTGTCGGGCCTGAACCACTACGCCTTCGGCGATTCGACCGGTTCGCTGGTCGACATGCTGGGCGTGCGTGATCCGCAAGCTGGCGTCGCACTGCGCGCGACTTTCATCGTCGACCCGGACAACACCATCCAGCACGTTTCGGTCAACAACCTGAACGTCGGCCGCAACCCGCAGGAAATCCTGCGCATCCTGGACGGCCTGCAGACGGACGAACTGTGCCCATGCAACCGCACCGTTGGCGGCGAAACGCTGTAAGAACTCCAACCCGCTTCGGCGGGTTTTTCATTCTCTTTCTGATAGGAAAAATATATGGATTTTCTGAATTCAATTAAGGAAATGATTCCTGACTACGCGAAGGACATCCGCCTGAACATCGACGGCACCATCGCGCGTTCCAGCCTGGAAGGCGTGGACGCGGTCGGCGTGGCGCTGGCGGCGGCGTTCGCGGCGAAGAGCCGCAAGATCATCGACGTCATTACGGCAAGCGGCGCCTTGAGCCCCGAAGAGCAGAACGCGGCCATGACGGCGGCGGCGCTGATGGGCATGAACAATGTGTGGTATCCCTTCGTGGACATGGCGGACGACGCCGATTTGAAAAACCAGCCAGCGCAGCTGCGCATGAATGCGTATGCGACCAACGGCGGCGTGGACAAGCGGCGTTTCGAGATGTACGCGCTGTCGGCGTCGATCATCGGCAAGTGCCACTTCTGCATCAAGTCGCATTATGAGCTGCTGAAGAAGGAAGGCATGAGCGCGCAGCAGCTGCGCGATGTGGGCAGGATTGCGGCCGTGGTGAATGCGGCGTCGCAGGTGATTGAAGCGTCGAACTAAAGAACATTCGCTATATGGCGGAATGCCGCCCAGGCCGCATTCCGCCATTTTTCGTTGCGGCGCGCATCAGTGGATCAGGAGGGCTGCTGCACCGGAGCCATGCAATACTTCAGTCGCGACGAGAAGGTAGGTCAGGGCGCTCGCAATCGCCAGGTGTACTGCGGCTAAAGTGATAGGAAGCTTGATCATGGCATTTCTCCGATTCGTTTATCATTTTGCATGACTACATCGTATCGAAGCTACTATGGGGCAAGTATCGGCAAACAGTCCGAGACCGTGTAGGAGCTTGGCTAATCGGCTCGTCTGAATGGATGGGCTCAACCCTAGGGGTGCTCCTACGACGGGTATAGGCTGCGTCCTATTCCGGGCATATGGGCCACGCAATACAGTTGGGTTATGACCACATACAACCACCAGCTGATGCATAACGGGGCGCGCGCGGTTCGCCGCAACGCCATCTCCACCCTCCTGAAGAAGGTGTTCGGCATCGAACGCCTGCGCGACGGCCAGCGCCGCGTCATCGACAGCGTCCTCGACGGCAAGGACACCCTGGCCATCATGCCGACCGGCAGCGGCAAGTCGCTGTGCTACCAGATTCCCGCCCGTATTTTCCCCGGCACCACGATCGTGGTCTCGCCGCTGATTTCGCTGATGAAGGACCAGCTGGAAAAGCTGGTCGAACTCGGCATCGGCGCTACCCAGGTCAACAGCAGCTTGTCGCGCGCGGAGGAAGTCGAGGCGATGGAGGGCATCGCCAACGGAACTTACCGCATCGTGTTCTGCACCCCTGAACGGCTGGCCGTGCCGGAGTTCGTGGCGGCGCTGAAGAAGGTGCAGGTCTCGCTGGCGGTCATCGACGAGGCCCATTGCATTTCGACCTGGGGCCACGACTTCCGCCCGGCCTACCTGGAGATGGCGGCTTCGATTTCCGTGCTGGGCAAGCCGCCGGTGCTGGCGCTGACGGCCACCGCCACCGAGGAAGTCATCGAAGACATCGGCAAGCAGCTGGGACGCCCGCACCTGAACGTGATCAACACTGGCATCTACCGGCCCAACCTGCACTACAGCGTGCAGCAGGTGACTAGCGCCGCGGAGAAGTACGGCAAGGCGCTGGAACTCGTACAGAAAACGGAGGGTGTCGGCATCGTGTACGCGGCCACCGTCAAGGCGGCCGAGAAGCTGTACCAGATACTCGAGGAAGCCGGCGAGAGCGTCACGATCTACCACGGCAAGCTGCATGCGGCCGTGCGCAAGGCGAACCAGGACCTGTTCATGGGCGGCGAGCGCCGCGTGATGGTGGCGACCAACGCTTTCGGCATGGGCATCGACAAGAGCGACACGCGCTTCGTGATCCACCTGCAGATCCCGGCCAACCTGGAGGCCTACTACCAGGAGTCGGGCCGCGCGGGCCGCGACGGCAAGGACGCCAGCTGCATCCTGCTTTTCCTGCAGGACGACAAGCGCGTGCAGCAGTTCTTCCTGGCGAAGCACTATCCGGAAGCGGCGGAGTTGAAGACCCTGTATGCGCTGGTGCGCGAGCTGGCCGTGGAAGCGCCGGCGAGTTTCGACGCCATCGTCAAAGGCGGCGAGGACCTGCATCCGGCCAAGGTGAAGGTCTGCCTGAAGCTGCTCAAGGAGGGCAAGCTGCTGCGCCAGAACCGCAAGCTTGAATATGCGCTGACCGCCAACGTGCCGCAGGCGGCCGACTACGACGAGCTGGCCGAGGTCTACGCGCTCAAGGAGGAACGTGACCGTGCGGCGCTGGAACAGATGGTGTCGTATGCGGTGAGCGGCTTTTGCCGCTGGAAGGTGCTGCTCGATTACTTCGGCGACGAGGTCGAAGGCTTCGAAAAGTGCTGCCGCTGCGATAACTGCCTGAACCCGCCCGTGGTCATGGACGCCATCGAGATCCGCGACGACGAGTTCGCGCCGCCCGAGGCCGCGCCGGAGCCGGCCGGCCCGGTGTTCGAAGTGGGCGGCAGGGCGAAGGTGGCCAGGTTCGGCGAGGGCACGGTGCAGCTTGTTGCCGGCGACGAGGTCACCATCGCATTCCCGGATGGGGAAACGCGCACCTTCCTGGCGGAATATGTCGAACTTGCGTAGCCATAGGAGGCATTACTGCCATGACTCTCTACTCCCAATATTTCAGGTTTATCCAGGCGCTGTCGGTCATCGGCGCCTCCTGTTTCGCCCTTGCCGTGCAGGCGCAGGACCGGCCCCCAAAGCTGGGCGAGACCCCGCCGCCGCGCGAGGTGCGCTATTGCACCAACTGCGCCACGGTGGAAGCGCTCAAGCCGCCGACGGGGGGCGCGAAGCAGTATGAAATGACGATCCGCTACAGCGATGGAAGAGTGAAGACCTTCAGATATGACAACGACCCGGGCTTGCGGGTCGGCGAGAAGGTCAAGGACAACAATGGAGTGGTGGTGCGGGACGAGGCCGGGAAGCCTTCGCCGTAGGACGGAACGACGGGCTCTTGCCCGGTCGTGGTCCGTCCTGCGTGGTGGCTGTCGGCTTATGCCGTTGCCAGAACCGTGGTGTCGCCGGCAGCCTGGTCGAGCTCCGCCTTTTGCTTGGCCGCAGTCTGCTTGGCGCGCGAGCGCGAGGGCGGCAGGCGGCGCAGGGTTTTCAGCGCTTCCGCGTCCTTGATGCCGATGGTGCGCTGGTCGACGGTGATCAGGCCGATCTCGTTGAAGGCCGACAGCGTACGGCTGACGGTTTCCAGCGTGAGGCCGAGATAGCTGCCGATTTCATGGCGGGTCATGCGCAGGTTGAACAGCTTGCTGGAGTAGCCCATCGCGGCAAAGCGGTCGGCCAGCGAGACCAGGAAGCGGGCCACGCGCGCCTCGGCGCTGAGGGCGCCCAGCATGCCGATCATGGCCTGCTCGCGTACCAGCTCGCGGCTCATGACGCCGTACATGACGTTTTCCAGCTCGGCATGGACGCGGCCCAGCGCGGTCAGCTTCTTGAACGGCAGCAGGATCAGGTCGCAGTCGGACAGGGCCACCGCCTCGGACGCATAGTGCCGGGTGTGGATGCCGTCCACGCCGAGCATGTCGCCTTTCATCGGGAAGCTCAGTACCTGCTCGTTGCCGAATTCGTCGATCAGCACGGTTTTCAGGAAACCCGAATTAACGATGTACAGGGTGTCGAAGGCCTGCCCGATGGTGTGGATGCGCTGGCCGGTCTTGAACTGTACGTGCTGGAACAGCAACTCCTCGCTGTTGATGGAAACCGCCGCCGAAATGTGGAGCAGGTCGCAAACTTCCTTGAGGTTGGACCAAAGACGGCCCTGGCGTTGTCGGCCTGCTTCCATTGGCGAGGAATGCAGGGTCGACGAGGGGCTAGGGCGTGTTTCCGACGTATCCGTAGACAGCATGCTCATCTCCTAGGATGGAACTGACAGTTTCAGAGCTGTAGGCAATCACAGGGGGAACAACGATCTGTGACGCTTGGGACCGATGCTTCTGACGACCAGGACAGCGCGATTTGGAGCCCTGAACCGTGGAACTGAACTGCGAGCAAGCCGAATCGTTGGATTGAGTATGCCAACTCGAGTCCGGCATTGATATCAGCGAACGCTGAATTGAAGAGTAGGATGCGGCGCAGAAGGGTAGGAATTTTCCTATATTGCACGTCGCACCTCAGAGGGAGTCACGGGGGCGGCGGTTTGCCGCCTGGAAGCTGGGACCTGCGCTGGCGCAAGCAGGGTAGCAAGCCCCGGCGGCACAAAATCGGCGCGGGGATGTCTAAAACTTCTTGAGGCCTCAGGATTCGAAAGGCGACAGCAGGCGGTGCGCAACGGCGTACTGCACCATTTCCGACAGCGAGGTCATGCCCATTTTCTGCATGATGCGGGTCTTGTGCGTGCTGACGGTTTTTACGCTCAGGTGCAGGCCGTTGGCGATCTCGGTGATCGAGCGCCCGCTCACCAGCGACGAAAAAACTTCAAACTCGCGGTCGGACAACTGCTTGTGCAGCAACTGTTCGTTGGGCGTCATGATGTTCAGCGCCAGCTGCTCGGCCACTTCGGTACTGATATAGGGGCGCCCCGACGCCACCTTGCGGATCGCCCCCACCAGTTCGGTGCCCGCGCTTTCCTTGGTCAGGTAGCCCTGGGCGCCGGCGCGTATCGCCCGCACCGCGTACTGTTCCTCTTCGTGCATGGTCAGGATCAGGATCGCCAGCTTGGGCGTCTCGGCGCGGATCTGGCGGATCAGGTCGACGCCGCTGCGTCCGGGCATCGACAAGTCGAGCAGCAGCAGGTCGAACCCGCCCTGGCGGACATGGGAAAGTACCTCGAAGCCATTGATTGCCTCACCGACGATGTCGATATCCGGTGCGCCGTCGAGGATCCGTTTCAGGCCCTCGCGCATGATGGTGTGATCGTCGGCAATGACAATTCGAATCATAGTGTTGCCCAGGAAAGTTGATCGGTCTGCGACCGAGAGTTAGCATCCGATCATAAATGATTGGTCCATCCGAAGACTAATTCGAAATTGCAATAAACTCAATGCATGGTGACTAAGTTCCCGGCGCCTTGACCAGGCGGTGCACCAGCACGGGCTTCTGGGTATGCGACAGGACCTTGTTGGTGACGCTTCCCAGCAACAACTGGCCCCAGCCGCTGCGGCCGTGCGAACCCATGAAGATCAGGTCGCAGTGTTCCGCCCCGGCGACGTCGACGATCTTTTGCGCCGCGCCGTCGGCAAACGCCACCATGCCGCGGTGTTCCAGGCCGGCCGCTTCGGCCGCCTTCAGGATAGGCGCGAGGTGATCGCCGCCGACCCGCTGCATCTGGACCAGGTATTCTTCCTCGCTGGGGTAGGTGGGAGGAATGATTTCCACGTACACCGGGTACTGGTATTCGGGTGCGACGTAGAGGGCAAGTACTTCCGCGCCCATCTGCTGGGCAAATTTGACCCCTTCGCAGGCGGTGTGCTTGGAAACAGCGGAGCCATCGGTGGTAATCAGAATTTTCCGGTACATGGTGAGTCCTCCCACATGGATAATTCTATTCTAGTCCGCCTTTTGAAACTTGTTAGAACGTAAATGGTTGATTTCGCTCAAACTGGAAACATTCTTGCTCTGACAATGCGCGCGCCCTCATTTAATGATGCGTGGAAATTAATTTGGTGCCGCTCCGATGGCAAAACGTTAAAAATCCAAGATCGCGACACGGAAATCGGCAAGAAACCCACACTTTGCTTGTCGAAAATTTAAGTTTCTCATGTCAAACTGCTTGCCGCTGTGCTCGGACATTTACCATACGACATCGCGCTGCTACACTCGCGTAAACAGCGATGTTGCCGCGCATCATTAATCTGCATACTTCGCACCGCACCGACACGCACTACGCAACGAGCCGTTGCGACCTTATAAATGGAGAAGCAGGGATTATGACCGACGCCGCCGACGATTTCGACGCACTATTCGAGGAAGTTTCCGCGCAGCGCAGCAGCGCCCCGGTCGCCGCCGCCGCCCCCGCGCCGGTTGCGGACGAAGACGACATGGATGCCTTGTTCGACCAGGTCGCATCCGCGCGTCCGGTGCTGGCGGCGGTGCCGTCCCCAGCCGCCGCACCTGCCGCAAGCGGCGTCGAGCCGGCCGCCGGCGCCCCTGAAGCGGGCGAAACCACCGACCATGGCGACAACCCGATGTACGAGCGGCTGGGCGGCATCGTCCGCCTGCTGCACGACTCGCTGCGTGAACTGGGCTACGACAAGGCCCTGACCGAAGCGTCGAGCCAGATCAACGACGCCCAGGACCGCCTCGAATACGTGGCCACGCTGACCGAGCAGGCCGCCAACAAGGTGCTGAACACGCTCGACGACGGCATGCCGGCCCAGGACATGCTGTCCAAGAAGGCCAAGGAAATGGACACCCGCTGGAACGATTTGTTCGCCGGCAAGCTGTCGATCGACGAATTCAAGGTGCTGGCCGGCGATTCGCGCCAGTTCGCCCAGACCGTCGCCGAAGCGACCGAAGCCGAGAAGGCCCGCCTGCTCGACATCATGATGGCCCAGGACTTCCAGGACATCACCGGCCAGCTGATCAAGAAGGTGGTGAACATCACCAAGACCGTCGAACATGAACTGGCCGAGCTGCTGCGCGACAATGCGCCGCCTGCGGTTCGCGAAAAGCTGGCCGCCAAGCCGGTGGCACTCATGTCGGGCCCGTCGGTTCCATCGATCGCGCTTGACCAGGACAACGTCGACGACCTTCTTGCCGATCTGGGATTCTAATGGACGATATGCTCAAGGATTTCGTCGTCGAGGCGATGGATCTGGCTGTCAATGTTGAAGAGCACCTGCTACGCCTCGAACGCGACCCGAACAACAAGGAAACGCTGAACGCGGTGTTCCGGTCGTTTCATACGATCAAGGGCGGCGCGGGCTTCATGAACCTTCCGGCGCTGGTGGCTGCCTGCCACCTGACCGAGAACCTGTTCGACGCGCTGCGCACCGGCGCGGCGCCGGTCACGCCGATCGCGATCGAAGCGGCGCTGCAGGCGTCGGGTTTCGTGGCCGACCAGCTCACTGACCTGAACAACGGCACCCCGGCCGAACAACTGGCCTCGATGCCGGATGCGCTCGAGCGCATCCTGGTCGACGCCATCGAAGGCAAGACCGCCTCGGCGCCAGCAGCCTCACCGGCGCCCGCTCCCGCAGCGGCTGCACCGGCCGGCGCCGCGCCAGTGGCCGCAGCGGCGCCGGTTGCCGGCGCCGACGGCATCGACTGGGAAGGCATGTTCATGGCCGTGACCCCGGCCGGCACCTACACGCCATCGGCTGCGGCAAGCGCACTCGCGCAAGCCGCTCCCGCCGCCGCGCAGGCCGCGCCGGCATCGGCCGGCAAGCCGGCAGGCTGGGACGGCATCGAGCGCCGCGAAGAAAAGGTGCAGGAATTCCGCGCGGCTTCCGCGCCGGCCAAGGAAGACAGCATCCGCGTCGACGCGGTCAAGCTCGATGCGCTGCTCGAAGTGGCCGGCGAATCGGTGCAGGCCGCCAACCAGGCCGCCGTTCTGCTGGAGCGCCTGCTGCAGTTCAAGTTCGAAGGCCAGGCGGCTACCCTGATGGCGACGCTGACCGAAACCCTGGAACGTGCCTCGCGCTACTCGGCCGAATTGCAGCGCGCCACGCTGGCGACCCGCATGCAGCCGGTCGGCCGCCTGTTCCAGAAATTCCCGCGCCTGGTGCGCGAGCTGGCCAAGGACCTCGGCAAGGACGTCGAGCTGACCATCGAAGGCGCCGAGACGGAAGTCGACCGCGTGGTGGTGGACAGCCTGTACGACCCGCTGGTGCACATGCTGCGCAATGCGCTCGACCACGGCGTCGAATCGCCGGAAGACCGCGTCAAGGCAGGCAAGCCGGCCAAGGCATTCATCTCGCTCAAGGCGTGGCAGGAAGCGAACAGCGTCATGATCGTGCTGCAGGACGACGGCAAGGGCATGGACCCGGTCAGCCTGCGCAAGAAGGCGATCCAGAAGGGCCTGATCAACGAGAACGGCGCGCAGAGCGACGAGGAAGCCTACCAGCTGGTGTTCCTGCCTGGCTTCTCGACCAAGGAAGTGGCGTCGTCGGTCTCCGGCCGCGGCGTCGGCATGGACGTGGTCAAGACGGCGGTGGAAAAAAACCGCGGCGCGATCCACATCGAATCCGCGCTCGGCCACGGCACCAAGTTCGCGATCCGCCTGCCGATCGAACTGTCGATCGTGCCGACCATGCTGGTCTCGACCTCGGGCGCGCTGCTGGCGCTGCCGATGGCGGTGGTCCAGCGCGTGGTCGAACTGCCGGATACCTTCATGCAGGTCGGCGGCGCCCCGGTACTGAAAGACCAGGGCCGCCCGCTGCCGGTGCGTTCGCTGGCCGGTTCGCTCGGCTACGAGCTGTGCTCGGAGAAGGTCGGTATCGTGGTCAATTCGCCACAGCCTTACATCCTGGCGGTGGAAGCCGTGGACGGCACCGCCGACCTGGTGATCAAGCCGATGACCGCGCTGTCGGTCGACGGCATCACCGGCACCGCGCGTTCGGCCGAGGGCGAACTGGTACTGGTGGTCGGCCTGTCGTTCCTGATGGATGGCTGCCGCAGCACGGTGAAGATGGCCGCATAAAAAAATCGCGCGAAGACAATTCGCGCGACCGCAAGACCGAAATGCCCGCCGAGTTCAGCGGGCATTTTTTTATTTGCAAAAAAGGACGTTCGTGCAAATTTAAAATGTTGAATTGTATATACAAGCAAATATTGCACCAAAATGGCATTGGTGATACCGCATTGCACAAATATGGCATAATCAAATTCGGACTTTGATTCAGCGTCGCCAAAACCCACCTATCATGATCAAAACGCTCTACGACAAACTTTGGGAATCCCACATTGTGCGCGCCGATGAAGACGGCACCACAGTCCTGTACATCGACCGCCACCTGGTGCACGAGGTGACCAGCCCGCAGGCTTTCGACGGCCTGCGCGCCGCCGGCCGCAAGCTGTGGCGCACCTCCGCCAACCTGGCGGTGGCCGACCATAACGTGCCGACCACCGACCGCAAGGACGGCATCGCCGACCCTACCTCGCGCCTGCAGGTCGAGACACTGGACGCCAATGCGAAGAGCTATGGCCTCACCTACTTCAACATGAACGACAAGCGCCAGGGCATCGTGCACGTGATCGGGCCCGAGCAGGGTGCCACCTTGCCGGGCATGACGGTGGTGTGCGGCGACTCGCACACCTCGACCCACGGCGCCTTCGGTTGCCTGGCGCACGGCATCGGCACCTCCGAAGTCGAGCACGTGCTGGCCACGCAAACCCTGCTGGCCCGCAAATCGAAGTCGATGCTGGTACAGGTCGACGGCGCGCTGCCGAACGGCGTGACTGCCAAGGACATCGTGCTGGCCGTGATCGGCAAGATCGGCACCGCCGGCGGCACCGGCTACGCCATCGAATTCGGCGGCTCGACCATCCGGGCGCTGTCGATGGAAGGCCGCATGACCATCTGTAACATGGCGATCGAAGCGGGCGCGCGCGCCGGCATGGTCGCCGTGGACGACACCACCATCGAATACGTCAAGGGCCGCCCTTACTCGCCGGCCGGTCCGCACTGGGACCGCGCGGTGGAGTACTGGCGCACCCTGCGCTCGGACCCGGGCGCGCAGTTCGACATGGTGGTCACGCTCAACGCCGCCGAGATCCAGCCGCAGGTCACCTGGGGCACCTCGCCCGAAATGGTCACCTCGATCGACGGCCGCGTGCCCGATCCGGACCTGGAAAAGGACGCGGTGCGCCGCGACGCCATGGAAAAGGCGCTGGTCTACATGAACCTGAAGCCGAACACCCCGATCGAGGACATCCGCATCGACAAGGTGTTCATCGGCTCCTGCACCAACTCGCGCATCGAAGACCTGCGCTCGGCCGCAGCGGTCGTGCGCGGCAAGCAGCGCGCCTCGAACGTGCGCCTGGCGCTGGTGGTGCCGGGTTCCGGCCTGGTGAAGGAACAGGCCGAACGCGAAGGACTGGACAAGATCTTCAAGGACGCGGGCTTCGAATGGCGCGAGCCAGGCTGCTCGATGTGCCTTGCAATGAATGCCGACCGGCTCGAGCCGGGCGAGCGCTGCGCCTCCACCTCGAACCGCAATTTCGAGGGCCGGCAGGGGCAGGGCGGACGCACCCACCTGGTGTCTCCCGCCATGGCGGCGGCGGCCGGTATCGCCGGCCATTTCGTCGATGTACGCGCACTGCGCTAAAACTACCATCAAAACTAAAAGAGCCTCACCCATGAAAAAAGTATTCGCCCTTTCCCTGATCGCCCTCGTACTCACCGGCTGCAACACCATCTCCGGCATCGGCCGCGATGTGCAAAGAGTCGGCCAGGTTGTCACCGGCGCGGGCGGGAAATAATAATTCGGCGGATGCGGCCCCTGGCCATGTCCGCCCTACATGAGAGCCGCCGTAGGGCGGATAAGGCTGAAGGCCGCATCCGCCGCACGGGGCCCAAGAAAACCCCATGGACAAATTCACCCTACACGAAGGACTGGTCGTTCCCCTCGACCGTGCGAACGTCGACACCGACGCGATCATCCCGAAGCAGTTCCTGAAGTCGATCCACCGCACCGGCTTCGGCCCCAACCTGTTCGACGAATGGCGCTACCTTGACCACGGCGAGCCGGGCAAGGACAACAGCGGCCGCCCGCTCAACCCCGATTTCGTGCTGAACCAGCCGCGCTACCAGGGTGCGTCTATCCTCCTGGCGCGCAAGAACTTCGGCTGCGGCTCCTCGCGCGAACACGCGCCGTGGGCGCTCGACCAGTACGGCTTCCGCGCCATCGTCGCGCCTAGCTTCGCCGACATCTTCTTCAACAACTGCTACAAGAGCGGCCTGCTGCCGGTAGTCCTGTCCGAAGCCCAGATCGACCACCTGTTCAACGAAGTGAAGGCCTTCCCCGGATTCCGCCTCGTGATCGACCTCGAGAAGCAGACCATCGGAACCGCCGACGGCAGCATCTCCTACGAGTTCCAGATCGACGCCTTCCGCAAGTACTGCCTGCTGAACGGCCTGGACGACATCGGCCTGACCCTGCGCCACGCCGACGAGATCCGCGCCTTCGAAGAACGCCACCTGGCTGCCCAGCCGTGGCTTGCCAACGTCATCTAAACTGGGAACGACTACATGAAAATTGCAATCCTGCCGGGTGACGGCATTGGTCCTGAAATCATGGCGCAAGCCGTGCGCGTGCTCAATTCGCTGGGCGAAAAATTTGAGCTGGAAAGCGCCGACGTCGGCGGCGCCGGCTATGCGGCCCACGGCCACCCGCTGCCGCCCGCCACGCTGGCGCTGGCCAAGGAAGCAGACGCGGTGCTGTTCGGCGCCGTCGGCGACTACAAGTACGACTCGCTGGAGCGCTCGCTGCGCCCGGAGCAGGCCATCCTCGGCCTGCGCAAGGAGCTCGGCCTGTTCGCCAACCTGCGTCCCGCCATCCTGTACCCGGAACTGGCCGGCGCATCGACGCTCAAGCCGGAAGTAGTGTCGGGCCTCGACATCCTGATCATCCGCGAGCTGACCGGCGACATCTACTTCGGCAAGCCGCGCGGCGTGCGCGAATGCCCCGACGGCCCGTTCAAGGGCGAGCGCGAAGGCTTCGACACCATGCGCTACGCCGAATCGGAAATCCGCCGCATCGCCCACGTGGCCTTCCAGGCCGCGCAAAAGCGCGGCAAGCGCGTCACCAGCGTGGACAAGGCCAACGTGCTGGAGACCTTCCAGTTCTGGCGCGACATCGTCACCGACGTGCACAAGGACTACCAGGACGTCGAACTCGAACACATGTACGTCGATAACGCCGCGATGCAGCTGGTGCGCGCGCCGAAGAAGTTCGACGTCATCGTCACCGGCAACATGTTCGGCGACATCCTGTCCGACTGCGCCGCAATGCTGACCGGCTCGATCGGCATGCTGCCATCGGCTTCGCTGGACGCCAGCAACAAGGGCCTGTACGAGCCGTCGCACGGTTCCGCGCCCGACATCGCGGGCAAGGGCGTGGCCAATCCGCTGGCGACCATCCTGTCGGCCGCGATGATGCTGCGCTTCTCGTTCGGCAAGACCGAGCAGGCCAACCGCATCGAGAGCGCCGTCAAGCAGGTGCTGGCGCAGGGCCTGCGCACGCCCGACATCTACGAAGCGGGCACCACCAAGGTGGGCACCGAAGAGATGGGCAGCGCCGTCGTCAACGCATTGAAGTAGAAGATTTGAACATTAACGAGGAATGATGATGAAACTAGTAGGCTTGGTAGGCTGGCGCGGCATGGTCGGCTCGGTCCTGATGCAGCGCATGCAGGACGAGGGCGATTTCAACCACATCGAACCGGTGTTCTTCACCACATCGAACGCGGGCGGCAAGGCCCCGGCGATGGCAAAGAACGAGACCGTCCTGAAGGACGCCGCCGACATTACCGAACTGTCCAAGTGCGAGATCATCATCTCGTGCCAGGGCGGCGACTACACCAGCGAGGTGTTCCCGAAGCTGCGCGCATCCGGCTGGAACGGCTACTGGATCGACGCCGCCTCGACCCTGCGCATGAAGGACGACGCCGTCATCGTGCTCGACCCGGTCAACCTCGACGTCATCAAGGACGCGATGGTCAAGGGCGTCAAGAACTACGTGGGCGGCAACTGCACCGTGTCGTGCATGCTGATGGGCCTGGGCGGCCTGTTCCAGCACAAGCTGGTGGACTGGATGACCTCCATGACCTACCAGGCGGCATCGGGCGGCGGCGCGCAGCACATGCGCGAACTGCTTACCCAGTTCGGCACCATCAACAGCGCCGTCAAGCCGCTGCTGGACAACCCGGCCGCAGCCATCCTCGAGATCGACCGCGGCGTGCTGGCGGTCCAGCATGGCATGTCGGCTGACGAGACCAGGCAGTTCGGCGTGCCGCTGGCCGGCAACCTGATCCCGTGGATCGACAAGGACCTTGGCAACGGCCAGTCGAAGGAAGAGTGGAAGGCCGGCGCCGAGACCAACAAGATCCTCGGCCGCGGCGAAGGCTTCGGCACCACGCCTAGCGAGGCCCGGGCGATCCCGGTCGACGGCCTGTGCGTGCGTATCGGTGCGATGCGCTGCCACTCGCAGGCGCTGACCATCAAGTTGAACAAGGACGTGCCGCTGGACGAGATCAACGATATCATCGCGTCCAATAACCAGTGGGTGAAGCTGGTGCCGAACACGCGCGAAGATTCGATGCATCACCTGACCCCGGCCGCCGTCACCGGCACCCTGACCATCCCGGTCGGCCGCGTGCGCAAGATGTCGATGGGCGGCGAGTACCTGTCGGCCTTCACGGTCGGCGACCAGCTGCTGTGGGGCGCGGCAGAACCGCTGCGCCGCATGCTGCGTATCATCCTTGACAAGTAAGTTGTCAAACAGTGCAGTGCCGCCTGCGGCACTGCATTTGCGGTACTGTTATTGACACGCCAATTGCCCGCTCAAGAATGCATCAAAACACCCGATATAGGGGCGTAGGACCTCACATATAGGGCCAAAAGCTTGCGTGCTCCAAGGCATGATGATATGTTGAGACCTCCGGGAATTAGCTTTCCCCAAGCCAACTATTGACGCTGCCAACTATGCATGTAAACAAACGCCCCAAGATCGTCAGCTTCGCGATGAAAGCACTGGCCGGCGCCGTCGCCAGTGCCGTCCTGATGTCCTCCGCGGCGTACGCCGCCGGTCTTGGCAAGCTGACCGTCATGTCGTCCCTCGGCCAGCCGCTGCGCGCCGAGATCGAACTGACTTCCGTCTCCAGCGAAGAGGCCAGCGGCCTGGTAGCCAAGCTCGCCTCGCCCGAAGCTTTCCGGCTCGCGAACATCGACTTCAATCCAGCGCTGCTGTCGCTGCGCTTCACGATCGAAAACCGCGGCGGCCGCCAGTTCATCAAGATCAGCTCATCGCAGCCGCTGAACGAACCCTTCGTCGACATGCTGCTGGAGCTGAACTGGGAAAGCGGCCGCCTGGTACGCGAATACACCTTCCTGCTCGACCCGGCCGAACTGCGCGCGACCCAGCCCGCACAAGTGGCCGCGCCCGGATCCGCGCAAGCGCCCGCCACCCCTGCGCCATCCGCATCCGACTACCGTCCGGCCCAGCGTCCGGCCACGCCGGTGCAGCAGGCGCCGGCGCCGCGCGCACCGGAACGCGCCGCTGCTTCCGCCACCGAATACCGCGTCAAGCAGGGCGATACGCTGGGCAAGGTCGCCGCTGAACTGAAGCCGGTCGACATCTCGCTCGACATGATGCTGGTGGCGCTGTACCGGGCCAATCCCGACGCGTTCGCCGGCAACAACATGAACCGCCTGAAGTCGGGCCGCATCCTGGCGGTGCCCGACACCGACGCGATCCGCGGCACCGGCCAGGGCGAAGCGCGCGGCGTGGTCGTCGCGCATGCCGCCGATTTCAACGCCTACCGCGCCAAGCTGGCCGGCCAGGTCGCCACCGCGGCCCCGACCCGCACCGAGGAAGCGGGCCAGAGCGCCGCCGGCAAGATCACCGCGCGCGTCGAGGAGCGCCCGACCGCCGTCACCGAATCGAAGGACAAGCTGCAGCTGTCGCGCGCTGCGCCGGCCGCGCAGGCCGAGGGCCGTACTTCGGCAGCCACCGAGGAAGACCGCATCGCCAAGGACAAGGCGCTGGCCGAAGCCACCGCCCGCGTCAAGGAACTGGAACGCAACGTCGGCGATCTTGAAAAGCTGATGACCGTGAAGAGCCAGGCCGGCGCCGATGCCGCCAAAGCCACCGCGCCGGAAGCCGCGCCGCCAGTGGCGGCTGCCGCCGAAGCAGCAGCCAAGCCGGCGCCGGCCATCCCGCCGCGCATCAAGCCGGCCGCCAAGCCTGCGCAAGCCGCGCCGTCCGAGCCGTCGTTCTTCGAAATGCTGATGGATAACATCAGCCTGGTGCTGGCAGGCCTGGGCGTCCTGCTGCTCGCGCTGGTCGGCATCTCGACCGCGCGCCGCCGCAAGGCCGCGGCGGCCGACACCTCGCCGTCCGAGCCGTCGATCCTGGGTGCGCCGACCGACCAGGCGCACTCGATGTTCGCCGAAACCGGCGGCCAGAGCGTGGACACCAACAACAGCGTGTTCAACTCCAGCTTCGCGCCGTCCGCCAGCCAGCTCGATACCAACGAAGTCGACCCGGTCGCGGAAGCCGACGTCTACATCGCCTACGGCCGCGACGCCCAGGCAGAAGAGATCCTGAAGGAAGCGCTGCGCACCCACCCGGAACGTTATCCGGTGCGCCAGAAGCTGCTGGAGATTTACGCCGCACGCAAGGACCAGCGCGCGTTCGAAGCGCAGGCCAGCGAAATGTACGGCATGACCAAAGGGCAGGGCGACGAGTGGGCGCAAGCCGCAGCGCTCGGCCTGATGCTCGATCCGGGCAACCCCCTGTACGCCAGCGCATCCGGCGGCGAAGCTGTGATGGCCGAGCCAAGCGCGCAAGAGCGCGGCCAGCAGGCGATCCTGTCGCAGGAGTTTGGCGGTGCACTGGACGCCCAGCCGGCGGACAAGTCGGACATGGACTTCGACCTCGGCCTGCTGGACGCGGTGGAAGAGCCGACCGCCGCGCCGATCCCGGCGCCGGAAACCCAGCGGGAACCTGAAGTCCCGGTTGCAAGCGCCCCGGCAGCGGCGGAAGAGCACACCCTCGACTTCGACCTCGGCGGACTGGCTTTCGAGCCTGTCGCGCAAGCCGAACAGGCCCCGGCATCGGGCAGCGAGGAACAGCCTGCGCCGGTGCCTGCGGCCCAGGAAACCTCGGCGTTCGACATGGACTTCGACATGGACTTCGGCGCCGCGCCGGCCGAAGCCCCGGCGCCTGCGCCGACCAAGTCCTTCGATGAAATCAGCCTCGACCTCGGCCAGGACGAACAGCCGCAGGACTTCGGCACCGTCGACCTGTCCAAGGCGTCGGACGCCCTGCCTGATTCGCTGATGGACCTCGACGCGATGACCTTCGACCTGGCGTCGACCGCAGCCCCGTCGCCGGTCACCGGCACTGCCGACGCCGCCCCGCAAGCCCACCGGGCCTTCGAGGTGCCTGACCTGCCGTTCGAGCCGCTCGACGAATCCACCGTGGCGCCGATGGCGGCGCCACAGGCCACGCAATTCGACATGTCGGGCATCGACCTCGACCTGCCGCCAACCGGCCGCGATGAAACCGCGCTGCCCGACCTGGGCGAACTCGACCACCTCGGCGACGCCGGCATGGATGCGGGCGGCGAGATGTCGACCGTCGACATGGAAATGGAAACCAAGCTGGACCTCGCCATCGCCTACCAGGAGATCGGCGACAAGGAAGGCGCGCGCGAGCTGCTCGATGAAGTCATCAAGGGCGGCAATGCCGGACAAGTCGGCAAGGCCAATGGGATGCGGGCGAAACTGGGTTGATGAAAGCTTCACACGACGGCCAGTTATCGAAACGCATAGCACTCGGGGTCCAGTACGACGGCAGCAGCTGGAGCGGCTACCAGAAACAACCAGGCGGGAACACGGTCCAGGACCGGCTTGAAGCGGCGCTGCGCGAGTTTGCGCGCGCCGACCTGCCGACCACCTGCGCCGGCCGCACCGACGCCGGCGTACACGCGCTGGAGCAGGTGGTCCACTTCGACACCAGCCTGTCGCGCGACATGAACAGCTGGGTGCGCGGCGTCAACGCCTTCCTGCCCGAATCGATCGTGGTGCGCTGGGCCACCGAAGTGCCGCACGACCCGGACAACGAATTCCACGCGCGCTTTTCCGCCTTCTCGCGCACCTACCACTACGTCCTGTACAACAACCCGCACCGTTCGGCCCTGCTGGCCAGGCGCGCGGGCTGGGTGTTCCGCCCGATCGATGCGGACCTGATGCGCCAGGCCGCCGAATGCCTGGTCGGCACCCACGATTTTTCTGCTTTCCGTTCCTCGCAGTGCCAGGCCAAGACCCCGGTCAAGCAGCTGCACGAACTGCGCATCGAGCAGCGCGGCGACATGATCATATTTACCGTCTGCGCCGCCGCATTCCTGCACCACATGGTGCGCAATCTGGTCGGCTCGCTGATCTACGTCGGCATCGGCCGCAAGCCGCCCGAATGGATGCGCGAGGTACTGGAAAGCGGCGACCGCGACATGGCCGCGCCCACCTTCATGCCCGACGGGCTGTACCTGGCCAAAGTAGGGTACGATTCCAAGTGGGGGCTGCCTCAGGAAGACGCGCCCCTCTGGTTCTGAACAAAGGAGGGCGCATGCAGCGCACACGCATCAAGATCTGCGGGCTGACCCGCCCCGAAGACGTCGCCGCCGCGGTAGCCGCCGGCGCCGACGCGCTTGGCTTCGTCTTCTACGAAAAGAGCCCGCGCTTCGTCACCGCCGCCCGCGCCGCCACGCTGATGGCGGCGGTGCCGCCGTTCGTCACCACGGTGGGCCTGTTCGTCAACGCCACGCCGCAGGAAATGGCGGCGGTCACCCACGTTGCGCCGGTGTCGCAGCTGCAGTTCCACGGCGACGAGTCGCCCGAGCACTGCGCCGCGCTGGCCCAGATCGCCAACCGGCCGTTCCTGCGCGCCTTCCGGGTACGCCCTGACACCCGGCCCGTCGAACTGCTAGAATACGAAAATCAATACCGCGCCGCCAGTCCACTGTTCTCGGGTCTTTTGCTCGACACTTTCGTGGATGCCTACGGCGGTGCAGGAAAGGTCTTCGATTGGTCCCTCATCCCAAAAGAAATCGCGCCTCGGGTCGTTTTGAGTGGTGGCTTGAGCGTACAAAACGCGACTGACGCGGTGGTACGTGTACGTCCCTATGCGGTCGACATCAGCAGTGGTGTCGAACAGCAGAAGGGCATCAAGGACGCCCACAAGATCGCCGCCTTCACGCAGGCGGTCCGGGCAGCCGACGCCACCCCTGAAAGCGAGTTTACCAATGAAAGAAGTACCTGAACGCGGCGGCGCCGCGAAACTGTTCAAGACCCCCGACTACCAGCTGCCCGACGCCAAAGGCCATTTCGGCCCGTACGGCGGCTCGTTCGTCGCCGAGACCCTGAGCCACGCGCTGGCCGAACTGAAGGAAGCCTACGCGCGCTACAGCCACGACCCCGGCTTCCTCGAAGAATTCCGCTATGAGCTGAAGCACTTCGTCGGCCGTCCTTCGCCGATCTACCATGCCAAGCGCTGGTCCGACATACTGGGCGGCGCCCAGATCTACTTCAAGCGCGAAGACCTGAACCACACCGGCGCGCACAAGATCAACAATGTGATCGGCCAGGCGCTGCTGGCCAGGCGCATGGGCAAGCCGCGCATCATTGCCGAAACCGGCGCCGGCCAGCACGGCGTGGCTACGGCCACCATCTGCGCCCGCTTCGGGCTCGAATGCGTGGTCTACATGGGCGCGGAGGACGTCAGGCGCCAGGCCCAGAACGTGTACCGCATGAAGCTGCTCGGCGCGACCGTGGTGCCGGTGGAATCCGGCTCCAGGACGCTGAAGGACGCGCTCAACGAAGCGATGCGCGACTGGGTCACCAACATCGAGAACACCTTCTACATCATCGGCACCGTGGCCGGCCCGCACCCGTACCCGATGATGGTGCGCGACTTCCAGTCCGTGATCGGCGAGGAATGCCTGGTGCAGATGCCCGAGATGACCGGCCGCCAGCCGGACTATGTGGTCGCCTGCATCGGCGGCGGCTCGAACGCGATGGGTATCTTCTACCCTTACATCGACCAGAAGGGCGTGCAGCTGGTGGGCGTGGAAGCGGCCGGCCACGGCATCGACTCCGGCAAGCATGCGGCGTCGCTGACGGCGGGCATTCCCGGCGTCTTGCACGGCAACCGCACCTACCTGCTGCAGGACGAGAACGGCCAGATCATCGAAACCCATTCGATCTCGGCGGGCCTGGACTATCCGGGCGTGGGACCCGAGCACGCGTGGCTGAAGGACTCGGCGCGCGCGCAGTACGTGTCGGTAACCGACGAGGAAGCGCTGAAGGCCTTTCACGACTGCTGCCGTATCGAAGGCATCATCCCGGCGCTGGAATCGTCGCACGCGCTCGCGTATGCGGCCAAGCTGGCTCCGACGCTGTCGAAGGACAAACTGATCCTCGCCAACCTGTCGGGACGCGGCGACAAGGACATGCACACCGTGGCTTCAATGATGGGGCTGGACTTCAGCTAGACCCACCTCCAACCTACAAGCCACGAAAGAGAAAAAACATGTCCAGAATCGCAGCAAGCTTCGCGGCGCTCGCCGCACAAAACAAGACCGGCCTCGTCACCTTCATCACCGCGGGCGACCCGGCGCCCGAACTGACGGTGCCGCTGATGCACGCGCTGGTCGCCGGCGGCGCCGACGTCCTCGAACTCGGCGTGCCGTTTTCCGACCCGATGGCCGAAGGCCCCGTCATCCAGCGCGCCTGCGAGCGTGCGCTGAAATTCAACATCAGCCTTGGCGACGTCTTCAACTACGTGCGTGAATTCCGCAAGACCAACCAGACTACGCCAGTGGTGCTGATGGGCTACGCCAACCCGATCGAACGCATCGGCCCGGACGCCTTCATCAAGGCCTCGAAAGAGGCGGGCGCCGACGGCGCCATCGTGGTCGACTACCCGCCGGAAGAGTGCGAGCAATTCGCCAGGTCGATGCAGGCCAACGGGCTTGACCTGATCTTCCTGCTGGCCCCGACCTCGACGCCGCAGCGGATCGCCGAAGTGGCGAAAGTGGGCAGCGGCTTCTGCTACTACGTGTCTCTGAAAGGCGTGACCGGCGCCGGCAACATCGACATCGAGGACGTCTCGCGCCGTTTGGCGTCGGTGCGCGAGCACGTCAAGCTGCCGATCGGCGTGGGTTTCGGCATCCGCGACGCCGAGACGGCGAAGGCGCTGGGCAAGGTGGCCGACGCCGTCGTCATCGGCAGCCGCATCATCCAGGAACTGGAAAACGCGCCGCGCGAGCGGGCAGTGGAAGCGGTGCAATCCTTCGTCTCCGCCATCCGCACCGCCCTCGACAGCGCAAACCAGGCGTAAAAACTTTCATGAATCGGGGACAGACCCCACACCAGTAGCGACGTTCAATCGAACTGAATGTTCCAAAATATGGGTCAGACTGGGTCACGCTGACCACCATTTTGAAATATTCCAAAATGGTGGTCTGTCCCTTGGTCTGTCTCCGACTTGCGCTCGTTCGGTTTAGTCCGTCACCGGATAGTTGCGCGTGGTGATCACCCCCATCGGCGTCGTCACCTTCACCGTCAACTGGGCGCTACTGACTTCATTGGAGCAGGCGAGAGTATTCGGATTTTGAATCGCATCGCTCTGCATCTGCACCGGATATATCCAAGCTTCGGCGCGTGGGTCGTTTGTATTAGGAACGACAAACGAAGTCGGAGTAAGCAACTTACCATTCGATGTTTTGAACTCAATTAAAGTGCCGGCTGGCAAAATATTCCCCGGGAGATCGAACGCCAGTTGAGTAGCACTTGCCCGGTTCTTCTCGAATACTGTCGGGTTCGTATCGCGGATAGCTAGGTTTATCGTCACCGCGTTATTAACGAAAGGCGTGCCCGTAGTGCAATGGCTTAGGGCGAAAGACTGGGCGCCAAGCGAGTCGATTGCTGCCGAACTTCTCGACATTACCTGAACAAGCGCACCACGGACGTGTGTCACGGGCATTTGAACCGGCGGGGTAGGTACGACCTTTAAGACGCCGTTGTATTGGCCTTCTCCTAACTGGTTCCAGCCTCCATTGTTATCCGAATCGATAAAAATCTCGCCCGTTTGCCTCACTAAATTGTTTCCAAGTGTCCACCCGTCGTTGGGATTGGCGGGGCGCGGCTTTTCGCTCCAGTTTGAGTCTTCGACGCCCCAGTTTGCATTGGCATTCAGATCGGTTACGGCGCGGTCATTTCGGAAAGGTTCACCCAAATCTTGGAACGGATCCGAAGATTCTTGGTAGTAGATATTCGTTCCTTTTTGATCAACAAAGCTTTCTTCCCCAAGTGCGTAGGCCAAGATTGTTACGCGTCCATCTGAGGGGCGCGGGTTAGCAGCGCAAAAGCGCACGCTGCAAGATCCAGGAATGCCCTTCTGTAAAATTACGCTACCGTCCGTAAGCGTAGTGTTAACCAGCCCGGTTAGGCAGGAAGCGTCAACGGTCCCGCCCTCCGCGGTAAAACTCACTGCAGTCCCGTCTGGTGCCGGATTGTTGAAATGGTCGGCGAGGCGGACAGTCACCATCGATCCTACGGGCGTCGGGCATCCGCTAAAGTTGACTCCTTCGACGTTGAAGATTTCCGTCGCAATCGTGAAGCTGTTTTGGTCCGGTATGCCGGTGGAAATTACTAGCTGGTCGGAAAGTGTCGTGATCGACGTGTTGATTGTTGCGATCACTCGCACCGGTGTATTTACAGTCCCGGCTGCCACAACTGTGCTGACCGTGCCATCACTTCCGGTGGTCGCAAAGGCAGGGTTGGCCGTCAGCCCGCCAACCGTCGTCGTCAGCGCAAAATCGACGCGCTGGCCGGATACCGGATTGCCATTCTTGTCGAGCACCTTGAAGATCACGGTGGACGATTCCAGGCGCCCGGCGCCGCCGGTGCCCTTCAGCGAGATATTCTGCGGCAGCGCCGACACGAAGGCCAGCTGGCCCGCAACCGCGCTTTGTACGTTGACCGTTCCGGCCTGGCTGATCCTGGCGCCGGCCAGCGTGGTCGACGCGGTAATCACGTCGGAGGCGCCGCAGCCCTTGTCGATATACGAGGTGCTGGCAACGCCCGCCACAGTGCTGACCGGCGAACTGATGACGGCCTTGCCAGCCGCAGCGCATGGCGAACTGAAGGTAACGGTCTGCGCGGGTGCGAACGGCGACGATCCTTCAAGTACCGTCACCGCCACGCTGGCTGTGCCGCCCGCCGACAGCGGCGATGGGCCGATCGTCAGCGCGCTCATGGTCAGCGCGGGGAAGGTCACACTGTAATTGGTGCTGCCGGTCGCGCTGGCGCCGCCCATGGTGGCGGTAGCGTTCACGGTAAACGCGCCAGCCTGCGCACCTGCCACCAGGCCAACACTCGCAATGCCGGAGGCGTCGGTCAGCGCGGTGCCGGACGACGGCACCATCGACGCGGTCTTGTCGGTGCTGGTGAAGGCGACGGCGACACCCGGAAGCGCCTTGCCGCTGCCGTCCTTCACCAGTGCCCTGACCATCGCGGAACGCTGGGGCGACACGGAGCTGGCGGCAGCACCCGAAGCATCGACCACACTAAGCGCAAGCGGAGCGATTGCCGCCGGCGCGCCTGGCGCGGCACTTGCGCCGCACGAAGGCAGGTTTGGATCCCGGGTTGGATCGAGGATGGTGCACGCGCCGCCGGGGCCTCCGCTGCTGCCGCCACAGGCGCTCATTGCCATTGCCATGATGCAGGCGGACGTCCAGGTCGCCGCGCGGCTAGTTATTGTTCTCATTTGCGCTCCACGTATGGTTTATTGATCGAAGCCGTCAGCCCTGCGGACGTGAGGAGGGGGACGGTTGGTAATGCAGCGGTCACCGGCTTTTCGGTCCAGGCGACGGCATCCTTGCCGAGCACCAGCCGCAGGTCGGTTCCGGCATTCGCGGCGGCCTTCTGCAGAGAGGGTTTTCCGCCCAGCGCCGCCTGCAGTTCGCGTGCCTGGCGCTCAAAGCCGGGGACGAATTCGATGCTGGATCCGGCGCGTCCGAACGGTCTGGCGTTGGTAAGGCGGCTGACCGCGATACCACGCTTGCCCAGCAATTCCTTGTAGCGCCTCGCCATGCCGGCGACGCCGTTGCCGTTGGCGATTTCAAGGCGCGATGCAGACGGCTTCACGACAGCGGCGTGTTCTGCGGCCAGCGGAGTCGCCGGCTTTACAGCAGCAGCGGGCGGCGCCGGCTTCACAAGCGCCGCCGGCGCCGCCGCCGGTTTCACGGCATTGGCGGGTTGTGCCGCCAGCTTCACGCGCGGCGCTGGCACGGCGGCCGGTGCCGGCGCGGAAACGGCTGCCAGCGGCGACGGCTGCGTCCTCTCCGCCATCCGCAATTCGTACCTGTTCGGTGCAAGCCGGACCAGCTGCATGCCGCTCGCCTGCTCGGCTGGAGCCGCGGCGGCGACGGGGACAGCCGCTGGCGTGGGAGGTGCGCCAGCGATTGTTCCCGTCGCCGGCGACGCCAGCGGGGCAGGACGCGGCAGGTTTCCCGCCACGGGTTGGGCGGAAGCACTGTCGGCCAGCGCGAGGTTGTTGCGCGCGCGTTCATTGGCCGGTTCGAGTGCCAGCGCCTGGCGGAACGCGGCGGCAGCCGCCGCGTACTCGCCCTGCAAGTAGTACACATAACCGAGATTGTTGCGTGGCTGGACCAGCTCCGGATACTCCGCACAGACGGCCAGCAGCATCGCCCGCGCCTGCGGCAGGCGTCCCTGCCGGGCGTGCAGGATCGCGGCGGCGATGCGCGGTTCGGGGGCGGCCGGATCGCGCGCGATCGCATAGGTGTAGGCGGTCAGCGCCAGTTCCAGGTCGCCGCGTTCCTGGTGATAGCGGCCCAGCCGGTAATAGCCCGAGGACATGTCGTTGGCGGCATGGCGGACTTGCTGCACCGGCTGTATCATCAGTTGCAACGGCCCCGGCAAGTGCGAGCACGAAGACAGCAGGCAGACTCCCAGGATGGTCAGGGCCAGGCGCTGGTTCAGCATGATGCTTCCTTTCAGTTGGTGCCGGCGAAGGTCGGCAGCAGGACACGATAGATCTGGATGAAGGCTGGCCCCATTAACACGACCAGCAGCGACGGGAAAATAAAGAAAATCAGGGGGAACAGGAGCTTGAGCGCGATCTTGGCCGCCTGCTCCTCGGCGCGCTGGCGGCGCTTGGTGCGCAGCAGTTCCGACTGCACCCGCAGCGATGCGGCGATGCTGGTGCCGAAACGTTCGGCCTGGATCAGCATCGCCACCAGCGCGTCGACGTCGTCGACGCCGGTGCGCACCGCCAGCCCGCGCAGGGCCTTTTCCTTGCTGCTGCCGGCGCGCAGTTCCAGTGTCACCAGGTTCAGCTCATCGCTGAGGATGCGGCTTTTCAGGCCGATTTCGCCCGCTACACGCGTCAGCGCGGCGTCGATGCCCAAACCTGCTTCGACACACACTGTCAGCAGGTCCAGCGCATCCGGAAAGCTTTCGAAGACTTCGCGCTGGCGGCGTTTGGTGATGTTTTTCAGGATCATGTTCGGCAGGTAGTAGCCGATGGCAGTGGCGCCGAGCACGTACATCAGCAGCGTATTGCTGCCGAAGGTGCTGCTCGAAATGCTGAGCCCGAAAAATACGGCGAGCGGGAGTCCGATCGCCAGCGAGGTTTTGGCCGCGAAGAATACAATAGGCGCCCACGGATGGCGGAAACCCGCATTCAGGAAGCGCACCCGGATTACCGAGCCTTCCGCGGCATCGTCGGACAGCGACAGTTTGGCGACCGGTTCGGCCAGTGCCACCACCTTGGTCATCCAGGGCGCCGGGCCAGCGGCGGGAGCATCGGAAGGCATGCCGACGGCGTCCAGCCGTCCCCGGACCACGGTGCCGTTGGCAAGGCGCAGTCCAAGCAACGCAACGCCAAACACAAGCGCGAAAACCAGGGTGAGAAAGCCGAGTTCGAGGATAGTCATGGCATCGGTCCCGAGAAAGTGATTGGCCGGTTCATACCCGGATCCGGATGATCTTGCGCATCACGAGCACGCCCAAAGCCATCATGAAGAGCGCGGCAGCGATCATTTTTTGTCCGGCCAAGTCGGTGAACAGGACCGAAAGGAATTCTGGATTGGTCAGTTGAATGAGTGCGCCCGCGCCGAACGGAAGCAGGCCCAGCACCCATGCCGACATCTTGCCTTCGGCCGACAGCACCCTGATGTGGCCGAGCAGCTTGATGCGGTCCCGGATAATCTTGCCGATGTTGTCCAGCAGCTCGGACAGGTTGCCGCCGGTGTCGCGCTGGATCAGCACAGCGATGACGAAGTAGCGCAGGTCGGTGCTGGGCACACGATTGGCCAGGTTCATGAGCGCGTCCGGCATCGACACGCCGAAGTTGACCTCATCGAACGCGATCGAGAACTCGCCGGCGAGCGGATCGCTCATTTCGTCGCCGACCATCTTCAGTGCGGTGGGGAAGGCATGCCCCGCGCGCAGGGCGCGGCTCATCAGGTCCAGCGCGTCCGGCAGCTGGGTTTCGATCCGGTTGAGGCGCTCGCTGCGCGCGCGGCTCACCAGCGGCAGCGGCAGAATGGCGGCGGCGGCACCGGCGGCAAGCTGGATCAGCAAGGGCATTGCAAACCAGGCGGCGACCAGCGCCGCCGCAGCGGCCAGGCCCAGTGAAACGCCGAGGAACTGGCCGACGGTCCAGCTTTTTCCCGATTGCAGCAACAGGCGGTCCAGCAGTGCCGCGCGCGGAATGGTGGACAGCAGCCGCTGGATCGCGGGCGAAGAACTCATCACGCGTTTCCTGGTGATCGACACGGCCTTGCTGGCATGGTCGGCCGACATGACGCGCAGGCGGCGGTTTATCCGCTCGGCTTCGGGCCCCTTGGCGGAGTTCCACGTCAGGTATGCGCCCTCGATCAGCAGTACCACGGCGACGAAGATCAGGGTCGCAAAAACAAAGTAAAGGGAGTCCATGATGGCGGCCTATGAGAATTGGCGGGTCGGGTCGAACAGGTTGTCCGGAACGCTGATGCCGTAGGTGCGCAGCCGGTCGACGAAGCGCGGCCGGATGCCGGTTGCGCAGAAGTGGCCGATCACGGTACCGTTCTCCCCCAGGCCGGTCTGTTTGAACTGGAAGATCTCCTGCATCGTGATGACGTCGCCCTCCATGCCGGTCACTTCCTGCATCGACACCAGCTTGCGCTTGCCGTCGGTAAGGCGCGATACCTGCAGCACCACGCCGATGGCGGAACTGATCTGCTGGCGCATTGCCTTGCTTGGCAGCGAGGCCGCCGCCATGCTGATCATGTTTTCCAGGCGGGTCAGGGCGTCGCGCGGCGTGTTTGCGTGGATGGTCGCCATCGATCCTTCATGGCCGGTGTTCATCGCCTGCAGCATGTCGAGCGCTTCGCCGCCGCGCACCTCGCCCAAGATGATGCGGTCGGGCCGCATGCGCAGGGCGTTGCGCACCAGGGCGCGCTGGGTTACCTCGCCATTTCCCTCGATGTTGGCAGGGCGCGTTTCAAGCCGTACCACGTGCGGCTGCTGGAGCTGGAGTTCGGCCGCGTCCTCGATGGTGACGATGCGTTCCTCCGGGCTGATGAAGCCTGAGATCACGTTCAGCATGGTGGTCTTGCCGCTGCCCGTACCGCCCGAAATGAGGATGTTGATCTCAGCCTTGCCCAGTCCTTGCAGTATGTCGGCCATGGCGCTGGTCATGCTCTTGTATTCGACCAGGTCGTGAAGGCGCAGCGGTTCGGCCGAGAAGCGCCGTATCGACATGACCGGTCCGTCGATCGCAAGGGGCGGGATGATGGCGTTCACGCGCGAGCCATCCGGCAGGCGCGCATCGACCATCGGGCACGACTCATCGATGCGGCGGCCCACCCGCGACACGATCTTGTCGATGATCTTCATCAGGTGGGCGTCATCGCTGAAACGCACATCGGTCAGTTCCAGCTTGCCGCGCCGCTCCACATAGACCTGGCTATGGGTGTTGACCAGGATGTCCGACACGGTGGGATCGGCAAGCAGCAGTTCGAGCGGGCCGAAACCCAGCATTTCGTTCTGGATGTCGCGGGTCAGGTTACGCCGCTCGGCCTCGTTGATGACGACCGTTTCCTCTTCGAGCAGGTGCTCGACCAGCATCTTCAGTTCGTCGCGGATCTGCTCCTGCGACAGCAGTTGCAGGCTTTCCAGGTCCACCCGGTCGAGCAAGGCCTGGTGGATGCGGTGTTTCAGCTGGCTGTAATTACCCGCAGCTGCGGCGCGCGGGACTGCGGCGGGCAGTCCGCCCTGGGAACTCGCCGTTGTCGCCAGGCGGTCCCGCAGTGTCATGATTTCTGCATCCATGGCTGTTTCTCCTCAAAAACCGGGGCGCCGATCGCAGCGGCCTGCGCGCCCTTGAATATCCTGGCGACCCAGCCATGCTGCGCAACCTGCACGGGTGGGGCGATCTGCAGCGCCATCGTCTTCAGCGCCCTGGCGATCGGGCTGTTCTTTGCCAGCTTCATCACCGGTACGCCCTGGTTCACCGATGCCGCCGCAGTTTCGTAGTGGTTCGGCACCGACATCGTCACCGTGGTGGCGCAGGCCCTTTCCAGGTCATGCAGCTTGATGTCGCTTTTTTTCTCGTGTCGGTTGACGATGACCTGGATCTTCTCCTTCGGATAGCCAAGGGAACGGAATACTTCGATCAGGCGCTTGCCGTCGCGGATATACGGCAGCGTGGTTTGCAGGACGGGGAACACGGTGTCGGCCTGGTCGAGCGCGCGCAGGCTGACCGGGTCGAGGCTGCGGCCGACATCGAGGATGACGAAATCGTAGTGGCGCCGCGCCAGCCGCAACAAGGCGTCGATGTGCTCCGGCAGTATGTCGCCCGCATGGCCCGGATTGTCGGGTGCCGCCAGCACCGAAAAATTGGGGGTGACGTTCATCATGCTGGAGGCCAGCAGCGACGCGTCGAGCCGGTGGATCTGCAAGGCCACGTCAGCAAGCGTGGCTACCGGCTTCTGGTCGGCCAGGAACAGCGAGGCGTCGCCAAACTGCAGGTTGAGGTCCACCAGCGCCACGCGCTTTCCGGCCAGCTCGGCCAGCGCATAGCCAAGGTTGGTCGCCAGGAAGGTGGCGCCGCTGCCGCCCTTGCACGACACGAAGGCAAGCACCTTGCCGTTGGCATGGGTATGCTGCAGCAGCTTCTCGTCGATCCGGGCGACGGCGGGGAACAGGGCGTCGGCCGAGACTTGCCATGGCAGTACTTCGCGCACGCCGGCGCGCATGGCTTCCATCAGGAACGCCAGCGTGTGCACTTCGGAAAGCACGATGAATTCCATGCGCGGGAAGGCGCCGCCGAGTCGTTCCAGGCGAGCCAGGTCGTCGGCCTGCCCGGACGGGTGATCCAGCACCAGGAGCTCGGGCGCGTTCTGGGCGTTCAAATTGCCAAGCCGTTCCAGCGAACCGGCAACGACGTCGATTTCGTCGGCATCGCTGCGTTCACGCAGCAGCCGTGCAATCTCGGCCAGGCGTCTTTCATTGCGTGATACGACGGTGATCTTCACGATAGCTCCAATACGGTTAATTAATACCAGGACCGGCGGCCTACATGCACACAGGGTTGGCCACACCTCCGAAGGTCGATTTCATGCTCTCCCGCGGCAGCGTGGTGGAAAAAGGCGGGAACTTCGGCGTGAATTTCAGGAACGGGATATAGGTAACGACGGCGGCCGGCGCGACTTTTACCTTCACTTGCTGGCAGGTGTCGATGGCGCAGCCGTCCGGCAGGTAGTCGATGCTGATGTTGTCGGCGGGGATGACCGGGAACAGGTTGGCCATGCGCGTCTTGATGACGGAGGCGTCGAAGTCGCACACGACGGCGAGGCGGGCGCCGAGCCGGGTCGCCTCGGTGGCGGCATTCCAGTAAAACGTGACCCGGCTGAATTCGATAATGCCGAACAGGAGCGTCAGCAGCAGCGTAATGATGAGTGCGAACTCGATCGCGGCGACGCCGCGCTGGCGCCTGATGGGGATAAAGGCGGGCGGTTTCATAACACTTGCACCATCGTGACGTGGATCGGGGAGAACGTAAAGTTAGGCACGAATGCCGGGGCCATGCTCCGGAACTGGAAGCCGGACACCTCCACGCTGACCAGGTTGACGGTGCCGCGCCCGGTGGACTGCAGGTTGTAGGCGGTGTTGGTGGTGCGGTCGTTCACACGGATGTAGCTGGTGCTCATGCCTGTCACCAAAGGCGGGGCCGAGTCGCAGGCGAGTTTTCCGCACAGGACCAGCGAGCGAGCCTCGTCGATGCGGCCTGCTTCGCCTGGCGCGAACTGGGAGAGGTGGCGGGCGCCATCCCGCACACCTTTGGCGATCGCGTTGTATTGATACATCGCGCGGCCGAATTCGGTCACGCCAAAGGCGAGCACCAGCAAAGGCGTCAGCAGCAGTGCCATTTCGATCAGGACAGAGCCTTGCTGTTTGCGCTTGGTATTCATCGTTCCTCCTATTGCACCAGCGTGGGGACCAGCGGTCCGTTGGTTCCGCCGGCGATACCGGCGCTGCGGCACGGGCTGTTGGCGGCATCGGCCATGCCGCGCCATTCAAGGTAGATATCGCCGGACGCGCCATTCGACATCGGGTTGAGCATCAGCACGCAAGCCATGCTAAGGATCTTCACCGTGGCCGGCGACTTGCCGCATTCGACGATCGGCACCGCGACCAGGCGCCGCTCGCTTCCATAAGTCAGGTGCTCGGCAGACGTCGATTCGTTGCCGCCGACGTTCCCGGCGGCGCCGTTAGGCGCATACTCGTTGGACGTGAATGGCTTGTGAAGCGCCTGCTTCAGGCGGTAGTCGGCGTAGGCGCTGGTGCCAATACCGATTACCGTGCCCGGATTCTTGCTGGGGTAGGAATAGCCGGTCTTGTCCGGCGCGACGGTGGCAGGGGTGGGCGCATTGGCGCCGTTCTGGTATATGCCGAAACGCGTGTTCCATGCGCTTTTCGCTCCCTGCTTGACGCCGGACTCGCGCACGTCGTCGCCCACCCTGACGCCGCATACCGAGCCGTTGCCCAGCAACTGGTCACGCACTTCGTTGGTGCCGCCCGAGTTGGGGGTGAAATCAACCCAACGGAAATTCCCTGCCAGCTCATCGCCGCCCGCGCCGCTGTTGAAGTTTGACGTGATCCACTGGCCCACGGAGTAGCCATAGCTGGGTGGCGTAGCGTTCAAGGAGCAAACGCCGACCGGCGACACCGCGCAAGCGGTCTGGCCGGGCGCCAGCGTCGCCACCGCGCGCGCTTCGACGGTGGTGGGCGCAATCGCTTGGCGAACTTGCATCAACCAGGTCCGGATGGGCGCCGAACGGGCCACGCACATCGCGAATTTCGAACCCGGCAGCGCGCCTTCGTCGATGCTCAGGTAGGAGCTGTTCGGACCAATTGCGGTATGAAACCGGATGTCGTTGCGGCCGATCGACACTGCGCGCTTCTGGAAGTCGTTCGTGTTCCTCGAGGCGACAAAGCTGCCGGCCGCCACGGCGTCTTCGAGGAAGGCGGCAGGGCAGGGGCCAACGTCCGGGTCGCACACCAATTGGTTGGCTGCGGCGAGCGCGCACGAGTCGGCGGCGTTCTGCAGTTCGGTCTTGTTGACGAACAGGTGGCCGAGGTCGAGCACCAGCGCGCCGAAGCCGACCAGGACGAAGATCGACAGGGCGACGATGATCGCGACAACGCCACCTTCGCGCCTGCGGCGCGGGAACTGGGGCCGGGAATGTGAGTTTCGTAGCATGATGACCGCCGCCTAGCGCGCGCCTCCGATACCGATGGTGAACACATTAGGCTGCGGCTGCGGCGAGCGGTAGGACTTTTGATACGCGTCGTAGCTGCTCTTGGCGGCCTGGCCGTCGATCCCTTTCACCGGGTCGCGGTTGCTGCCGGCCAGCGGATCGATGACCTGCTGGGCCATGGCCAGGCTGACGCTGGCGCCGACCGGACGTTCATGCGCGCAGCCCGCAAGGCAGGCGGCGAGGGCGAGCAGGCTTGGGACGGTGAGGTGCGGTTTCATGGCATGCTCCTATTTGGTGTCAAAGCCGGAAGGCGGGGTCGCCATGGCGGCACGGCTGGGCGCAGGGCTGTCCTTGCGCTCGCCTTCCAGTTTCCCGCCCAGGAAAAACTCGGCGCGCGACGGCTCGATGTAGTCGTCGGTGGGCAGTTTGTAATCGGGCGGCAGCGGCTTGACCAGGTGCGGCGTGATAATGAAGACCAGTTCGGAACGGTCGGTCTGGAAGTCGCTGCTGCGGAACAGCGCGCCCAGCACCGGCACTTCGCCCAGCAACGGGAAGGCCTTGACGTTGGTGGTGACGTTGTTCTTGATCAGGCCACCAATGGCAAAGCTCTGGCCGTCGAGCAGCTGCACCGTGGTGGTGGCGCGGCGCGTGGTGAACGAAGGCAGGATGGCGGTGCCCGATATGCCGGTGGCGGTAATGCCGATGCCGTCCTTGTTCAGGTCCGACACTTCCGGCGCCACCTTCAGGTTGATCCGGCCGCCTGCCAGCACGGTTGGCGTGAATTTGACCGCCACCCCGAATTCCTTTTCTTCCAGCGAAATGGTCGGAATGCCGCCGTTGTTGGTCTGGCTGACCGGAATGAAGATTTTCCCCCCGGCGAGGAAGCTGGCCTCCTGGCCGCTGACGGCCATGATGGTTGGTTCGGCCAGCACCTTCAGCAGGCCGTTGCGTTTCTGCGCGTCCAGCGTCGCGAAATTGCCATTCTTGTTGTTGAAGGCGTCGAGGATGCTCGGATTCTTGCTCAGCAGGTTGGACAGGATGCTGTAGGTCCAGCTGCCGTTGGTGCGGCTACCGCCCAGGCTGACGCCAAGCTGATCGACCAGCGTACGCGAGACCTCGGCTACTTTAACTTCGAGCATCACCTGCTGGGGCGCGGCGACCGACATCATGTTAATCACCTTCATCTGCGCCGCCCCACCGCCGGCAGCACCGCCTGCCGCCGCGCCTTCTTTCCCGCCGCGCTGGACGTAGGCGTTGGCGAGCGCCAGCATCTGGTCGAGGGTGACCACGTCGGACACGGTTCCCGACAGTACCAGCGTGTCCGCTGCGGCGGTGATCTTGACGTCCTTCTCGCCGCTGACCAGTTCCGCGAAGCGGCTGTGCAGGGCGCTGGTGTCCATGGACACTGAAATATCGATGATGGTGGCGTCCTTCTGCTTGTTCCACAGGATCAGGTTGGTCGTGCCGACCGATTTGCCGAGCATGTAGACCTCGCTCGGGTTCAGCAGGATGACGTCGGCAATCCGGGCGTCGCCGACCGACACGCGCGATACGGGATAAGGAAGGCGCATCAGCGTCGATTTGCCCTCGGCCAGGGCGACCTGCGGCGCCAGGTTCACGACGCCGCCGGCAGGCGCGGCGTTGGCCGGCTGCATGACCTTCTTTTTAGGCGCGGCCTGGCCCGGTGCGGCGGCCAGCGCGAACGCTGCGATGACGGCGATGGCGCCGGCGCTGCGACGGCCCGTTGTGCCAGCCTGCCTCAAAAATGTACGCATTGCACCTCTCCCGGTTCTTGTCAAAATTGTTGGGTACTGCGGTCCAGCCCCTTGATCAGATCAACCTGTTCGCGTGGACGAACCAGGGTTGCCTTGCGGATGACAGGGCGGGCGGCGCGGGCTACCGCAGGACGCACGACAGGTGCTCCCAGCAGTGCGTTCTTGGTGGCGCCGTCGGTATTTACCGGATCCGGATCGATCTGGTTCCTGAGCACCAGCGAAAGCGTGCCGACGCTGCGCGCCACATCCAGCTTTTCAGTCTGTTCCGGCGTCAGTTCGAGCGTCACGGCGTTGACGACCTTGGGCTTGGTGTCGTCGCGGTTGGGGTCCTGGGCGATTGCCAGGACCAGGATGCGTTCAAGGACAATTTTCGAAATCGAAATCTCGCGGTTGTTGGCCGTTTTGGTGGTGTCTTCCTGCGTGTTGACCAGGATGTCGACGAAATTGCCGGGGAGGGCAAAGCCGGCCACGCCGACTACGTCGTTGACCCGTACCGTCATGGCGCGCTTGCCGTTGGCGACAACCGCGGACAGCCCCCCTTGCGTGCCTGGTGGCGCCAGCTTGGTTTCCATGATCGGCTCGCCGCGCTGGATGGTCGCGCGGGTCACGCGCGTGTCGATCAGCTTGGCCTGGGTGAACGCGCCGGGAGGCATTGCGCCCGACGGCCAGTCGACCATGCGGATCATTTCGGGCGTGATGCGCGAGCCCAGGCTGATGTCGACCATGGCGACCGCCACCTGGGTAGTGTTGCCGCTGGCGCGGGACTTGATCCAGCTGGCGGCGGCAATCACCGCAGCGACGGCCAGTACCAGTGCGATTCCGAGCATGACGAGTCCACGTGTATTTTTCATGTCATTCACCTTTGTTTGGCGTACCTAAGCCGGTTGTCTCCGGCGCGGTGTGCTGGTCGCCGGTAAAGTAGTTTTTCCATGCCCATCCGATCGAGGCGGGCGTCAGTACCGGCGTCTCCCCTTCGTAGGCGCCTTTGTCGCGCACCTGCGACAGCAGGTCGCGCGGGTAGCATGCGAGCAGCGCGCGGTCTTCGCGCTGGTGGTATTCGCGGATCAGGTAATCAAAAGTGTCGGCGCACCAGGCAATGCCGTACTGTTCGCAGCAGCCCATGAAGATGCGCTTGTAGTCGTTTTCCAGCATCGGGCCGACGTGGACCTTGTAGCCGATGCGGCGCAGGAAGGCGCCGTCGCCCAGCTCCGCCGGCGGCAGGTTGGACGAGAACACCACGATCACGTCGAACGGCACCTGGAACTTGTACCCGGTGTGCAGGGCCAGGAAGTCCAGCTTGCGGTCCATCGGCACGATCCAGCGGTTCAGCAGGTCGGTCGGGGAGCAGCGCTGGCGGCCAAGGTCGTCGATGATGAAAATGCCGTTGTTGGCCTTCAGGTGGGGCGGGGCCTGGTAGTAGCGGGTGGTCTGGTCGAACTTCAGGTCGAGCATGTCGAGCGTCAGCTCGCCCCCGGGTCAGCACGGCGGGACGCGGCAAGCTTTACACAGGCGGTGGGGGTCCCGCACCAGGCCGCTCGGCGCAGCAGGTCTTTCGGCGCTGGCCGCTACCTTCCGCGCGTGGTGCACGACGGGTCGTACATCCTGGACGACTGCACCGCCGCGCATAGATTGCATACGGCACGCTGATCGGCCCGGCTCAGCAGCCCCGCGAGGCGTTCGGCCCAGGCTAGGTCTTGCCGCTGCTGCCGGGCCGTGGATGAACAATGGGCGCTGCCCGATTCATGGCAGCGCCCAGCTAGGTCCAGCACTCCGGTAGTTGACCACGACTGTCGCGCATTCTGCATTGACATCAGCCGCGCGAGATGTGCATCGCCGCCACCGCATGCGCGCCTGGATTTCGTTGCTGTAGCTTTACGAGCCGTGAACCGGCGCACGGGCCCGCGGTAGCCGCCAAGCGTTCACGGTATTCGGCGCCGCAGCACCCTCCGAGGTTCCAGTCAGCTTGTAGGAATATCGGCGTCGGTGCCGGCTCGCCAGAGTGCGGGTGACGGCCTCGCACGTTTTTCCGCACGCCATGAAGACGATCAGCGGATCGCATCGATGTTCCACGCTCAGCGATTCATGTGTGGCCAGTATCCGCGCAGCCCGCACCAGGTCGCGCAAGGAACAGGATTTGGACCGCCATTTCGACCAGGAAATACCGAAACGGCAGGCACTGTCTCCAGGTAGTGGTTCGTGGCGGCACGTGGATCGAGTGTTGGTCGACGGCGACCGGGAGCAACTTTTCCTGCGTTCGGATATCGGGTTCAGCCAGCAGTTGCAGTTTACGTCATGACAAACTGCCCAGTGCACGTTCAGTACGACAAGAAGAATCGGCAAGCGTTCGGCGGGTGGCGACGGCGTAGGGCGAGCTTTCGACTGACTCCGTGGGCTGTGTCGTCTCCGGCCGCTGCGCACGCCCATATGCACTAATATGTACGCTGCACAATCATTGTGCGGAGGTTGGACAGACGAGTTGGGCGCAACGGGCGCTTGCAGTGGCTGAGCGAGCAATGCCAGCACCCGCGCGTCGGTGGGCTAGCACTCGTACTTAAATTGGCTGCGGCGTGCCCAGGTATGCGCCGACCATGGCCCATCAACTTCAACGTCGCTGCACCCATCGTGCGAAAAACGTACAATGGCATCAGGGCGAACTTTCCAACTGCCATCCCGTCCACGATGCAAAAAATCGCGCCTTCCTCCGGACGGCGAGAATCGCTGAGATGACGACGCGAGCGTTGCGCCGGTCGCGAAACAAAGCCAGTTGGGAATGCAGCATGCTACACGAAACGTCAACCGTCGTGCAAGCAACCAAGCATGACGACAGAGAGCCACGAGGCTCACACTGCGTTGCGTCGTACAATGACAAGATAGCGGCGCATGGGCGACTCGTGATTGGAATTGCACCGCCCCGGCTATGGGAGCGGGCGAGTATTTTTTATTTACGGCGTGCCTGTTCCAAGCTCGGTCCCAAATCGCGAGTGACACTATTTCCAGCTACGTCTCCACGATGTCGAAGGAGCGATAATAACTACAGCGATCAGCGCTGCGAATCAGGCCGATATTCAATTGCCGTCTACGCACTCTTCTTCCTGCATAAAGCTCTGATGGAATTTTCATGATGGTCCCCTTCAGGTTCTAGGTAGCGATAAGGTGTGTGCTCAATGTTCAGCGCGTGCGTTGCATCTATCGATCCGGCTCCTACATCAATGCGATATTGACGCCGAGGACGCAGATGACGGCAAGAGAGACCAGCGAGGGCGTACTTCAATAAGATGCGAACCCCGATTTCTACCTTCGAGGAAATCGTCACGAAACGCTGGGCGTAGTTGTTCGAGAAGTACATGGCTTACCTTCCACTTCTGCTGGCTCTTCGTTCGGTATTTCCTGCTCCGGATCAATACACCGCGCTGATGTCTTAATGTCATGCCCTTGCTTACCAACAACCGATCGCACCAAACGACCCTTTATGGCGGAGACATTTGTCTGTTTTTTTGGTTGCCAGGCCGGACAACTCACGTCGCGCGATCGCACGAAGTTTTGCAGCGAGTCGCAAAGGTTCGCAAACTGGGCGCGAAGAAGAGGCGGACCGGAGCGTCGCGCGGAGATGGTTCCATCAGCAGGTCGCCAGAGGTGCGGTGTTCACCGCGAAGACGTCAGTTCGAGCCGGTTGTTTACTTCCAGCCTTCTTGTCAGATCGAGACCAGTAGTTTGCGCAACGTTGTGCTCCGAGCAGGAAACGGCTTGCGCGAGCGCCCCTTGTTCGTCATCCGTTGCCCTCGATGATCGCGCGACGATCTGGCGATTCCCTCATGGTGAGCCCATGCGAGTTTCGGCGTGGGGATCCGGCTTGGGAATGCGCGTGGCTGGCATGAAGGCGCCGAAAGAACGGCATCATTTCATGGTCGACCCCACAGGGGGGGCCTTATTTTCGGCCCCTTGGTCGAACTTTCTCGATGGGGCCCCGCCGCCAAATTACCCACTTCGGCCGGCGCGTCCTTGCGCAACACGCCGCGCGCGCCGAGCCAGCCACCGCGCGGTCCAGCAGCGCCTCGTCGCGCGCTCCGACTGACAAATACAGGGCGCGATGCGCCGTGACCAGCAGGCTGGGAAGGAAGTCGATCGAGCGATTGCGCCGTTAATGTCACAGGAGTCCGAGCAGGATCACCGTCGGCGACCAGTGTGCAGGCGGCAGCAGCGCATTCCTCGCGGATTGGATGACGCTCGCCGCCACCTTCATGCCGTACGCTTCGCTCTCTATCAGCCGTTCCCAATCCCACAGGCATAGTCTGTGGTCCGTCCAGACCAGCATGACTCCTGATAGGAGCTTTCCTGGCCGGGATTCCATGGTGGCCGCACCGTATACCGGAAATGTCGACATGGACCCGGATGGCCCGCCTTCGCTCGCTGGCCGACGTAAGGCGTAAGCCACCCAATGCCACGGCCCGTTCCCGAAATCGAACGCGGAACGAAAGGGGGCAGCGGGGCCCGGACGACATTCGTTTTCAATGCGGATGTGCAGCCAAGCCGTGGGTCCGGCGCAAATTTCGACCGCACCGCGCGTAGCCAAGCGTCTGGCGCGCCCTGTGATATTGCTGACGCCTTCACTGACAATCTGGAATACCTCGGCGCCGAGGCGGTCGTGGATGCCGGCCGTCTCATGTCCGCTGAGGGCGATGTCGAGGTTATAGAACTCCTTCATGTGGGACGCATGAGCGCGCAGCGCGGACGGGAATGCAGGCTCGTCGTTTTTGGCGCGCGCGAGGTTGCCGGCCAGCTCGCGCAATTCGGCAATGTAGGCGTCGGCCATGTCCGCCACCTGGCGCAGGTCGGGCGCTATCGGGTTGGCGTCGCCGGCCTTGCTCAGCAGCGCCCGCAATACGTGCGACATGCCGATGTATGGCTGGACGGTCGTGTCGTGCAGGTCGAGCGACATCTTCACGCGCTCGCGGCGCGCCGCGTCCGACGCCATGCGGTCAAGCAATTCGATGTTCTCGATCACGGGGACGGCTTGTGCCACCACCTGCGCCAGGAAGCGCACGTCGCCCTTGTCCAGGGTGGCTTGCGGGGCAACGACGAAAATGCGGCCTTCGCCGTTTCGTAGCGGAAGGGGCACGCAGATGAACGAGCGCCCCCCGAGGATGTCGGCAAGGCTGTTGCCGATGGCTACCGGGGCCTTATGCCATCCGGGCCGCGTGGCGTCGTTGACGAGAAATGCTCCGGGCCACGGCACGAAGGGCAGGAGCGATGCGCGGAATAGCGCGCTGCAGGTCGGCGGCGCCGCGACCAGCGGCGCTGCAGCTTCACTGTCCAGCACGCAGGGGCGGAGGGGGGCGCCGCTGGCGTTGGAGTCGGCCTTGCGCAAGATCCAGGGACAGGCGGGGTTTTCCCGCGTCAGGGAAAAACACGAGGTGGCGCCAAAGAATACCCGGATCTGTTCCAGCACGGACACAATTGTGTCCTCCACGCCAAAGCGCGGATTCGACAAGCGGCTGACGTCGCGCAGCAAGGCGATGCGGCGCTTCTGCTTGATCGATGCCTGCGCCCAGTGCGACACCATATAGCCTAGTCCCAGCAGGAATGTGGCGCGCAGCAGCATGCGCGCCAGTTCCGTCTGGTCGGCCGCCTGCGTGGCGGCGAGGCAATACAGTACCGCGCATGCCAGCGTCACCCGCGCACCCTCGTCGTAACCCCAACGGAATGCCGCGGTCGATATTGCAAAGAAGAAAAGGTAGAAGAATCCGGTCTGCGGTCCCGCAATAACTAATACCAGGCTGAACCAGAACACGTCCAGCCAGTGCACCAGTTTGGAGTCGCCCAATTCGCCGCCTAGTCGCACGGAAATATAGATAACGGCGCTGTGCGCAGTGTATGCGTAAAACGCCAGTAAAGTAAACGGATGGGGATCGCCGATGCCATTGGGATCGATAATCATCGCCAATATGGTCGCGACGGCAAGTACTATGCGCATCGTTGCGATCGGTGCGGTTTCGTCGACGTCGTCGAGCGACGCGTCGAGCCGGGTGTTGTTTATCACATGGCCCCCTATGCCAGCGACAGGCGCATGTCATTATGTGCCTGCTTTAATTACTAATTTCTTATTAGAAAATATACTCTCGAACTCTTACTCAGGTCAATTCTTTTAAACAATGCTGCGAGTAAATATACCTTTGTTTCGAAAAGTGTACGTACGAACGCACGGGCGAAATTGAACAACCTGTAAAATAATTCAGCGACGCTAAGGCGATGTAAATGCGTGTATTTGTCGCCGTGGGAAATGATGGCAAATTCACACGATTCGACATTCGAAGCGCGAACGGCTACACTACCGACCACTGAAGATCGCTGTACGAAGGAGAACTCATGAGTTGGTTAGAAAAACTGCTGCCCCCGCGGATCCAGCGCTCCGATGCCGCTGCGCGTAAGACCATGCCGGAAGGCCTCTGGGTAAAGTGTCCGTCGTGCGAAGCGGTTCTCTACCGCACCGATCTGGAGTCGAACCTGCATGTTTGCCCGAAGTGCAGCCACCACATGCGCATCCGCGCGCGCGATCGCCTCGATGCGCTGCTGGACGAAGGCGGACGTTATGAAATCGGCCAGGAAACCCTGCCGGTCGATACCCTGAAGTTCAAAGACAGCAAGAAATACCCTGACCGCCTGAAAGCGGCGATGGACGCCACTGGCGAAACCGACGCGCTGATCGTCATGGGCGGCGCCGTCATGAGCCTGCCTGTGGTCGTGGCCTGCTTCGAATTCGAATTCATGGGCGGCTCGATGGGCTCCGTGGTCGGCGAGCGCTTCGTGCGCGGCGCCCAGGTCGCGCTGGAGCAGAAGGTGCCGTTCATCTGCATCACCGCCACCGGCGGCGCGCGCATGCAGGAAGGCCTGCTGTCGCTGATGCAAATGGCGAAAACCACCGCCATGCTGACCAAGCTGTCCGAGAAAAAGCTGCCGTTCATTAGCGTGCTGACCGATCCGACCATGGGCGGCGTGTCCGCGTCGTTCGCCTTCATGGGCGACGTCGTGATCGCCGAGCCGAAGGCGCTGATCGGCTTCGCCGGCCCGCGCGTGATCGAAAACACCGTGCGCGAAAAGCTGCCTGAAGGCTTCCAGCGCGCCGAGTTCCTGGTCACCAAAGGCGCCGTCGACATGATCGTCGACCGCCGCAAGATGCGTGAAGAAATCGCCCGCCTGCTCGCGCTGCTCCAGAGCCAGGCCGTCGACGTCATCGCGTAAAGCCTCACATCGCCATACCGGCCGCGCGTCCATGCGACGCGCGCGCCGCCAACGAAGCACATCCCATGCAAAACCTCCCGACCACATTGCCTGCCTGGCTTGCGCTGCTCGAGTCGCGCCACGCCGAAGTCCACATCGACATGGGGCTAGACCGGGTGAGAACGGTCAAGGAGCGCATGGGCCTGAAGTTCGACTGCCCGGTGATCATGGTGGCCGGCACCAACGGCAAGGGCTCGACCTGCGCCATGCTCGAAGCGATCCTGCTGCGCGCCGGCTACAAGGTCGGCCTGTACATCAAGCCGCACTTCCTCGACTTTAACGAACGCGCCCGCATTGGCGGCGACCTCGCCAGCGACGAGGCGCTGGTGACCAGCTTCAACGCGGTCGAAGCGCGGCGCGAGGACGTATCGCTGACCTATTTCGAATTCACCACGCTGGCCATCATGCACCTGCTGGCGAACTCGAACCTCGACGTCGCCATCCTCGAAGTGGGACTGGGCGGGCGCCTCGACGCGGTCAACGTCATCGACGCCGACGTCGCCATCGTCACCTCGGTCGACATCGACCACACCGACTACCTTGGCGACACGCGCGAAAAGATCGGCTTCGAAAAGGCCGGCATTTTCCGTCCCGGCAAAGCGGCGATCTGCAGCGACCCGGTTCCGCCGGAGTCCCTGATCAAGCACGCCGAAGAAATCGGCGCCGACCTGTGGCTGCTGGGCCGCGACTTCAACTACGCGGGCGACAAGCAGCAGTGGAACTACGGCGGCCGCAGCCAGCGCCGCAATTCGCTGGCCTATCCGAGCCTGCGCGGCGCCAACCAGCTGCTCAACGCCTCGGCCGCACTGGCTGCGCTGGAAGTGCTGCGCCTCGAACTGCCGGTGGGCGCGCAGGAAGTGCGCACCGGCCTGGTGGTGGTCGAGCTGCCGGGCCGCTTCCAGGTGCTGCCTGGCCGCCCGACCGTCATCCTCGACGTCGCGCACAATCCGCACGCGGCGTCGGCGCTCGCGTCGAACCTCGGCAACATGGGCTTCCATCCCTTCACCTACGCGGTGTTCGGCGTCATGCAGGACAAGGACATCGACGGCGTGATCAAGCCGATGCTGGAACATGTCGACCACTGGTGCGTGGCCGACCTGCCGTCGCCGCGCTCGGCCTCGTCCGGCGAACTGGCGGAAAAGCTGCAGGCGCTGCGTCCGGCAGACGCGAAAGAGGGCGAGTTTTCCGCCACCGCCTTCCCTGATCCGGCACAGGCGTACGCGAATGCGATGAGCCGGGCCGGGGAGAATGATAGAATTGTGGTCTTTGGCTCCTTCTACACCGTCGCAGGCGTGATGGCAGCCCGAAAATCCTCACTCACTGACAAATAATCGCATGGGCTTGTTCTCGAACTCCAGTAAAAACAAGCAAGAGGCTACTGCGGAAGACAGCGGCCATTTTTACAGCGCGGATGATGACGAAGCTGCGGCGCAAGCCAAGTCCAAGCGCGCATCGAACGCAGGCGGCGCCGCACCGCGCCGCGCCCGTTCGAAGGCGGCTTCCGACCCCATCCTCCCCGAGAAAAAACGCGCCCGCCGCCGCCTGGTAGGCGCAGTCGCGCTGGCGCTGGGCGTTGCCGTCGGCCTGCCCATGCTGCTCGACTCGGAACCCAAACCGCTGTCCTCCGGCATTGATATCCGCATCCCGTCCAAGGACAAGCCGGCAGTGCTGGCGGAAGCGCCGGTGCCTGCCGCCGATGCGCTCGACGCGCGCGAGGAAATCGTCGAGGCGCCGCAGGCTGCCGCAGCGGCCACAAACGACGTCGCGGAAGTCAACGTGGCTGCCGCCAGGCCGGACATGAAAATGCTGCCGAAGGAAGAGCCGAAGCCGACCGACCTCAAGATGGTGGAAAAGACCACGCCGAAGCCGGCCGAAAAGGCGCCGCCCAAGGTCGTCAAGGCGGAACAGAAGCCGGCCGACGCCGCGCGCGCGATGGCCATCCTCGAAGGCAAACCCGCGGTAGCCTCGGGCGAAAAGTTCGTCGTGCAGGTGGCCTCGCTGGCCAGCCAGGAAAAGGTCGACGAGCTGCGCGCAAGGCTGCGCGAGGCAGGTATCAGCTCCTTCACGCAAAGGGTAAAGACGAAAGAGGGTGAACTGATCCGCGTGCGGGTCGGCCCTTCGAGCAAGGACGAGGCCGAAAAGACGCGCGCCAGGCTGGGCAAGCTCGGGCTCGGCGGCAGCGTGGTGCCTGCGTAATGCCGGTTGACGGCGAAGGAAGCTGCGCGGCGTGACGATTTTCGATTATTTGGTACTGTTCGTATTGGCCGCGTCGGTTGTCATCAGCACCATGCGCGGGCTGGTCAAGGAAATCCTGTCCCTGGTGAGCTGGGTGACCGCTTTTGTCGTCGCCAACGCCTACGGCGCCTCGCTGGCGGCCATGCTGCCTTCGATGGTCCCCGGCGAGGCGGTGCGCCTGATGGTAGCCTTCGTCGTCCTCTTCCTCGGCGTCCGGATATTGATGGGCCTGCTTATGCTGGCCGTTGACGCCTTGATCAAGGCCGGCGGCTTGTCCGTGGCCGACCGCGGCCTGGGCGGACTGTTCGGCCTGGCGCGCGGTATTGTATTTGTGCTTGCGGCCGTCATATTGTGTGGCATGACGGCAATCCCACAGCAGGCGTTCTGGAAAGAAGCGCTGCTGAGTCCAATGGCCGAGACCGGCGCGCGCACGGTGAGGCCTTTCCTGCCTGCCGCGCTCGCCGAGCACATTAAGTTTTGAATATTTTTAAATCAAGCAGTACCAGTCTTTAGGAGCGCACCATGTGTGGCATCGTCGGCGTCGTCTCGAACAATCCCGTCAACCAGCTGTTGTATGACGCGTTGCTGCTGTTGCAGCACCGCGGCCAGGACGCAGCCGGGATTGCAACCAATCACAGCAGCATGTTTTCCATGCACAAGGCCAACGGCCTGGTGCGTGACGTGTTCCGCACGCGCAATATGCGCTCGCTCCAGGGCAACTCGGGCATCGGCCACTGCCGCTATCCGACCGCCGGTTCGTCCAGCGAGGAAGAAGCGCAGCCGTTCTACGTCAACGCGCCGTTCGGCATCACGCTGGCCCACAACGGCAACCTGACCAACCAGGAACAGCTCAAGGAAGAGATGTTCCGCAATGACCGCCGCCACATCAACACCGACTCCGATTCGGAAGTGCTGCTGAACGTGCTGGCGCATGAAATCCAGGAAGCCACCGTCGGCCTCGCGCTCGACCCGGATTCCGTGTTCAAGGCAGTGGCCAACGTGCACCGCCGCGTACGCGGCGCCTACGCCGTGGTGGCCCAGATCGCGGGCCACGGCCTGCTGGCCTTCCGCGACCCGTTCGGCATCCGTCCGCTGTGCATCGGCGCCAACGAGACCGACAAGGGCACCGAGTACCTGGTGGCCAGCGAATCGGTTGCGCTGGACGGCATGGGCTTCCGCTTCATCCGCGACATCGCGCCGGGCGAAGCGGTGTTCATCGACGTCGAAGGCAAGCTGCACGAGCGTCAATGTGCGGACAACCCGTCGCTGAACCCCTGCGCTTTCGAATACGTGTACCTGGCGCGTCCGGACTCCGTGATCGATGGCGCGTCGGTCTACGCCACCCGCCTTCGCATGGGCGAATACCTTGCCGACAAGGTGCGCAGCCAGATCAACGTGGACGACATCGACGTGGTGATGCCGATCCCGGATTCGTCGCGTCCAGCCGCGATCCAGCTGGCGCTGAAGCTGGGCGTCGAGTACCGCGAAGGTTTCATCAAGAACCGCTACATCGGCCGCACCTTCCTGATGCCGGGCCAGGCGATCCGCCGCAAGTCGGTGCGCCAGAAGCTCAACGCGATCAACGCCGAATTCAAGGGCAAGAACGTGCTGCTGGTGGACGACTCCATCGTGCGCGGCACCACCAGCCGCGAGATCGTGCAGATGGCGCGCGAAGCTGGCGCCAACAAGGTGTACTTCGCTTCGGCTGCGCCTCCGGTGCTGTTCCCGAACGTGTACGGCATCGACATGCCGACTCGCGACGAGCTGATCGCCTACGGCCGCACCAACGAGGAGATCTGCCGCGAGATCACGGCCGACGCGCTGGTGTTCCAGGATGTCGATTCGCTCAAGCGCGCGATTTCGGACGTGAACCCGGCGCTGAAGAACTTCGAGGCTTCCTGCTTCGATGGCGTCTACGTCACCGGCGACGTCACTCCGGAATACCTGGACCGTCTCGAAAACGCGCGCAACAATCCTAAAGCGGCGGCGGAGGAAGATGCAGCCCGCACCCGCCTCAACCTGAACCTCGCGACCTCCGAGTAAGCGATAAACCCGGCAGCCTTCGTGCTGCCGGTTTTTTTTGACCCATCATGAACGACAAGAAGAACTACGGCTTTACCACCACCGTCCTGCACAACGACCGCCGCAAGAACATCGAGCACGGATCGCTGCACAAGCCGGTCCACAACTCGGTCGCCTTCGGCTATAACGACGCGCGCCAGCTCGCCTCGGTATTCCAGGGCAGGGAGCCGGGCTTCCGTTACGGCCGCCAGGGCAATCCGACCATCTCCGCACTGGAGGACAAGGTCACGCGCATGGAGGGCGGCGTGGCGACACTGTGCTTCGCCACCGGCATGGGCGCCATCGGCGCCGTGTTCCAGGCGCTGCTGCGCGCGGGCGACCACGTGGTGTCCTCGTCCTTCCTGTTCGGGAACACCAACAGCCTGTGGCAGACGGTGGCGGGGCAGGGCGTGGGCGTCGATTTCGTCGACGCCACCGACGTGCGCCATGTCGAAGCGGCGCTCAAGCCCGAGACCCGCATCGTGTTCGTCGAGACCATTGCCAACCCGCGCACGCAGGTGGCCGACCTGGCGCGCATCGGCAAGCTTTGCCAACAGCGCGGCATTCTCTACGTGGTCGACAACACCATGACCACGCCTTACCTGTTCCGCCCGAAGGACGTGGGCGCGGGCCTGGTGGTCAATTCGCTGACCAAGTCGATCGGCGGCCATGGCAATGCGCTGGGCGGCGCGCTGACCGACACCGGCGCCTACGACTGGAACAACTACCCGAACATCGCCGCCAACTACAAGCGCAATCCGCCGGCGCAGTGGGGCATGGCGCAGCTGCGCGCCAAGGCACTGCGCGATTTCGGCGCCTCGCTGGGGCCGGAAGCGGCCCACCATATCGCGGTCGGCGCCGAAACGCTGGCGCTGCGCATGGAGCGCACCTGCGCCAATGCGATGGCGCTGGCGCAGATGCTCGAGGCGGACGACCGCGTCGCGGCCGTGCACTATCCGGGCCTGCCATCGCATCCCCAGCACGCGGTGTCGTCGGAGCTGTTCCGCTCCTATGGTTCGCTGTTCAGCTTCGAGTTGAAGGACGGCATCGACTGCTTCGATTACCTGGGCCGCCTGGACATCGCCGTCTCGGCCAGCAACTTGGGCGACACGCGCACGCTGGTGATCCCGGTGGCGCACACGATCTTCTTCGAGATGGGCGCGGAGCGGCGCGCCAGCATGGGCATCGCGGAGTCCTTGATCCGCGTGTCTGTAGGTATTGAAGAGACGGACGATCTCGTGGCAGACTTCAGGAACGCGCTCGACGCCTGATTCACTCAACTTACGGTTTGGGAAAATGAAGAAATACCTGTTCTGCCTTGCGCTGCTGTGCAGCGGCGCCGCACTCGCGGCCGACGACATCGCCACCGCCAACGCGCTGTTTGCCAAGAAGTCCTATCCGCAGGCGCTGCAGATTTACACCAGGCTGGCCAACGGCGGCAACGTCGAAGCGCAGCAGCACCTGGGCGAGATGTACCTGTATGGCGAGGCGGGGGCGGTCGACCTGGCCAAGTCGGAAGCTTGGTTCACCAAGGCTGCGGCGAAGGGTAACAAGATCGCGATCGCCTCGCTCGAGATGATGAAGAAGCGCGCCGAGCGCCGTGCCGACATCGAGTACTGGACCTCGAAGTACGACGGCACGGAACTGAAGTCGGGCAAGTACCGCTGCGTGGCGCCGCGCATTCCGGCGCTGTCGAAGCAGAACGACGAGATCGACGGCCTTGGCGCGAAGATGACGGCGTGGCAGGACTGCTATAACAACTTCGTGCAGAACCTGAATAATTCGTCGCCGCTGACGAAGCTGATTCCGAAGGATGTAGCGGACCTGATGACCAAGGACGAGCATGAGCAGGCGGCCAAGCACCTGGCTGGCGTGCTGTCGCGGATTGCGGAGGATGCCAAGGTGTCGTCGAAGCTGGTGCTGGCGGATTTCGCGGCATGGCGCGACGCGACGGACAAGTATGTGTCCGAGCACAATGCGATGGTGAAGGACGCGAAGGCGCGATAGCGCACGCGGTGTTCGGTGGATGCTTCGCTAAGGAGTATCCGCTTGCAAGCGGATACCGTTTCGCAGGCGAATCGCATGCGATTCAAAACCCCTGCTGCACCATCCGCCGAATGCCGCCTAGTGCCAGCTGCGCATCAACCCCACAGCCAGTCCCTCCAGCACAAACTCATCTTCCGCCGGATCGATGCGGATGATCTTGAAGTCCGGGTTCTCCGGCAGCAGTTCGATAATCTGTCCGGTGCGCTTGTAGCGCTTGACGGTCACTTCCTCGCCAAGCCGCGCCACCACGATCTGCCCGTTCTTGGCGCTGTCGATCTTCTTCACCGCCAGCAGGTCGCCGTCCATGATGCCGGCGTCGCGCATCGACCATCCGCGCACCCTCAGCAGGAAATCCGGCTTGGACGAGAACATGGCCGGGTCGACGCTGTAGGTCGCCTCCACATGCTCCTGCGCCAAAATAGGCGAACCGGCCGCGACGCGACCGACCAGCGGCAGCGACATCATCATGACGGCCGGCGCGACCGGCATCGATTCGACGCTGGCGCCGACGAGCCGGATGCCGCGCGAGGTGCCCGGCGAAATTTCGATGGCGCCCTTGCGCGCCAGCGCCTGCAGG
>NZ_QYUP01000095.1 GCF_003590855.1 Massilia cavernae
ACTACCGTGCCAAGGATCAGATGCACAAGACGATGACGCTCGGCGCCGACGAGTTCATGCGCCGGTTCCTGCTGCATGTCCTGCCCAGCGGCTTCCACCGGATCCGGCACTACGGGCTGTTCGCCAACGCGGGACGCAAGGCCAACCTGGCCAGGGCGCGCGCATTACTGCGCGTCCCGGCGCCCGCCGTCGACACACAGCCTGTCGAGCGCAATTCGACGATGTTCATTTGCCGGCACTGCGGCGCGCCGATGGCGATCACCGCCATCTTCTTGCCGATCAAAGCAATTCAGGCACCAGCACGGCACCAGGGAGCACCTCCATGAGCGACAACGACAACATAGGCTTGCGCCACAAGCGCGTCGACCGTCGGCCAAAACCGATGCGGAGCTCCTTTGCCTGTCCTGCCGCAGCGTCTCAATTTCAATCGATTAACCACCGAACAGGCGACGCCCCCCGTGACCGTTTCAGGTCTTATATACGCCATCGATGCCAACTCGCCCGCTCCAACTGGCACCTTCCCAGCCAACGGCGCCGGTCAAATCGCCATAGCCTATGACAAAGGCTGACGACAACTAAACTTCCCGCGGTTTCCTCCTTCGGGGCTTGCCCAACGCCGGCCGGGAACGCTTGCGCGCATCAATTCAGGTCTGTGGAAGCGGCCGACATCGGACAACCCTTAACGATAGCGGACGAGTCCTCCGTATAAAATTTTTCGAAAGCTGATGCAGTTCATGCTCAAGCATACCGGCTACAGCTGCAACATCAGGCTTTCGTCGCCATCGCATGTTCGCTCATCTGTTGACGGTACGACTAGAGATTTTTTATTAGACCTTCTAAGCCTTGAGGCCGGCCTGCAGCACCAGCCTGCGCTTCTTGGGCCCGGCCGCGATGGCCGGGCTTTCGAGGTTGGTCACCAGCCTGATTTCGCCCACGGCCAGCGCATCCTCGAAGTGATGGATCAGGCGCGGCACCAGTCCCTCCGGCTGCGTGTCCGGCGTGCTGTAGATGGCCGCCCAGCCGTTGCGGCCGGAGCGCTTGGCCAGGTACAGACCCTGGTCTGCGAATTCCACCACTTCCGACCATGACACCGCGCGCGGCTGCGACTGCAGGAAAGGGAAGCAGGCGAAGCCGATCGAGCAGGTCTTCTTGAGGCGGGTGCCGTCCGGCAGCGTGAAGTCGCGGTTAGCGACCGCGCTGCGGATACGCTCGGCCACCAGTTTCGCGTCGTCGCGGTAGGTGGCGCGCGCCAGCACCAGGAATTCCTCGCCGCCCCAGCGGATCAGGTAATCGGATTCGCGGAATACCTCGCGCAGGCGCTCCTGCATCTGCACCAGCACCGCGTCGCCGCTGGCGTGGCCGTACTGGTCGTTCACTTCCTTGAAGTGATCGATGTCGACCATGAAGAACACCAGGTCGCGCGGCGGGCCGTCGCGGTCGGCCGCGCCTGCCCGCATCGGCTCGTCGTAGCTGCGCAGGCTCAGGCCCACGTCGGCGTCCACGTGCTGCAGGAAGAAGCGGCGGTTGCGCAGGCCGGTCAACTGGTCGGTGAGGCTGACGTCTTCCAGCGCCTTGTAGGCCTCTTCCAGCTCCAGGTTTTTTTCCACCAGCTGTGCCTGGGTGGTGCGCAAGGCCTTGAGCGTGGCGGCCACCTGGCGGTAGGCGTCGGCGTTGTCGAGCGCGATGGCGCCGTAGGCGCACAGGGTGCGGAAAATCAGCCGTTCGCGCTCGCCGTAGGCGCGCGGCGCCAGCGACTGCACCGTCATCACGCCCATCACGCGCTCGCCAATCAAGAGCGGCGCGAACAGCAGGCTGCGCGGCTGCAGCGTGCCGGGGATCAGGTTGGGGGTGTGGTCATCCTCGTCGATCTCGACCAGGATCTCGCGCCGTTCGCGCACGCAGCGCGCCGAATTGGCCTGAGTGTCGGACAGCTTCAGCTTGAGCGGCGGCAGCGGCAGGCCGTCTTCGACGCCGAAGACGCAGCGCATCGAGCGGCCGTCCGGCTCGATCATGAACACCGAGAAGTGGGTGGCGTCGAGCAGGCCGTGCACGTGGCGGTCGAGCGCGCGGAACACGGCGGCGGCGTCGAGGTGGGTGGTGATCTCCTGGCCGATGGCCGACAGGTGCTCCAGCGTCGCGCTGGTCTGCAGCAGCACTTCGGCGCGCTGGGCTTCGGCCGCCGCCAGCTCGCGGTGGTGGGCGCCTTCGGTTTCGGCGCGCTCGGTCTGGTACTGCACCTGCATCGCGATGGCGCGGTTGGTGGCTTCCTGGCTGTGGGTCTGCTCGCGCGCGGCGCTGGCGCGGAGCGCGGTTTCGTAGGCCCTGGCGTAGTCACCGTCGCCGGCATGTTCGCGCGCGACGGCGTCCAGCAGGTCGCCGGGCACGGCGTAGCCCTCGATCGAGGCGGCCAGGTCGAGCGCCTGCTGCAGGTAGTGCAGCGCGGGGCTGGCCCCGGACATCGCCGCCGGCGCCGGCAACTGGTGGCGCGCGTGGATTTCGGCCAGCACCTTGAGCGCGGCGATCTGGTTGCCGGCGTCGCCATAGCCACGCGCAAGCGCCAGCGCGGCGTCGGCCGCGGCCAGCGCTTCCTGCGGACGGCCCAGGTGCGACAGCGCGTGCGCCTGTCCGCGCCGCGCGCCGCTGCGGAAATCGGCCTGGCACAGCGTGTCGCCGCGCTCCTCGAGCTGGCGGAAGCTGTCCAGCGCGCGCTCATAGTCGCCGGCGTCGAGCGCCAGGTCGCCCTGGTATTCGAGCGCGATGGCATAGCCGCGCGACTGCGGCAGCACTGGCGCCAGCACCGCAAGCGCCTCGCCCAGCAGGCCGACCGCCGCTTCGCGCTGGCCCAGCTGGCGCAACGTCTCGGCGCTTTGCATCAGGCCGAGGCCCACGCACATCGGCCAGCCGGTCGGACGCGCCAGGTCGAGCCCGCGCTGCATCCATTCGAGCGCCGCGTGGTGGGCATTCAGGCCGATGAAGGCGTTGCCGATATTGGTGGCGAGATTGGTGGCGCGGCGCAGCTGGCCGCTGTCCATCGCCGCGTGGAAGGCGCGCGTGAGCAGCGGGGCGGCGCGCCCGAAGTCGCTGGCCTGGAAGGCAGCGGTGCCGAAGAAGTCGTGGATCCAGCCGGCAGCCGCCGGATGCAGGCCCGCAGCGTCAAGATCGAAGCGCCGGTCCCATTGCCCGTTGGCATGGTTCAGGTCGCGGAACACGGCCGCCAGCGCGGCGGCGGCGTCGAACACATCGGTGCGTACCGCGTCGCCCGCGGCGCGCGCATCGGCCGCGGCGGCGGCCAGCCCGGCCTCGGCGCCGGCGGTGTCGCCGCGGTCGCCTGCTATCCATGCGCGCAGCCAGTGGGCGTCGGCACGTCCGCAGGCGTCATCCATGGCGTCGAATGCGGCCAGCGCCTGCCCTGCCAGCGCATCGGCATCGTCAAGCCGGGCATCGAGCCACAGGCGCTCGCCTTCGACCAGCGCGAAGCGCGCCTCGGCGGCGCGGCGGGCGCGATCGGGCAACAGGGCGAGCAGCGGCGCCATCTCGGCAGCCAGCGCGGCGGCGCGCTGCGGGCTGCGCTGGCGCAGGTGCCACGCAAGGCGGACGGCAAGATGCAGGCGCGCGGCGCCGCGCAAGGATGGCAGCTCTGTTTCCCAGAGCATGACCTCCCTGTCCGATGCAAACATGTCTAGCAATTGACGTCCCTCGTTAATGCACTATCGCGGAAGAAGCAGCGATTATTCCACAGAAATGGCGATTAACAAAAGACAACTTTATGTTTTTATTGACAAGTGACGGGCGATCCTGCACTGGCGCCAACGGAATCCTAGCGGTGCGGCTCGCCGGCCCGCTCCGGCTGGTACAGCACCTCCGATACCGTCAGCCGCAGCGGCGCGCCGTCCGGCCGCGGCCAATCGATGCTGTCGCCTTCGGACAGCCCGAGCAAAGCACTGCCGACCGGCGTGAGCACCGACACCCGCCCTTCCGTACCGTCCATGTCCTTCGGGTAGGCCAGGGTCAGCGTGTGGCTGCCCTCGAGGCTGTCGATGGCGAAGCGGACGGTCGAATTCATCGTCACCACGCCAGGCGGCACCTGGCCGGACGGCACCACCTCCGCGCGCGCCAGTTCGTCCAGCAGGGCATCCCGGCATCCGGCCTGCGCGGACGGCAGCGAATCGAGGAGCGCCTCGAGGCGTTCCATGTCCAGGGCCGAGACAATAATCGTTGGTTTCAGGTTGTTCATGATTTAACTCCATGGGACTGCACCGGCGCGGGCCGGGCGATCGATAATGAAATGGGTCCGCCGGGCGCAAGGCGCGGGCGGTTCGAAATCAATAGGGAGCTGGCTCGGGAGAACGAAGAAGCGCGCGGATGTGCAGTGTCCTCACCGAGCCTGGGAGAGCCAGGCGATGTCTCGCGGGGACAAGATGCGGTGGAAGCGCTTGGTTATCACGATAATCAGGAAATGGACAGTCAGCCCTAGTATATACCGGGCGCGGCTTTTCTTCAGGGACCTCCGGCCAGCCCGGCAAATGCGCGTTCGACCGCGGCATGGGCATCCTTGTCGACGATGGCGTCGTGGGCGACGACTACTCGTTCGAACGGCCAGGCCAGGATGGCGCGGGCGCTGGCGGCAAAGGCATCGCGGTCGCGGATCGCGCGGCGCACCGTGCGCGGCACGCCGAGCCGGCTGCTCACGCCGGTCAGCATGGCGTAGGCGCGGCCGACCATCCCCGCCTCGCTCGTCCACCACTGGCACACGTCGGTCAGGATGAGGGTGCGCGAAGCCTTGTGGTACCAGGCGCTCTCATGGCACACGGGGAGTCCGTCGATGAACACCTGCTCGAGCTCATGCGCCCAGGCGGGATCGATGGCCGGCCCGATGGCGTTCAGGCCGACCAGGTCCGGACGCTTCCTGGCCAGCCCGCGTGCGCCATACAGCGCGGCGCCGGGAAAGGCGCGCGCGGCGTCGCCCGCGAACAGGTGGTGCGTCTTGCTGGGTGCGACGATGAAGGCGACCGTGCCGAGGCTTGTTAGCTGCTCGCGCACGGGTTGGCTGAGGGGGACCGGCGAATGCAGCCACAGGCGGCCGTCCTCGAAACGCACGACGGTCATGCGCGTGCTGACCTTGATGCCGAAGACGGTGAATTCGTGCTGGAGATGCCAGAGGTTGGGGGCGATTGCTTGCAGCACGGGCGGCCCGTCCTAGTTCGGCAGCGCGCCCGAGCTGCTCATGTCGCGCCGGTGGCGCGTCAGCAGCACGCGGCGGGCCACGTGCAGCGGCACGCCGCGCGCCGACAGGTACTGGGCCGCCTCGCGTGTCGACGAGCTGCCCTGGATGATCAGTCCTTTCTCTACCCTGATCGCCGTCTGGCGATCCGTGCGGTCGTGTCTCATTGCGTTCTCCCCTGGACCCTCGAATATACATCTGTCAAGCAAGTTGCACAACGACTAATATTTCAGGCGGTCCCGGCAACCGTCTTTTCGGCCAGCCACACCGCCAGCTGGCCCAGCAGCTGCTCGCTGTCGACCGGCTTCGACGCATAGTCCGACGCCCCGGCGGCCAGGCAGCGGGTGCGGTCTTCCAGCATGGCCTTGGCGGTCAGCGCGATGATCGGCAGGCGCGCGAAGCGCGGGTCGGCGCGCAGGCGGCGCATGGTTTCGTAGCCGTCCATGTCGGGCATCATGATGTCCATCAGGACGATCTCGATGCCGGGCGTGCTGTTCAACTGGCGGATCGCCTCCTGGCCGGTTTCGGCGGCGATCACCTTCATGTCGCGGCCTTCCAGCAGGCCGGTCAGCGCGAACAGGTTGCGCGCGTCGTCGTCGACGATCAGCACGCACCTGCCGCGCAACACATCTCCCACCGGCACCGCCGCAGCCCCGCCCGTCCTGCTTTCCGGCAGCGCAAGCTTGACCCGTTCGAGGAAGGTGGTGACCCCGGCGGTCACCTCGCCGACGGCGGAGCCGTTGTCGCCGATCACGCCGGCATCGAGCTCGCCGACCTGCCGCGCGGTGGCCGGGTCCAGCTGGCGTTCCGAGTACAGCACCGCCGGGATGGCCGCCAGCGCCGCGTCGCTGCGGATTTCCTTCAGCAGCGCCATGCCGTCGATGCCGGGCTGGTCGAACTCGATGACGATGCCGTGGTAGGGCCGGCTGCGCAGCGCCGCCAGCGCATCGGCGGCGCTCGAGACGGCGTCGAACACGCTGTCCTCGCGCGCCAGCGCCTTGATGATGGCGTCGCGCTTGGCCAGGTCGTTCTCGATCAGCAGCAGGGTGCGCAGCGGCCGCGCGGTGGCATGCACCGTGATTTCGGAGAACACCTGCCCCAGCGTCGCCAAGTCGGCCGGCTTGGTGGTGTAGCTGGCCACGCCGTGGGCGGCAGCGGCCTGCGGCCGGTCGCGGATCGAGATCACGTGCACCGGGATGCTGCGGGTGCCGGGGTCGGCCTGCAGGCGGTCGGCGATCACCCAGCCATCGACGTCGGGCAGGCCGAGGTCGAGCGTGATGGCATCCGGACGGAAGCGCTGCGCCAGCCGGCTGCCCTCCTCGCCCGAGGCGCCGACCAGGGTATTGAAGCCGCGCTCGGTGGCCAGGTCCTTCAGGGTGCGCGCGAACACCGGATCGTCCTCGATGATCAGGAGCAGCGGCCGCGCGCCGCCGGCGGCCTCGGGCGGCGCCTGTGGCTCCGTGGCCCAGGCTGCTGCGCGCACCGCGGGCGAAACGACCGATGCCGCGGCGGGTTCGCCTTGCAACTGCTGCGGCAGGTAGAAGGTGAAGGTGCTGCCCTTGCCCTCGATGCTTTCGACATCCAGCTCGCCGCCCAGCAGGCGGGCGATCTCGCGGCTGATCGCCAGTCCCAGCCCGGTGCCGCCATAACGCCGCGAGGTGCTGGCGTCGGCCTGCTGGAAGGCCTCGAAGATCAGCTTCTTCTTGTCCGGCGCGATGCCGATGCCGGTGTCGGTGACGCTGAACGCGACCACCAGCGGCGCGTTCGCCAGGGTGGCGTTGTCCGGGCTCCAGCCGGACGTCGCCGGCCTGGCCGACAGCGTCACCTTGCCCTTGCTGGTGAACTTGAAGGCGTTCGACAGCAGGTTGGTCAGCACCTGCTTGACCCTCTGGCCGTCGGTGCGCAGCACGGCCGGCAGCTCGGACGAAAATTCGATCGTGAACGCCAGTCCGCGGGTTGCGGCCTGGTAGCGGAAGCTGTTGTCCAGTTCGTCGGCCACCTTGCGCACGTCGACGTCGGCGATTTCCAGCGTCACGCCGCCCGCCTCGATCTTCGACAGGTCGAGGATGTCGTTGATCAGGTGCAGCAGGTCGCGGCCGGACGCGTACATGATGCGCACCATGTCCAGCTGCTTGTCGTTGAGGTTCTGCTCGCGGTTCTGGCTCATCTGCTCGGCCAGCAGCAGCAGGCTGTTCAGCGGCGAGCGCAGCTCGTGCGACATATTGGCCAGGAACTCGGACTTGTATTTCGACGTCAGGCTCAGCTGCTCGGCCTTTTCCTGCAGACTGCTGCGCGCTTCCTCGATCTCGCGGTTCTTGCGTTCGACTTCGGCGTTCTGGTCGGCCAGCTCGTGCGCCTTGCGCTCCAGCTCGGCATTGCTTTCTTGCAGCTGACTCTGCTGGGACTGGAATTCGCCTTCCAGCTGCTCAGCCTGGCGGCGCAGCAGGGTCTCGGTGCCGACCGCCGTCTCGATCGCGTTGAACACGATGCCCAGGCCCTGCGCCAGCTGGTCGAGGAAGCTCAGGTGGATGGCCCGGAACGGCTCGAATCCTGCCAGCTCGATCACCGCCTTGACCTCGTCCTCGAGCAGGATGGGCAGCACCACGATATTGCGCGGCGCCGACTGGCCCAGGCCCGACACGATCTGCACGTAGTCGTCAGGCACATTGCCGATCAGGAAGCGCTTCCTCTCGAACGCAGCCTGGCCCACCAGCCCCTCGCCGACCGCCCATTCGCTCGACAGGTTCTTGCGCTCCTGGTAGCCGTAGCTGGCCACCAGCCGCAGCCGCGACGGCCCGGCCTCACCCTTGCGCGGCGCCTGCATCATGTACAGCACGCCATGCAGCGCGCCAACCAGCGGCGCCAGTTCCGACAGCAGCAGCCGCGACACGTTGACGATGTCGCGCTGCCCCTGCAGCATGCGGGTCAGGCGCGCCAGGTTGGTCTTCAGCCAGTCCTGCTCGGTATTGTGCTCGGTGGTTTCGCGCAGCTTGCGGATCATCTGGTTCAGCTTGTCCTTCAGGTCGGCCACCTCGCCGCGCGCCACCACCTGGATCGAACACTCCAGGTCGCCCTTGGTGACCGCGGTGGCGACCTCGCCGATGGCGCGCACCTGGGTCGACAGGTTGGCCGCCAGCTCGTTGACGCTGTCGACCAGGTCCTTCCAGTTGCCGGACGCCCCAGGCACCAACGCCTGCCCGCCCAGCCGCCCTTCGACCCCGACCTCGCGCGCCACCCGCGTGACCTGCTCGCTGAAGGTGGCCAGCTTGTCGACCATGTCGTTGATGGTTTCCGCCAGCGCCGCCACCTCGCCACGGGCCGGCAGCATCATCCGCTTGTTCAGCTTGCCTTCGGCGACATAGGTGACCACCTTGGCGATGCCGCGCACCTGGTCGGTGAGGTTGTTCGCCATCAGGTTGACGCTATCGGCCAGCTCCTTCCACACGCCCGACACGCCGGTGACCTGGGCCTGGCCGCCCAGCTTGCCCTCGGTGCCGACCTCGCGCGCCACCCGGGTCACCTCGCCGGCGAAGCTGTTGAGCTGGCTGAGCATGGCGTTGATGGTGTTGGCGTTCTTGACGAACTCGCCCTTCAGCGGACGGCCGTCGAAATCGAGCTGCATGGTTTCGTTGAGGGCGCCGCGCGCCACCGCGCCGATCACCCGTCCCGCCTCGCGCACCGGCTGCACCAGGTTGTCCAGCATCGAGTTGATGCTGCGCACCTCGCGGCCCCAAGCGCCGCCGACCTTGTCGAATACCAGCCGGCTGCCGAGCTTGCCCTCGATGCCGACCGTGTTCGACACCCGCTCGATCTCGGCCGCCAATTTTTCCTGCCCCAGCGCGATGTCGTTGAGGGCCTCCGCGATCTTGCCGTCGATGCCGGGCCATTCGGCCGGCAAACGCACGCTGAAGTCGCCTTCGCGCAAGGCATCCAGCGCGCGCAGCACCGCCGCCTGCATCCCGGGGTCGTGCATGTCGACGCCGCCATCGCCCGCCCAAACCGCACGCATCGCGTCGCCCGAGCGGCGTGCGGCGATGCGCCGGTCCGGTGTTGCCGGCTCCTGTGTCATGTCCTTGTCTCCGTCGGCGGCTGGCCCAGGTCGAAGGGGCCGCGCCGAAGCAGCCCGATCGCCTCATCGTTGTTGACGGCCTTGCTGAAGTAGTAGCCCTGCATTTCGTCGCAGCCGTTCTTGACCAGGAAGGCCACCTGCTCGCCGGTCTCCACCCCTTCCGCGATCACACGCATGTTCAGGACATGCGCCAGCGTAATGATGGCAAGCACGATCGCGGCGTCGCTGGGGTCGGTGGTGATGTCGCGCACGAACGAGGCGTCGATCTTCAGCTTGTCGATCGGCAGGCGCTTCAAGTAGGCCAGCGAGGAGTAGCCGGTGCCGAAGTCGTCGATGGCGATTTCCATGCCCATGTCGTGGATGCGGTGCAGGGTCTCGACCGCCAGCGCCGGATCGCTCATCAGGCCGGTTTCGGTCAGCTCGACTTCCAGCAGCCTGGGCTCGATGCCGGCCCGCTTGACTACCGCATCCAGATCGGACGCCACGCTGGCGCGGTGGAACTGCAGCGCCGACAGGTTGACCGCGATCGGCACCGCCGGGATGCCCTCGTGCTGCCAGCGCTGCAGCTCGCTGCCGGCCTGCTGCAGCGCCCAGGCGCTGATCGGCTCGATGCGCCCGGTTTCCTCGGCGATCGGGATGAAGACGCTGGGCGAAATGAAGCTGCCGTCCGGCTGCGGCCAGCGGATCAGCGCCTCGAAGCCGCAGATGCTGCCGTCCGTGGCGCACACCTTGGGCTGGTAGTACTGCACGAACTCCCGTCCCGCGATCGCGCGCTGCAGGGCCGCGCCCATCGCCAGCCGCCGGTTGGCCGCCTCCTGCATGGCCGGGGCGAAGAAGGAAAAGCGGCCGCCGCCGTCGCGCCTGGCGTGGTACATGGCGATGTCGGCATTGCGCAGCAGGGTGTCGGCGCTGGCGCCGTCGTCCGGGAAGATCGCGATGCCGATGCTGGACGTGAGGTGCAGTTCGCTGCCCTCGATGTGGCAGGGCGCCGCGATGGCCGCGATGATCTTGTCGGCCACCAAGGCCGCATGGTCGATGTCGTGCAGGCCGGGCAGCATGACGACGAACGCGTCGCCGCCGATGCGCGCCACCGTGTCGCCGTCGCGTACGCAGGCGCCGAGGCGCTCGGACACGTCCTGCAGCACGCGGTCGCCGGCGGCGTGGCCGAGGGTGTCATTGATTTCCTTGAAGTGGTCGATGTCGATGCACAGCACCGCCACGTTGGGGTGCAGCCGCTCGCGGTGCACGGTTTCCTGGTGCAGCCGGTCCAGCAGCAGCAGGCGGTTGGGCAGGCCGGTCAGGGGATCGTGGAAGGACTGGTGCACCACATAGGCTTCCATTTCCTTGCGCTCGGTAATGTCGCGCGACACTACCACCAGTTGCGCCACCGCGCCGGGCGGCACGCACACCAGATTGAACTCGGATTCCAGATAGCGGTCGGCCTGGCCGTGTACCCGGTATTGCAGGCGGCGCGGCGCGGCGCCGTCGGCCAGCAGCGCCAGCGCGCTACGGATGCGGTCGCGGTCATCCGGGTGGACGATGTCGAGGTAGTTGCCGTGCGGCTGGACGCTCAGCGTGAACTCGCGCTGGTAGCTTGCGCTGGCGTACAGCCAGCTTCCGTCGCTGGCCAGCAGCGCCACGAAGTCGCCGGCATGTTCGGCGATCAGGCGTTCGGCGTCCTCGCACCCGGGCGGGCCGCGCTCGGGTATTCCCGGGGCGCGCCCGGGTGCGGCGGCCACTGTCGGTGCCTCGCCCTGCTCCGGCAGCTGGCCCGCCATGACCGCTTCTCGCTGCACCGCTTCGCGCGCCTTGAGCGCCTCGGTGCGGGCGGCATCGAGGTAGACCTGTATTTTTTCCTTCAACACTTCTGGCGCGACCGGCATGAAGATATAGTCCGCCGCACCCAGCGCGTAGCCTTTGGCGCGGTCCAGGTCGGTGGCGCGGTGGGAAGTCAGGAAAACGATGGGGGTGTGGAGCGTACGCGGCCGCTTGCGGATCAGGCGCGCCGTTTCGAAGCCGTCCAGGCCGGCCATCTTGACGTCGAGCACCACGACCGCGAAGTCCTGCTTCAGCAGGCGCAGCAAGGCTTCATCACCGGATGGCGCGGTGACGATGTCCGCGTCGAGGTCGCTGAGAATGGCGCGCAGTGCGAACAGGGCGCCCGCGTCGTCATTGACCAGCAGGATGCCAGGTCCGCCGTCGCGCGGCCCAGCCTCGCCCGCGCCGTCCGCGAGCGCACTCATAGGGCCGGCTCCCCGGCATGGCCGATCGTGCTACGTCCCTGCTGTCGGCCGGCAGCATGCGCTGTATCCATTCTCCACCCTGCCCCGGCGGCCAATCTGGACAGCTGCGGCATTGTTGTTGGGAGGATCGCAGCCGGCCCCGGTGTTGGCGTCCATCGGTGTATACCTCGTTTCATTCTAGTCCACCGGGTCTGGCATGTAGCGGGCGCGGGCGAAAAATACCCTTTACCGCTGGCCGATTTCGCACTCGACAGTTCCAGCAGCCTCGGCTGCCGCGCGGTATGATTGCTACTCATAATTAATGCTTCGGGGTCTTTCATGATGCGTCAGGCTGTCCTCTCGCTGTCCCTGGCCATGCTGGCTGCCTGCGCGCCCACGGTCCAGCAGGAAGAACGTGACGGCGCGCGCGAAGAACTGAGCGACCTGCCGGCGGCGACCATCGCCGACGCGGCGCTGGACGCGCTGGTGGCCCGGCACCTCGGCGCCGGCTTCAGCGGCGTCGTGCTGCTTCGCGGCGGCAACAGCAACGCGGCGACGGCGCGCGCCTATGGGCTGCGCAATATCGAACGACGGCTGCCGGTCGAGACCGGCACGCGGTTCCAGGTTGGCGCTATCTCCAAGTGGATCACGGCGGTGGCGGTCTTGCGGCTGGTCGACCAGGGCAAGCTCGACCTGGACGCGCGGGTCGGCGCCTACCTGCCCGAGCTGCCGGAACATATCGCCTACAAAGTGACCTTGCGCCACCTGCTGTCGAACACATCGGGTGTTGCAGGCGGCGCGATGGACGAATACGAGAAGGACAAGGCGGTTGCCGAGCTCAAGCTGACGTACCTGGATGCCTCCCTGCGCTTCACGGCCGGCGAACCGCGGTTTGCGCCGGGCCGGGGCTGGGAATATTCGCCGGCCGGATGGGTGGTAGTCGCGGCGGTGATCGAACGTGTCACCGGCACCAGCTTCGCCCAGGCCATCGACCGGCTGGTGCTGCGTCCGGCCGGCGCACATTCAACCGGGGTGCCTGCCATGCCTTTGGACAAGATCCCGGGAACCGGAATGGCCTATGCGGCCGGCACGCGCCAAGTGAAAATGCCGACGCACCTGGCGTATGCGGCCGCCAGCGGCACGATCTACAGCACGGCAGCGGACCTGGGCAGGATTGCCGAGACGGTGTATGAAACCGACCTTCTGTCGGAAGAATCGCGCGAGGAACTTTCCAGCATCGAGGTTGCCGAGCAGGACTACGCGCTGGGTGGGAGGGTCAAGACGCTCGAGCTGGGCGGGCTCCCGCGCACGGTGGCGTGGGAGTCGGGCGCGACCGGCGGCTTCAAATCGCTGCTGGCATGGGTGCCTGGCGAGGGCAAGAGCGTCATCATCCTGAATAACACCGACATGCCGCAAGAGGAGCAGGCCAGGGCCGCCGAGGCGCTGCTCCGCACGCTGTATCAGGCGGGCTTCGCGCCGTCCAGCGCGATCCCGCGGTAACGCTTGCGCCAGACCACCAGCGCGCCTGCGGCGAGCACGCTCATGGTAATGATCAGCATGAACTTCGAACCGCCATGGTCGGCAACCGGCACCGCGCTCGATGCCATCGTCGCAGCATACAGCTTGCGGTCGTAGGTGGCGCCGACGACCTGTTCGGCTGCATTGATGCTGTTGGTGAGATGCAGGGCCTTTCCGCCCTGGTGCACGATCATCTTGCCGTCGCGCCATACAAACGAGCGGCGCTCGTTCATCATCACGACGGTACCAACCACGTGGCCGGCGTTGTTGATGCCGGTGGCAAAACTGGAGCCGTAGCCGATCAGCGCGCCCAGGTCGACCATGCGGGTGCCATCATGGATAAACGCATGCCACCTGCGGTTCGCTGTTTCCGATGCGCCGACCACCACGCCTGCATCGTTGATCGCCGCAGCGGAGCTTTGCCTGCCGCCCAGCGTACCCAGGTCAACCATGCCGCGTGCCGGGTCGTGCAGGAATGCGTGGCGGTAGTTGTACTCGTTTGCCGCCGTGCCGACCACCTGCCCGGCGTTGTTGATGCCCGCCGCGTAGCTGATTTTTCCGCCCAGCGTGCCAAGGTCGTTCATGACCCCGTTGCGGTACACGAACGCCCGGAAATTCCCGCCGAAATCGTCGGCATAGCCCACGACGTCGCCTGCGTCGTTGATAGCCAGGCCGTAGCTGCCGTCGCCGCCCAGCGTGCCCAAATCGCGCATGCCGCCGCCGCTGTCGTATTTGAAGGCGCGCCAGTGGCCGTTGGCCGCCTGCGCCGCGCCGGCGATCTCGCCGTTGGAATTGATTGCCCGCGCTTCGCTGTAATCGCCGCCGAGGGATCCCAGTTCCGTGACCTTGCCCTTGTCAAACAGGATCGCGCGGCGGCGGCCGTCTTCATCTTCCAGCACGGCGGCAACCTGGCCCTTGGGATTGATGTCCCAGGCCACGCTGGCTTCGGCATTGGGGGCGACGATGCCAAGCCGCTTGATGACCGATTCGGTAGTGACGGCGCCGACATGGGCGGTGGCCAGCAGGAGTAGCAACAACGACGCTTTGACAGCTCTGGGCATGGCGATTCCTTTCCTTCAACTATGAGCGGGGGATAGCGTGAAACCGGGGGTAAGGCTGAAGCGGTGCAGCGAGGTAACTATACGGGAAAATGGATGAAATAAATACAACGCTGCGCTGTGGATGCGAGTGAGTGTCCGGATCCGGACACTCGGTTTAGTCCTGCCCCGTTCCGGGCAGGCGGATTTACAGGCGGTGCTAGTTAAAAAGCGTAGCGCGCCGTCAGATGTGCTGAACGCGGCGCACCAGGCATGTTGAGATTGGGCGCAGTGCCGTGAGCTGACACAATGTATCGCTTGTCGAAAAGATTGCGAACGTTGAGTTGCAAGTCAAACTGACCGAGGCGGCCGCCGAGCATCGCGTCAACGGTGGCAAAGCCCGGCAGGACGACTGTGTTGCCAGGATTGGCGAAGCGATCCCCCACATAGGTCAGGCCGGCGCCTGCACGCAAATTGGGGCCGATGGTTTTGGTCAGCCAGACGTTTGCACTGTGGCGTGGCGTCAGCGTCGCGCGCTTCCCCTGCACGCGCACACCCTTGATGACGTTATCGCTGTTGTCCACTGCCGGTGACGAAGTGATTTTCGCATTCAGCCAGGCATATCCCGACCAGATTTGCCAACCCTGGGGCAACTGGCCGGTCAGTGTCAGTTCGAGTCCATCAGTGCGCTGGACGCCGATCGGTACCAGGCGATTGGTGGCCGGATCGGTAGCCTTCATGTTCGTGCGCTCCAGGCGGAACAAGGACGCGCCAGCAGTCAGCTCACCGTCGAGAAAATCGAACTTCCCGCCCACTTCACGGTTGGTGGTCTCCTCAGGAGCGATCTGGGCATTGTTCGCTGCCAAGGGGAAGGCTTCGCCTGAGGGCTGGAAAGACTTGCTGAACGAGGCGTACCACGCTTGAGCATCATCAGGCTGGTACACAACACCTACGCGAGGGCTCGTTGCACGATCTGTGCGATCGAGGTTCGGCTGGCCAGCGCGGCGCTCGATGGTCTGCTGATGGAAGCGGTCAAAGCGCACGCCGGCCAAAGCCTTCCACTGTGGGGCCAGGGTGATCAGGTCCTGCACGTACACACTCGCCGTTTTCATGACGCCAAGGTTGTCGGTACCCGGCGCCGCGGTGACATCCAGCGGCAATACCGGCAAAACCGGATTGAACAAGGCGACTGTGGCGACAGCGCTCTTCGAGCGGTTAACCTGGTCCTTGTCCTGTTGCCCGAACTCGACGCCATACAGGATCTGCTGTTTCATCCCGCCAAGGGTGAGTGTTTGCGCCAATTCCGTCTGATTGAACCAGCCATCCTCGGCACGCCGTAATTGCGTGCGATTCAACGACGCTGTCATCGCAGTCTCATTGACCGAGCCGACCAAAGTATTGAAGCGCGCGAGCGTGTAATCGTAATGCCGGAACGCATTTCGCAGGCGCAGGGTATCGCTGAATTCGTGTTGGACGGTGAATCCGATGGCCTTGACAGTAGCCTCGGAAGTGTCGACCTGGGCGGCGTTGGCCGCGCCATAATATGCACCTGGCCCAACATCAACCGGGCGGCCCTTGTACGCCGGAATGCCGAAATCGGTGACACGTTTATCGTTGAGGTACTCCGCCTGGACCAGCACGGTCGTGTCCGCGCCAAGACGCGCTTGCAGCGAGGGGGCGATAGCCTTCCGGTCGAGGAACTGCTGGTCCCGGTAGCTGTCGGCGCGTTCCACCGCGCCCGTAACCCGGAAAGCCAGGCCAGAACTCGTGTGGGTACGTGCCAGGTCAGCTTCGGCGCGACGCTGGTTCCAACTGCCGACCTGTGCCTTGAACTCGCTCTTGTCGACGCCGGGCTTTTTGGTGATGCGATTGATTAAGCCACCTGATGAACCGCGGCCGTACAGGACCGAAGCAGGCCCCTTGACGACCTCGACCTGCTCGATATTCGACATGTCCCGGAAGTACAACGCATCGTCGCGCAGGCCGTCAATGAATTGGTCGGAAATGGCGGAGAAGCCGCGGATCGTCACCTGGTCGCGCTGCCCATCGCCGTGCGACAAGCCCACACCTGGCACGAAGCGCAGTACGCTCTCCATCGATTGGGCCGCCTGGTCCTGTAAAACCTTGGCCGGAATGACATTGACGGTCTGGGGGACGTCGCGTAACGGCGCCTGGATACGGGTAGCGCTCGTTGCAATGGGCTCGTTATAGAGCCTGTTGTCATTCTTGCCGACGACTTGAATCGTCGTGAGTTCGACAACGGGCGAGGTGGAGGCCGATTGTGCGGCGGCCGGGACGGACAGCGCCTGTACGGCGAGGGCGACGAGCAGGGCTGGCTGTTTGGGTTGCAGTTTCATATTTTAAAGTTTTAACAAAGAAGTGGAAATGTTTGTGCAGACACCGTCTCCGATGCATCACGCGAAACCTGAGATTGCCATTTTTTCACCACCGCATTGTAATGAGACTTATTCTCATTTGCAAGGAATCTTCCAGGCCATGTGCCTACGCCGCAGCTTTGCCGATCCAGGTAGTCGGAGTTGACGGGATCACGCATCGGGGCCAATGCCTGTCCGCTCTTCCACAGGCAGATACCATCGCGCAGGATGCGGATGGCGCAAGAAATCATGATGGGAAATGTGCCAGGCATAGGCCCCGGCATACGGGAACACGACAAGATCGCCGCAACGCGCACTTTCAATCGTCTTATCGAATGCCAACAGGTCCTTCGGCGTGCAAAGTTGACCTACCACCGAGACTTGCTCGCCACAGGCCTGGGGGCGCGGGAACGGATAAGCCCACTCTTCAAACGGCAGGATATGGAATGGGTGACTGTGCCCCTGCGCATGCGGGGTGCGGAAATGGTGGGTGCCGCCCCGCCCGACTAAAAAGGTCTTTCCGAAACTACGCTTTATGTCGATGACCTCCATCACGTAATAGCCGCAACTGGCGGCAAGATGACGCCCAAGCTCAAAGCGAATGGCCACTCCGGGCAAAGAATGCCGCTCCGGCAAAGTCGCCAGGCCGGCGCAGAACGCCGTCCAATCGAACTGGCGGTCCGGCTGCCGATAATTGATGCCGATCCCGCCGCCGACGTTGACCTGGCCGATGTCCAGGCCATACTTCCGGCACCATGCGCTCACTTGCGCCAAATAGGCCGCCACGAGTTGCAGGTGTGCATGCGCGTCGAGCTGATGCGACAGCAGGTGGAAATGAAAGCCCTGCAGCCGGATACCAGCCTGCCCCTGCAAGAGGGCCAGGCACTCTTCCAACTGCTGGTCGGGAATGCCAAATGGTGTCGGCTTTCCGCCCATCATCAAACTGGTTTCGGACAGGTTCTCGACCGCCAGGTTTATCCTTAACAGGACACCCTGCACCATGCCGCGACGCTCGGCAAGCGTCGCCAGCCTCCTCAACTCATGCTGGCTCTCCACATGCACGCATTCGACCCGATGCTCCAGCGCACCGTCGAGTTCGGAGTCGAGCTTTCCGGGTCCGCTAAAGATGACTGGCGTGTCCGGAAAATGCGCACGCACCCAAGCCAACTCGCCCCCCGACGACACCTCGAAACCCTTTACCAATGGCGCGAGCGTTCGAAGAATCGGCTCGTCAGAGTTGGCCTTGACTGCATAGAACAGTTCATAGCCCTCCGGTAAGCTGGCTGTAACGCGTTCCGCATGGCGCCGCAGACCCTCCAGGTCGTAGACATAGGCGCAAAGCGGTTCGGCGCTGACCGCCTTGGCGTTTCTCAAGGAATCGAACACCTCCGCGAGTCTTAGCTCCATGCCCTTGCCTCCGTCCTGCCCATCGGATTGTTCACCGGTACATAAGTCGTAGCGCGATCTGCCCGCATATGGAAGCGGTTCAGCATGTTGGTCTTGCCAGGGAGGGCTTCGCCATTGAGCAAACCGTCAATGCGAAGTGCCGAAGCGGCATCGCCATGCTCGCGCTGGAAGGCCTGCAGGTGATGCCGCACGATTTCCCACAAGCGACACTGCAAAACCGCGTTGCCAGCGCCAAGTTGCGCAATCGCCTCGCAATAGTTGTTGACGAACAGGCAGTAAGCGATCCGCTTCCATCCCAGTTCGCTGCTGTACCAGAGGGCTTCACGGCCGCGGGCGCTGACATCCTTGAGCTGTCGCTCGTCGTAGCGCTCCTGCAGCAGCTTGACGCCTTCAAAGTCGCGCAGGAATACCTGGCGCGGCGCGCCTTCCTTCACCCCGATCACCACGTTTTGCAGGTGCGGCTCGAAGATAACGCCGTGCGCGAAATAGCAGTACAGCACCGGATACAGGGTGTGCATCACATAGTGCGAGAACCAGTCCTCGATGGCTTTGGACTCTGGATTTGCCTGGCCCTGCGCCAATGGAGAGAGCAGCTCGCGCAGGCGCGCCTCGCCTTCGAGATGATTGCCGAACAAGGAGCCCGCAAGCAGGGGTGTGACGCCGGACTCCAGCGAGTCCTGAAACGCCTCGCGCAAGATCATTCCGAATCCTTCGACCACCTCCCTGTTGCGCTCCCGGTCGTCCAGCTTCAGGTCGATCGACATGAATGCCGGTTCTTCCATGACCTGCATGCCCGGGAAGCGTCGCCGCAGGTCCGGCATCAGCTCGCGCATGATGCGGGTTACCTGGAGAGCGCCTTCGAGCTCGTAGATAGCGTTCTTGCGTACGCAATTGGTGATTCGAATATTCAGTGAACACTTGTAGAAATACGGGTCCCCGGGGCTAAACAAGGTGCGTATCGAGGACGTGGGGAAATACACTTCCCCCTGCGGTCCAAGGTCGCGAATCCGCCCATCACGGATTGCCCGCACGACCTCTGGGTGGCCAAGCAGATAGCGCGCCTGCCACGGGTGAGTGGGAACAAGCGCATAGTCCTTTTCGGGCACCATGCCGGCCTGCCGGGCAACGATGCTATCGCAGCTCTCCGCCAGTACCGATTGTTGCAATAGGTATTCACGGCGCACCGCGAAGTAGTGCAATGGGAAGCTGGCGCCCATTTCCGGCGAATAGCGCAGCATGTCCTCGTGCGACACGCCTTGCCTGCTTTTTGGCGCTGGATGAAACGGATGGCCAAACGTCAACGACTGCTCGGACGCGATAAATGCCTGCAGCGGCGACGCCGGGAAAGGCCCGGAGCACCCCGCTTGCAATATCGCCGCCGTGACCCCGACACTGTCACGGATTTGCTGCATCAGCTCTTCGTTAAAACCAGTGTCCGTTTGCAGCGATAGTTCGCGCAACAGCAGGCTGGCCATTGAGTCCGGTTCCAGCAAGGTCCAGGGCCGGGCCGGAAGCTTGCAATAGAAGGATGAGTGGTAACGATAATTGCCGGTCGGCGAAGCATGATCGACCACCGCCAGCAGGCGCGCTTCCGTCTTCGCCAAACGGACGTGCATCACGCTGCCGCCGGCCTGGCTCAAGGCCATCCGCACCGACTGGGGCCAGTCGTTTTGTCCAAACAGAGGCCCCACGCTCACGTAGCCGTGAGGCTCGGCCACCTCGCGGCAATAGCAGTTCAACAGCGTTTCCATCGAACGGCGACCGGCATCCTGTTGCGCGGCGCGCTCTGGATTGTGCGCCCGCATTGAATTAGTTATTTGCATGATTGATTTCTCCCAGCTAGGAATGACATAGGCGATGGCGTCGAACGGCCAAGCCCGCGAGATAGCAGCCGGCGGCGAACATGACGAGCGCGCCGGCTACGAAAGGGGCTCTCACGTCCAGCGCGTGCGAGGCAACTCCGGCCGTCAGGCCGGCGAGTACCGCACCCCACTTGGAACTGCTCTCGAACCAGCCGAACGTGGCCCCGGCGTTACCGCTGTTGACCAGGCCGGCGATCAGGCCATGCAGGCTGATATAGGCAGCGGTCATTCCCAGGCCCATCGCGGCACGCCAGATCGCCATTGCCGGCAGCGAGGGCGCCCAAGCCTGACCCAGCAATGCAGCAGCAACCAGCAGAAAGGACAGCCCGAGGGACAAGATTCGCGTTCTCTGCCCCATACCGCGAGACAGTGGCAGTGCGCCGACCAGGTAAACCAGGTGTGGCAGGCCAAACATGAGGCCAGCCATGGCGGAGGACTCGATTCCGGCCTGGCTACTCAGGAAAGGCACGAAGTACGGGAACGTGATCACCGTGGCAAAAATGAAAGCAAACTGGAGCCAGTAAATCTGCGCAGGGGACGCCTGCGCTGTCGTCGCCTGGACCGGCTCCCGCGCCCGAGCTTGCGCTGTGGAAGACTGATCCGGCAGGCGCCAGATGAACAAGGCTGCAGCCAACGGGAGAACAGCCACATAGCGGTACAAAACGAGCGGCGACTCAGCCGTCGCAATCAGCCACCCGAGTCCGGTCGGCGCCACGACCAGCGCAGCCCGGGCCGACCATTGCATCAAGGTCAGGCTGCGCGTCAGCGCGGCGCCGTTGAACACGGTGGCGAGGTAAGCATTGGAGGCGGAAAAGGTCCCACCGAGTACGCCCTGCAGCAGCAGTGCCAGCACGAACACCCAAACGTTCGGTGCGAATCCCGCCAACAAGAAGCTGCCAGCAAGGCCGAGTTGGGCGCGCAGCAGCAATAACTTCTTGCCGTAGCGGTCGGCCAGCATCCCCCACCAGGGGCTGCTGATGGCCGTGAAGAAGATCGGCAGCACATACAGGCAACCGGCGAGCCAGGCGGCATCGCTATGCAAGGATTTGTCGAGAATCAGGCCGAAGAACGGCGGCATGCCCAGCGCCGCGAATGCGGCCACGAAGTGACCGAGCATGACGGTGCCGAGGACAAAGCGGTGTGAATCCCTGGTCATCGTGTGCATTCCGGCCGCAGGAAGTTCGGCGCGCTGTTGCCATAGAACTTGTTGACGTCCGCAGCTCCTGTGTCGGCCTTGTTTGCCAAGGTGGCGGCGATCAGCAGGTACTTGATATGCAGCCGTTCGTCCTCTAGCAGAACGCTGCTGGCGCAGCGCGACGCTCTCCCCCCTTCCGCTCGTAATTCGGATCAGTATCCGGGCGTCGATCTTGTTCAAGTACCTGCCACCGTACAAGGCAGCGGCAGGCCTGCCCAGCGGTTGCGCGAAACGCTCGACGAGACAAGCTGATATTCGCTGCAGGGTAATCGTCGGTAACATCTGCGCCAGTGGCAGCTCGTCAGGCACAAAATAGCCGTTCGCCTGCAGGCCGGCAAGTGAAGCGCAAGGGCCCTGGCCAACGCTGCCGGGGGTTTCGAAATGGATGCGGGCAGCGTCGTTGTCCTTCCAACAGCAAGCGCAGGCGTGGTTCGTTCCGAGTTGAATACGGCGAACGGAAATTCTGCTGGTTTCGATCAAGCGTCAATGCCGTAACGCAAGCCAAAGAACAGGTGCGAGGCGCAGCGTCAGCTTCAAGGTAATCTCGAAGAAGGCCGATCGTTCACCGCCATGAAGCAGTACCGCCGGCCTCTTCGGCCACCAGCTTGCGCCCTGGCGTTGGTGCCATCAATGCGGCGACCGGAATCAGGGTGCTGTCCTCGAGTGCAGCGGATGGATAGCGACGCAAGATATAGCCGAGGAACACACGATGGTCGACATGCGCACCACACTCCTCGTCGGTCAGCAGCACACGCCCGGCCAGCATCGGCTCGCGCAGGACGATCTGCCCTAGCAGGGTCTGGATGCGATGGCCGTCTCCGATTGTGCTTGGCTTAATGGTACGAATGTTCTTCGCCCCAAGCGTTCGCATCGTCAACGGCAGTTTCAAGTGCCATTCCGGCGCATCGAGCAACACCACGGTGCGCACCGACAGCGTTGGAGCCACTGAAAGATAAGGCCGGGGCGCACGGATCGCCTGTTCGCGCAGGCCGCTCTCGCTTAAGTAGGTATCGAGTTGGTTTTCCCAGACGAAGGGGTGCACCGGCATCAGCACATGCGTAGCGGCCAGGGTCGCGGGCAAGCCGACGTGCTCCATCTGCGGCCATAACGCAGGCAACCCTCGGTCTCGCTCCGCGCTGGGATGATGCAGCACGTTCGGCACGGCCAGCCAGCGCAATTGAAAGGGGACCTGGAATTCCGGGCTGTAGCCGGCAAGGGCAGCGTCGTCGAAGCCAAGCTTGGCGCGCGCCGTGGGGTAGAACGGATGATCCAGGAAGGCCGCCAGCCTGTCGTAGTGCAACAGGCGTGCATGCCAATCCGGCAGGTCGGCGCCGGTGGCGCCGGCGTGCGATGCGCGCCAGTCGCCGAACCAGCGTTCCCGTTCTGATTCGCAGCGTGCGCGATGCGATACCGCCAATGTGCACTCGCCGACAAACGCCTCGAACAGCGAAGCCTCCTCGGCAGCTAAACCCTGTGCGAAGCAATCGAGAATCTGTTCAAGCGCATGGAGTTCCGTCATACGCGAACCTTCCTGCCATAGCCACGGAAGTCCAGCGCTCTTCCAGTCCTGCATGAAACCGGCCGGAGTCACCGGGATCCAGAGACTGCCCGGTCCGAAATGAGAAACATGCAGCCAGGTGTCGGTCATCATGGCGTGGCCGGCGTGCCTGGCTGGCAGGGCCGCGCTCGGCAGGCGCGCGGATTGGCTTACACACCCACGTACGTTTTCACGCAGGAGCGTGTCAAGCACGCGGCGGCAGATGTGCTGTTCATGTTCAGAAAGATCCGGCGCGCCGGCTTCGGGTCGGTTGGTTTCGGCAATCGCGTTCAAGCTGCAATCCTCCAGGTCAGTGACCGGCCAATCCTGTCCATCTCCCGTGCCAGCAATCCTGCATCGGAACCTGTGCCGCGCAGCACCCCGACGTAATCCTTGTTCGAGTTGGTGACGTTGATGACCTCGCCGACCTTGCGCAGCGGCTTGTAGCTCACGTTCAGGCCGTCCGCGCGTTCCACGAATGCTTCGGGTGCATCGGCCAGATCGCCAGCAGAATGCGCAGTGAAATAGCGGATCAATGCCGCGTTCGGCGCAAGAGTCAGCGACGGCAAGGACTGTCCAAGGTAGAGCCGGAGAACGGTTTCGAACAATGGAATGCCGAGCGTGTCCTGCAGTAAAAATTCACGATAGTCGCCAATGTTGCGATAGTTGATCTCGATAAGGCGCGGCCCCTTGGCCGACATGACGAATTCGGTATGACAGGCTCCGAAACCGATGCCAAAGCGGCGTATCGTCTCCACCACCGCGGCCTCTTCTTCAGGCGCCAGTCCTGTGCCCCAGCTCGCCTGGAGTTCTACAAAATAGGGGGGCGGCGAAAGCGTCACCTGGAAGCCCCCAAGCACAGTCAGTTGGCGTCCATCGCCCAGCGTTTCCAGCGTGTAGAGCGGGCCATCGATGTACTCCTCCAGGAGCAGCGGGAAGCCCGGCTCTTCGGCCCAGACAGCGGCACATTGCGCCTCCAGTTCGGCGGCATTGCGGCTCAAGGTGACCTGCTGGCTGGCCACCCCCTCTCGTGGCTTGACGATGCATGGGAACGGCGTTTCGGCGGCGACTTGCGCGAGGCTAGCCGGATCGCACACGACCGCATGCCACAATACGTCCACGCCGCGCGCTTGCAGTTCGGCGCGCATCTCGGCCTTGTTTTTCGCACGATAGGCCACGCGCCAGTCCTTGCGCGGCAGGTCGAAGTAGTCCGCCACGATCGCGGTGCTGGCCTGCAGGTGGTCGCTGTTCGAGAACACCGCCGACGGCCTGCGTTTGCGGCTGGTGAGCGCGCCAATGACAGCGAGCGGATTGAAAACATCGCACGCGATGATCTCGGTTGGATAGGCGGCAAGCCCGTCCTGGTTGAAATACTGCCTGTGCGCTTCTGCGTGATCGGTCAACAAGACCACCGACAGGCCAAGCTGCTGCGCCGCCGGAATAAAGCCGTCGTTGACAGAATCGGTCGGCACATGGCCGAGAATGATCAGTTCTTGCATTCGATTCCTCAGTAAAATCGTTCCGCTATCCGAGAAGCCGCTGGCTTATTGAACTCGAATTGGCGTTACGCAACAGGGAACGACGACACCGGCCGGCCACGCGTCAGAAGACTCGGCAGGCACGACTGGAAGAGGACGGAATGCATCAGCAGCCAGCCGACGGAATGGCGCGTTTCGCGCTCCCTGTCAGGACAAATTTGACTGGCGGCGGTCCAGGTTGAAGACCGGCTGGCTGGCTAAAGGGATATGAACATGCACTTCAAACGGACGGGCACCTATGAGGCGCCGTCAGCAGAATGCTAGTCAAGTGGTGTGATCTTAATACAAATGAGAATCATTTGCAACTAGCGCGTGATGCAATCTGGTGCATCACGCGACGGAACTTGAAGCGACCGGCCTTGATGGATATCGTTGAGTGTTGCGTTACAAACCAAACACGCATGTTCTCCTATTTGCTCTCAAGATCAATGATCGCTGAGCCGAGTATTGCAGCAGCGCCGGTGAGGGCGGCCTTAACCTTCGCATGTTCTGTAGGGACAAACAGGAATTCAGGGTCTTTGTCGATAAACCTGGTGATGAGCCACGGACAGGCAATGCGGTCGATCTTCGGCCGTTCGCGGGTGATCCATTTCATAGTAGCCTCCCTCCTTCAGCTGGACAGCGGATAGATGACCAAACCCAGTATTGCCGCCGCCAGGACAATAGCCGGCTCCTGCAGTTTCTTGAATTTCCAGAGCAGCGCCACTGTGGTCACGGCGATAGCCGCTGTCGGGAAATCGCTGATTGAGCGCTGTGCGATAACCACGACCGAACCCGCGATCGCGCCAATCGCAGCGGCCGTAATCCCATTCACGAACGCGACTACGCCGGGACGACGGCCATACTTCTTGAAATATGGAGCCGGGATGATGGTGAACAGGTAGCAAGGAAGGAAAGTTGCGACGGCTGCCACGATCGCGCCCCATAGGCCGCCAACGAGATATCCGATAAAGGCGACGGTAATGACTACCGGACCGGGCGTGATCATCGCAACTGCGACGGCATCGACGAATTGGCGTTCTGTCAGCCAGTGATGCTCGGTCACCACACCACCATAGAGGAATGGAACAATCGCAAGGCCAGAACCAAACACAAATGCCCCGGCCTTCGCAAAGAAGAGCGCCAGCTGGACCAGCAAGGGATAGTCAAGTGCAGGCGCGAAGGCCGCGGTGAGTGGAAAAACACTTGCTGCGCTGGCGTTTAGGCGCCCTCCCCCAGCCATGGTGGCGGAGCGTTCCACAACCAGGCGACAATACCGGCCGCGATAAACAGCCAGGCAATCTCGCTTTCCGTCACGATGGTCACGCCAGCCAGCAGAAGGTAGATTACCCACAGCAGCTTGTCACGCCCTATGTTCTTTTCAGTCAGCTTTTTCGCGCTCATTACGATGATGCCGACCACAGCGGCCCCACGCCATAGAAGACCGCCTGCATCCAAGGCAAGCCGCCATATTCGACATAGGCCCAGCCCAATCCGAGGACCATCAAGAAAGATGGGATGACAAAAGCCAAGCCAGCCAGCGTGGCGCCGAGGGTCCGGTAATGCACGAAGCCCAGGTAGATCGCCAGTTGTGCAGCGAGCGGACCTGGCGTCAGTTGGGAAAGTGCCAGGCCTTCCTTGTAATCCTCTTCGGAGATCCAGCCACGCCGCTCGACCAGGTCGCGGTGCATGTAGCCAACCAGGGCAACCGGGCCGCCGAAGCCGATGGTTCCCAGCATGAGCATGTAGCGCAGGAGTTGGCCCAAGGTGTAAGCGGGCGCGCTCATTGACCTTCCTTCTCGTCGTTCGTTGCGAAATGGGCATGGAGTGAATCGAGGACAGCGCCAACGTTTGCCAGCAGCTGGTCGTCAGTCAGGCCGCGCTTGCGGGCGCCATGCATGAGCGCTTCGAAGCCGACTGCCTCGGGCACGTATCCACCACCGGCATCGAGATTGCGCACCAGCGCGCCCAAACGTGCCAGCGCCGGATCTTGAGAAAGGCCGAAGCTTGCCAGCAGTACTTCAAAAGTCACGCATTCCCCGACATGGGTGAACGTAGCGCCATCAAAATCGAATCCAAGGGCGTCCGCGGGACAGTCCAAAGGCGAGTCCAGCCAGAGGAATTCGGCTTCCGGATCAATGAACCGCTGGATCAGCCATGCGCTTGCGACCCGGTCGACCCATATGCGCTTCCTCGTTGCCCAGCGGCGGCCTCGGTATTCGTCGCGCGGCAGGAGCGGTATTTCGCCAGCCACTGCGGCGGGCTCACCGATTGACATCGCCGCTTCGGCCGACTGCACGTAACGCAGCCACGCGGCTTCAGCCAGCGCACTGGCTTCAGACGGAAAATAGTCGATCGCGCGGATGGATTCGAGTTCCTTGCGCATCTTGCGCAGGTTGCGCGCGATATCCGCAGGCGCCTGGCCTTTCATCTCTACGGCAGCCCCGTCAAGTGAACGGCACAGGTCGTCATATACCCCGGTGCGGTCAAACATGGCGCCGAAACCGGATTCGCCCGGACGTGGATCGGCCGCCACCCGGAGCACCCAGCTATTACCACCGTCCTGGCGCACCTCGTCGGAGAGCTTCTTCAGCCGGTAGTCGAGCTCTGTTTGAAAGGGCAACAGGTACACGCCGTCGCGCAAGGTCGCGCACCCCAGCGATTTGACGGCCCGCCACAGCCGCATGCGGCTTGCAGTGCTGCTAGCGGGTAGCGTCGCAATCAGCAGTATCCAGGAGGTGTTCGATTTGCTCATGCACACATAGTAGGAGCTTGAAACTGCTGCTACAAGTTTTGTAGAGACATTTACACCCCGTCACCCCAGGATTTTATGCGAGAAAAATCCCGACTTATGTGACAGTCAACGAACACCGTTGAATGTCATAAAAGATGAGATTAAAAACGCAAAAAATCAATAACTTACGAAAAAATTTTCACAAAAGATGAGATTAAATGTCATAAAAGATGAGATTTTTCAGCCAATTTTCACATAAGTTGAGATTTTTCAGACTGCCCGTTTTCCATGCAAAATCGGCGCTACATATGGGAAAGGACGAACTCGCTTCATGCGCGAAAATCTACCGCCAACGTCATAGAATATCTGGACGATCAATTCCATCTCATGGGCTCGCTAAAGGTTGAGTGGTTTGACCTCACATTGACGTGAGCGGCGGGTGCCCGAAAGTGAACTGTGAACTGCCCGGTGTCCGGTTCGACTGCCTCGACGGAACTCTTACACCGCACTTTTTATACGCTTAGGCGAACAATTGAAATTGGCCAACCGGCCTTTGCTGCTTTGGTCTCAGCACGCTTACGGTAAGCGTCTAGTCAGCGCCGTCTAGACTGTCTAGCCACCGTCCTCCATGATCGAATTTCGGCACAGCATTTGTGCCCACAAATTCTGATTATGGACACATTTCCATGCGCGCGGCCACTACCGCCAGCATCCGTTGGAGTTCAAGCGCGCCATTGGTGGCGCTGTCGCTGGAGCCAGGCGCTTCGGTCGCGCGCATCGCGCGCGAACATGGCGTCAATGCCATACAGGTGTTCAGCTGGCGCCGACTTTATCAGCAAGGGCGTCTCGGCGCGCCGGCGCTAAGCGCGACGATGGCTTGTTGCCGGTGGTGCTGGCGCCAGCAGTGCCGGCTCCGAGCAACGCCGCCTTCGATGCCGACGGTATTATTGTGCTGGAAGTGGGTCAGGTCCGCGTGCGCATCGAGGGGCAGCCCAATGCGTCCACGCTGGCGCAAGTTCTGGATCGGGTGCTGCGATGATCGGCCTGCCCGCCGGCACTAAGGTCTGGCTCGCCGCCGGCATCACCGACATGCGCTCCGGCTTCAATGGCCTAGCCGCCAAAGTGCAGACAGCGCGACCCAAGGACAACATGAAGACTGGAAATGCTACTAAGGCACAAACGTGGCCGCTTCGCCAAGCGGGCCGGTCGAATCCGTCGCATGCTGGCGAAGTGCGCCTTTTGGGTCGTTACGTCCGCTTTCGTTAAGGGTTGTCCGATGTCGGCCGCTTCCACAGACCTGAATTGATGCGCGCAAGCGTTCCCGGCCGGCGTTGGGCAAGCCCCGAAGGAGGAAACCGCGGGAAGTTTAGTTGTCGTCAGCCTTTGTCATAGGCTATGGCGATTTGACCGGCGCCGTTGGCTGGGAAGGTGCCAGTTGGAGCGGGCGAGTTGGCATCGATGGCGTATATAAGACCTGAAACGGTCACGGGGGGCGTCGCCTGTTCGGTGGTTAATCGATTGAAATTGAGACGCTGCGGCAGGACAGGCAAAGGAGCTCCGCATCGGTTTTGGCCGACGGTCGACGCGCTTGTGGCGCAAGCCTATGTTGTCGTTGTCGCTCATGGAGGTGCTCCCTGGTGCCGTGCTGGTGCCTGAATTGCTTTGATCGGCAAGAAGATGGCGGTGATCGCCATCGGCGCGCCGCAGTGCCGGCAAATGAACATCGTCGAATTGCGCTCGACAGGCTGTGTGTCGACGGCGGGCGCCGGGACGCGCAGTAATGCGCGCGCCCTGGCCAGGTTGGCCTTGCGTCCCGCGTTGGCGAACAGCCCGTAGTGCCGGATCCGGTGGAAGCCGCTGGGCAGGACATGCAGCAGGAACCGGCGCATGAACTCGTCGGCGCCGAGCGTCATCGTCTTGTGCATCTGATCCTTGGCACGGTAGTCCTTCCAACGAAATGTCACGCCGCGCTCGTCCATGGCGACAAGCCGCCGGTTCGAGATTGCGACTCGATGCGTGTAGCGGGACAGGTAGGCCAGCACCGCCTCGGGCCCGGCGAACGGACGTTTGGCGTAGACCACCCACTCGCAACGCCGCAGCGGCGCCATCCAGCGCGCGAAGGCGGTCGGTTCCGTCAGTGCCGCATGCTCGCCGAGGAAACGTAACTGGCCGGCGCGATGGGCCGCGCCCAGCGCTTCGAGGAAGCGCCGCCGGAACAAGCGCGAGAGCACGCGCACCGGCAGGAAGAATCCCCGCCTGCAGGCGACCCAGCGCTCGCCGTCCTGCGACAGGCCGCCGCCGGGGACGATGCCGTGCACATGGGGATGGTGGGTCAGCGCCGAACCCCACGTGTGCAGCACCAGTGTGGCGCCGATGCGCGCGCCCAGGTGCTTGGGATCTGCGGCGATGGTACACAGCGTCTGCGCCGCGAGCTCGAACAGCAGTCGGTAGAGTACGCTTTTGTTGTGCCAGGCGAGCGCGGCGACCGTCGCCGGCAGGGTGAAGACGACATGATAGTACTCGACCGGCAGCAATTCGTTGCGGCGCGCTTCAAGCCAGCGGCGCGCGGCGCCGGCCTGGCACTTCGGGCAGTGGCGATTGCGGCAGGAGTTGTAGGCGATGTCGACGTGTTCGCAGGTGTCGCAGCGCAGCGCGTGCCCGCCCAGCGCCGCGCTGCGACACTGCTCGATGGCCGACATGACCTTGAGCTGGCCCAGGCTCAGGTGTCCGCGTTGGGCTTGTCGCCAGGCCGGACCGTGGGCGCGGAAGATGTCCGCGACCTCCAGGTCGGGGTGCTCCATGGCGCCCCCTATGCCGGCTGCAAGGTGTCGAGCGGGCTGATTACTTCGCGCAATAGATCGGTGGCGACCTGGGCGTACAGCGCGGTCGTGTCGAGCCGCTTGTGGCCGAGCAGGGTCTGGATCACCCGGATGTCGACCTTCTGCTCCAGCAGATGGGTGGCGAAGCTGTGGCGCAAGATGTGCATGGACACGCGCTTGTCGATGCGCGCCAGGTCGGCGGCGGCGTGGATGGCGCGGTTCAGCTGCCGTACGCCGAGCGGGTCGACGGGATTCTGTCCGGGGAACAACCAGCCGCCGTGCAGGATCTTGCCTTCGGCACGTGCCGTCCTCCACCAGGCACGCAGGCAGTCGAGCAGCGCCGGCGACAGCATGGCGTACCGGTCCTTGTGCCCCTTGCCTTGTTCCACGCGCAAGACCATGCGCCCGCTGTCGACATCGGTCACCTTGAGCCGACCACTTCGCTTGCGCGCAGGCCGGCGCCGTAGGCGACCGACAATGCCGCCCGGTACTTGGGACTGCACGCCGAGGCGATCAGGCGCGCGGCTTCGTCCCGACTGAGCACTTGGGGAAGTTTGCGGGGAACCGGTACGGGATGCATCTGGCCATCAGTTCGGGATGGTGGACGGTGACTTCGAAAAAGAACTTCAATCCGGTGATCGTCACGTTCAGGGCGTTCGACGTGAAGCCTTGTTCGACCAGGTGCAATTGGAACAAGCGCAGATCCTCGCTCGTGGCGGTGTCGGGCGGGCGGCCCAGGAAGGCGGCCAGCCGCCGCACGTGCAGCAGGTAGGCCGATTGGGTCTTGGGTGCGAGCTTGCGCATCCGCATGTCGTCGATCATGCGTTGGCGCAGCGGGGTGATGGCTTGAGTCATGATGCTGCTCCTGTTGGAATGAGGCCGATTGCCTCATTAACCAACATAGGAAACAGTTTAGAATTGCATCAGAAACCCCTGTCGACGACGAC
>NZ_QYUP01000096.1 GCF_003590855.1 Massilia cavernae
GCCTTTAGCGTTGCCGGCTGCAGCAGCTGCCTGCCTCGTGCCTCCCCTCGTTCATCAGCATCAGCATGATGGTACCCATGTCGTGCGCCGAAATGCGCAGGCCTCCGGTGGGACTGAAGGGCGTGGCATTGGTTCCCACGGCGTAGTTGTCGATGCCGGCCGGGCGCGCCGGCGGGCGCTGGCTGTAGTCGTCCACCTGCGGGATCCACGGCCCGGCGCTGTCCCAGATCTCGGTGTCGGTGGTGCGCTTGCGGTACAGCGTGGCCAGGTTGGACAGGTCTTCCTGGCTGAATTCGGACGGGTTGAAGCCGCCATGCAGGCCGAGCGGATCGAGCAGCAGGCGCTTCATCAGGCGGTCGAAGCGTTCGCCCGACACTTTTTCCATGATGGTGCCGATCACGCCCCAGTTGAGGTTGCAATACGTGAAGTATTCGCCGGGCGCGGCATTCTTCGCCCACATCGCGCCGTTGCCGTACAGCGCGCCATCGGGCAGCAGCAGCGCCTTGAGCGGGGTGGCGGCCGGGAAGGAATAGCCGGCGTCGTCGCGCAGGCTGGAGCGGTGCGACAGCAAGCTACGCAGCGTGATCGCGCGGTCCGGGAAGTTTGGGTTGCGCAGTGGATAACCCAGGTAGTTACCCACATCCGCGTCGAGGCCGAGCTTGCCTTCCTCGACCAGGCGCATCAGGCCCAGCGTGGTCATCATCTTCGAGATCGAGGCGATGCGGTACATGGTGCGCGCGTCCGCCGGCTTCGACGGCAGGCCGCCGGCGCCGATGAAACGCTGACCGAACTGCCGCTCATATACAAGCTTGCCGTCGCGGATCGCCAGCACCGACAGGCTGGAGAGCTGGCAGGCAGGATCGCGCACGACCGCGTCCAGCTCGGCGTCGAGCTGCGGCCCGGGCTCCTTCGGGGAAGCCGACGCCGTCGCCGGCGCAAGGGCAAAGACGCGGCTCATGCCGCCCAGTAAAGCCAATCCCAGCATTGCTCGCCTGCCTTGTCTCATGGGTAACTCCGTGTTGTTCGTCCTGCGAGGATAGAGCGGCGCCATGGCAGGTGCCAATGAAATGTGCGGTCCGGGGCATAACCTTTTGATATGTTGGGCACGCCCGCATTCATGGATGGCTGCGCCCCGCGCAACGCGCCCTTGCATTTATGCCCGCGCGAACGCACCATACCTGGACTCGTACGTATCACTTGTTAGCGGAACCTCCATGAGCAACACCATCACCGAGTTCAGGGTCGACCTGAACGACAATTCACCCCTGTACATGCAGGTTGCACGCAAGCTGATCCAGGATGTGCGCGACGGCCGCTACCGCGTCGACCAGGCGCTGCCGTCGGAACGCCTGTTGTCCGAGCAGCTGGACATCTCCCGCGTCACCGCGCGCAAGGCCATCGACCAGCTGGTCGAGCAGGGCATGGTGGTGCGCCGCCGCGGATCCGGCAACTACGTGGCGCCGCGCATCGAGCAGCCGCTGTCGAGCCTCTCCAGTTTTTCGGAACAGCTGGAACAGCGCGGCTACCGGCCCGGATCGCAATGGCTCAAGCGCGCCGTGGCCATCGCCGCGGCCGACGAGCAGCTGAGCCTGGGCCTGTCGGCCAACAGCCGGGTCGCACGGCTGGAGCGCCTGCGCCTGGCCGACGACGTGGTCATGGCCTACGAAGTGAGCGTGATCCCCGCCGCCATCCTGCCGCGCCCGGAAGCCGTGGGCGATTCCCTGTATGCACACCTGGACAAGACCGGCCACATGCCGGTGCGCGCGTTGCAGCACATCCGCGCGATGAACGCCCCGGCCACGCTGGCCGAGAAGCTCGGCGTTCCGGAGGGACGGGCCGTGCTGTTCATTACCCGGGTCGGCTACCTCGAATCCGGCCAGGCGGTGGAGCTGACCCATTCTTATTGCCGCAGCGACCATTACGATTTCGTCGCCGAGATGCGCCGCGTTACATAACTTTTCGGAATAACGACGCCCAATCCTTTCATGGGGAGGCTGGCCAATTTGGTATTACACTGGTTCTATCCCTCAGCCTATCCTCAATAGCGCCACCCACGCCAGATGCTAAAAACCGAAACCCCAGACCAGCAGCACGCCCAGCTCGACCAGTACCCCACCGCGGAACTGGTCAATACCCTCGTCGACGACCAGCTCAACGCGGTCAACGCGGTGCGCGCGGCTTCGGCGCGCATCGCGGCGGCAGTCACCGCCGCCCAGCCGCGCATGGAAGCGGGCGGACGCCTGATCTACGTCGGCGCCGGCACCTCGGGCCGCCTCGGCGTGCTCGACAGCGTGGAGCTGTACCCGACCTTCTCCTGGCCGCATGAGCGCTCGATCGCCCTGCTGGCGGGCGGCACCGACGCCATGTTCGTCGCGGTCGAAGGCGCCGAGGACGACCTGGTGCAGGGCGACGCCGACCTGCGGGCCACCAACTGCGGCCCGAACGACGTGGTGCTGCTGCTGGCCGCATCGGGCGGCACCCCTTACGTGCTGGGCGCGCTGCGCGCCGCACGCGAACTGGGCGCGCTGACCGTGGGCTTCGCCAACAACCCGGACGCGCCGGTCGCCAACGAGGCGGAAATCGGCGTGACCCTCGACACCGGTTCTGAAGTGATCTCCGGCAGCACCCGCCTGAAGGCAGGCACCTCGCAGAAGATCGCGCTGAACTCCTTCTCGAGCGCGCTGATGGTGCGTTTGAACAAGGTTTACGGCAACCTGATGGTAGACTTGAAACCCACCAACGCCAAGCTGATCCGGCGTGCGGTGCGCCTGACCATGATTGCCACGGGCGCCGACGAACAAGCGGCGCGCGCGGTGCTGGAACAGTGCGATTTCCATGTCAAGGTTGCCGTGGTAGCCCTGACCAGACAAACCGATATCGGCCAGGCCAGGGCCCTGCTGGACCAGGCGAGCGGCAGCGTTCGCCGGGCACTCGCCGCCTAAGGCCGCGGCAGGCGCCGGGACTCGCCGTCCGCCCTGGACTCGCCGTCCGCCCTGGACTCGCCGTCCGTCCTCATCACGAAAGATCTATGCAAACTTCGCAAGCGAAAAGTCCTTGGCTGTGGGTGCCGTCCCTGTATTTTGCCCAAGCCATTCCCTACGTCGTCGCGATGAGCCTGTCGGTCATCATGTACAAGGACATGGGGGTGTCGAACTCCGACATCGCCTTCTACACCAGCCTGCTTTACCTGCCGTGGGTGATCAAGCCCCTGTGGTCGCCCGTGGTCGACATGTTCGGCACCAAGCGCGGCTGGACCGTGACCTTGCAGCTGGCGGTGGCCGCATCGCTGGTCGCGGTCGGCACGGTGCTGCACCTGCCCGCCTTCTTCATGGTCAGCCTGGCGGTGATGTGGCTGATGGCCTTCAGTTCGGCAACCCATGACATTTCGGCCGACGGCTTCTACATGCTGGGCCTGGCCCAGAAGGACCAGGCCGCCTTTGTCGGCGTGCGCAGTACCTTCTACCGCCTCGCGACGCTTGCCGGGCAGGGGCCGCTGGTGGTGCTGGCCGGCTACCTGGCCGTGACGATGGGTGACGCCCACAAGGCCTGGTCGATCGTGTTCTTCATCCTGGCAGGCGTGTTTGCGCTGGCCTTCGCCTGGCACCAGATGGTGCTGCCGCGCCCGGTCGCCGACCACGCGGTGGCGCGCGGCACCAGCCCGCTGCGCGAATTCTTCGGCACCTTCGGCGCCTTCTTCGGCAAGCGCGACATCTGGCTGATCCTCGGCTTCATCCTGACCTTCCGCCTGGGCGAGGCGCAGCTGCTCAAGCTGGTGGCGCCCTTCCTCAAGGATTCGATCGCCGACGGCGGACTGGGCTTGAGCACGGCGCAGTACGGCGTGGCCTACGGCACCATCGGCATCATCGCGCTGACGCTGGGCGGCCTGGCCGGCGGCTACCTGATCTCCCGCCTCGGGCTCAAGCGATGCCTGTGGCTGATGGTGTTCGCAGTACACCTGCCGGACCTGGTGTTCGTGTACCTGTCGCAGGCGCAGCCGGAGAACTTCTACCTGATCTCGGGCTTCCTCGCCATCGAGCAGTTCGGCTACGGCTTCGGGTTTACCGCCATGATGCTGTACATGATCATGGTCTCCGAAGGCGAGCACAAGACCGCGCATTACGCGATCTGCACCGGCCTGATGGCGCTCGGCATGATGGTGCCGGGCATGTGGAGCGGCGACCTGCAGGAATACCTGGGCTACAAGAACTTCTTCATCTGGACCTGCCTGGCGACGATTCCGGCTTTCATCATGGCGGCGCTGGTCAAGATCGACCCTGAATTCGGGAAGAAACAATAAGGAATGGCTGCGCAGGAACGGCTCCTCTCGCTCGACGCATTCCGCGGCTTTACCATTGCCGCGATGGTGCTGGTTAACAACCCGGGCGACTGGTCCAAGCTGTATGCGCAACTGGCCCACGCCCAGTGGCATGGCTGGACTTTCACCGACCTGATCTTCCCCTTCTTCCTGTTCATCGGCGGCGTGTCGATGGCGCTGTCGCTGGGCCGCCTGGCCGATGCCGGCGCCGACAAGCCGGCGCTGCTGATCAAGCTGGCCAAGCGCGCGGCCCTGATCTTCCTGATCGGCTTCCTGCTGAACCTGATTCCCAAGTTCGACTTCGAGACCGTGCGCATTCCTGGCGTGCTGCAGCGTATCGCGCTGTGCACCCTGCTGGCCGCGCCCATCGTCGTGTATTTCAGCTGGCGCGCCCAGCTGGCGTGGATAGCCGGCCTGTACGCCCTGTACAGCGTGGCGATGCTGTGGGTGCCGGTGCCGGGCATCGGCGCCGGCGTGCTGGAGCCGGGCAAGGACTTCGGCGCGTACCTCGACCGCATGGTGCTGGATGGCCACATGTGGGTGCAGTCAAAGACCTGGGATCCGGAAGGCATGTTCAGCACCATCCCGGCGGTGTGCAGCCAGCTGCTGGGCGTGCTGGCCGGGCGCTTCCTGCTGTCGCGCCACAGCCATACCGAACAGACCGTGTGGATGCTGCTGGCGGGGCTGGTATTGCTGGCGCTGGGTTCCATCTTCGACGCTATCCTCATGCCGATCAACAAGTCGCTGTGGACACCCTCGTACAGCATGCTGGCCGCGGGCTGGGGCCTGGTCGGGTTCTCCGCCTTCTACTGGATGCTGGACGTGAATCCGCACGCCGCCGTGCGCGAAGCCGCCGCGCGCTGGAGCAAGCCTTTCGTCATCTACGGCATGAACGCGCTGTTCATCTTCGCGTTCTCCGGCCTGGTGGCCAAGATGTTCGGCTTCATCAAATTCACCCAGCCTGACGGCAGCCTCGTTTCGCTCGGCAAGACGCTGTACGCGCCGATCCGCGCACTGCCGCTCGGGCCGGTCAACACATCTTTGCTTTATGCTTTGCTGTTTAACGCTTTCATGTTTTCGATCGCCTGGTTCATGTGGCGAAAGAAATGGTTCGTGAAAGTTTAGAAAATTAAAATGAAGGGGATGGTCTTGCAGCCAAATATGAAAAAACGCGCATTCGCGCTTGCCACAGCCGCCGGTGCGATCTCGTTCGGCACCCTGCTCGCCAGCTGCACTACGGCGAAACCAGTCGCACCTGAGGCGGCAACGCCTGGCGCGGTCCCGGCCCCGGCCCCCGGCATTGCCGCTGAACCGCCAGCGGCCCCGCGCGAATTCCGCGCAGCCTGGGTGTCGACCGTCGCCAACATCGACTGGCCGACCAAGCAAGGTTTGAGCGCCGCGCAGCAGCAGGCCGAAGCCATCGCCATCCTCGACCGCGCCAAGGCGATGAACCTGAACGCCATCGTGCTGCAGGTGCGTCCAGCGGCCGACGCGATCTACCCGTCCAAACTGGAGCCGTGGACCGAATTCCTGAGCGGCACCCAAGGCGTCGGCCCGCAGCCCTGGTACGACCCGCTCAAATTCTGGGTCGCCGAAGCGCATGCGCGCGGACTCGAATTGCACGCGTGGTTCAATCCTTACCGCGCGCGCCACGCCACCGCCAGGTCGCCGATCGCCGCCACCCACATCTCCAAGACCAATCCGGCGGCCGTGAAAAGCTACGGCCAGTTCCTGTGGATGGACCCGGGCGAGGAATCCGCGTCGAAGCAGACGCTTGACGTGATCCTCGACGTGGTGCGCCGTTACGACATCGACGGCGTGCACCTGGACGACTATTTCTACCCCTATCCGATCGAAGCGCCGACCGCGACCGGGGCCGAAACCGCCGCGCTGGACGGCAGCGGCGCCGCCAGGGCCGAACTCGACTTCCCCGACCAGCCGGCCTGGCAGCGCTACGTCGCCGGCGGCGGCAAGCTCGACCGCGCCAGCTGGCGCCGCGACAACGTCAACCGCCTGATCGAAGCCATCTACAAGGGCATCCACCGCGAAAAGAGCTGGGTACGTTTCGGCATCAGCCCCTTCGGCATCGGCAAGCCCGACCGCCGTCCGCCGACCATTTCGGGCTTCAGCCAGTACGACAAGCTGTACGCGGACGCCGAACTGTGGCTGGAACAGGGCTGGGTGGATTACTTCACGCCACAGTTGTACTGGCCCCGTTCGCAGACCCCGCAGGCCTACGACACCCTGCTCGACTACTGGCTGGCGCAGAACCCGAAGGGCCGCCACATGTGGCCGGGCCTGTTCACCAGCCGCATCGGCGCCCCCACCCGGTCGTATGCGCCGAAGGAAGTGCTGGAGCAGATCGAGGTGACGCGCGCGCGTCCGGCCGCGACCGGTCACGTGCACTTCAGCATGGCCGCGCTGATGGAAAATCGCGAAGGCATCACCGACCAGCTCAAGGCGGTGCATTACGGCACACCGGCGCTGGTGCCGGCCACCACCTGGCTGGGCAATGCCGCGCCGGGCGTGCCGGGCGTCAGCGCGAAGCGCGGGCCGGACGGCGTGCGCCTCAAGCTGTCGGCGGGCAAGGCCAATGTGCAGTACGCGATCTGGTCGAAGCACGGCGGCGAGTGGCGCTTCGCGGTTGCGCCAGTGTCGGCGGTGGATTTCGTGATTGCGGATGATGCGCAGCGCGGTCCGGCGACGGCGGTGTTCGTCAGCGGAGTGGACCGCCTGGGCAACGAAAGCGCACGGGTCTCCGTTCTGTAACGCGAAATGATCGGAGCAAACCTAATGAACAACCTGGACGGCCTGGGCCTCGGCATTGACGCCGGCGGCACGCAAACACGCTGGGCGCTTGCCCGCGCCGACGGCAGCATCCTTGCCGAAGGCCATGTCGCCGGCTTGTCCGCCCTGCAAATGGCCAGCACCGACGGCCGCCAGAGCGTCCACGACAACTTCAGGGAACTCGCCGCGGCGGCGCTCACCCATGGCCGCCCGGTGCGCGTTGCGGCCGGCCTGACCGGCTTCGACGGCGACGGCGCGCAGCTGCAAACCTGGCTCGGCGAACTGCTGGGCCTCGATCCCGCAGCCATCACGTTCTGCAACGACATCGAGATCGCCTATCTCGACAACTTCAAGCCGGGCGAAGGCTACCTCGTGTATGCGGGCACCGGCTCGATCGGCGCCTGGATCGACGCCGGCGGCGAGTTCCACCGTGCGGGCGGACGCGGCGTGATGCTGGACGACGGTGGCGGCGGCTTCTGGATCGCGCGCGAAGCCCTGCGCCACATCTGGCGCGCCGAGGACGAAGAGCCGGGCTGCTGGGAACGTTCGCCGATGGCGCGCGCCGTGTTCGAGCGCATCGGCGGCAGCGACTGGTCGCTGTCGCGCCAGTTCATCTACGGCCAGGAGCGCGGCGAAATTGGCAAGCTGGCGCTGGTGGTCGCCGCCACCGCCGACGCCGACCCGGTGGCCGCGCGCATCCTGCAGGAAGCCGGCCGCGAACTCGCGCGCCTGGCCAACGCGCTGACCCGCCGCTTCGGCCCGCGCCCGGTGGTGCTGGCCGGCCGCGCGTCGGCGCTGCACCCGTCCATCGTCACCGCGATGCGCGCCGCCCTGCCGGCGCCGACCCAGCTGACCCACACTGTCGGCCACCCGCATTACGCCGCAGCGCGCATTGCCGCGCGCGCCACCGCATAAATAAAAACGGAACCACGAAGACATGAAGATCCTGCTCCCACTATCCTGTGCGCCCTGCTGGCGGGCTGCGCCACCGGCCCGCGCATCGACAAGACCTACGACGCCAAAAGCCAGAGCAGCCGCGTCAAGTTCCTGGTGCTGCATTACACCGTATCGGACCTGCCAAGCTCGATCAGGATTCTGACCCAGCAGACCGTCAGCAGCCATTACCTGGTGACGGACGAATCGAGGCCGGTCATCTACGGCCTGGTTAACGAAACGCGCCAGTCCAACCATGCAGGCGTCTCGAGCTGGAAGAACTACACCAACCTGAATCCGATTTCGGTAGGCATCGAGATCGTCAACAAGGGCTTCACCGTCAACCCGGACGGCACCCGCACCTGGTATCCGTTCCCGCGCGAGCAGGTCGATGCGCTGGTCCCGTTGATCAAGAAGATCGTCAAGGACCACAACATCCCGCCCGAGAACGTGGTGGGCCATGCCGACATCGCGCCGCAGCGCAAACAGGACCCGGGCCCGATGTTCCCGTGGGCCGAACTGGGACGCGAAGGCCTGGTGGTGTGGCCGGACGCCGCGAAGGTGGCCATCGCACGCCCGGGCTTCGACCAGCTGCTGCCTGAAGTGTCCTGGTTCCAGGAAAAGCTCGGCACGTTCGGCTACGCCACGCCGCGCACCGGCATCCTGGACAAGGAAACCCGCAACGTCATTACCGCGTTCCAGATGCGCTACCGCCCGATGACGATCGACGGAACCCCGGATGCGGAAACCGCGGCCCTGCTGGAAGCAATGGTGCCGACGCCGCCACCGCAGACTCCGGTAGTGCCGCCGGTGGCGCCGGCAGCCCCGGCCGAGCCGGTTGTTGCTCCTGTGGAGCCGGTCACGAAGTAGTGACCGGAACGACGGGCAAGAAATTGCGCTATCCTGCGAACCATTCGCGCAGTAGCGCGATCTCATTACACAAGGGATAAAGCGATGCGGCTGCGTCATATTGAAGTGTTTCACGCAATCATGCAGGTTGGCACCATCAGCGGCGCCGCCCAGGTCTTGCACATCTCACAACCTGCGGTGACCAAGGTGCTTCAGCATGCCGAGCTGCAGCTTGGCATGCCCCTGTTCGAGCGTGTGCGCGGCAAGCTGTATCCGAAACCGGAAGCGCACCGCCTGTTCGTCGAAACCGAAAAACTCAACCGCGATTTGCAGGGCATCCGCCGCCTCGCGGCCAGCCTGAAGGGCCGCGCGCTGGAAACCGTGCGGCTGGTGTCGACGCCGACCATTGCGATCAGCGTGCTGCCCGAAGCGATGACGCTGTGGCGCCGCGAATATCCCGAAACGCGCTGCGAACTGGCAACCCACCACACCAGCGAAATCGTCAACACGCTGCGCCTGGGCGAAGCCGACCTGGCGCTGTCGCTGCAGGACCCGCGCCACCCGGGCATCGTGGCAGAGCCGATCGCGCATGGCGTGCTGACCGTAATCGCCCCGGCCGGCAAATGGACCGAAGCGGAAGCCGGCCAGCCGATCACGGCGGACGGCTTGTCCGGCGAATTGATCGGCATGGCCGACAACGACCCGCTGGGCGAACTGGTGGTGGCGTCGTGCGAAGCGCAGGGCGTGCAACCCGTGTTCAATACCGTGGTGCAGACCTACCAGATCGCGCGTTCGCTGGTGGAAGCCGGCGCCGGCATGGCGGTGGTGGATCCATTTACGGCGGCATCGGCGGCTGCCGCCAAAGTGCAGCGCCGCCCGTGGGATCCCGGCATTCCGGTCCAGCTGTACCTGCTGACCGCAAGCCACTCGCCGCTGTCGCACGTGGCGCGCGAGCTGGCCAACAGTATCGGCGCCACAGCGCGCAAATGTCTAGAGAGGGGATGTCAGTGATTCAAGGGATTGCCAGCGAGGATATCGAAAACAGCCCGGAGTTCCGGCACCTGTCGACGATAGACGGAATCGCGATCGACCTGCGCTACGGGACGCCCGACAATTTTGTCGGCCGCGACCTGTACTCGCCGTTCGACTGCGCATGGCTACATCGCGATGCAGCCGCCGCGCTGGAAAAAGCAGTGGAATGGCTGGCTGGGCAGCGTCCCGGCTACAAGGCACTGATCCTCGACGCGCTGCGCCCGCAGCGCGTGCAGCAGCAGTTGTGGGACGCCCTCGACGGCACCGACCTGCGC
>NZ_QYUP01000097.1 GCF_003590855.1 Massilia cavernae
ACCTGCGCGCGCAGGAGATCGCGGACCAGAACAACCTGCCGTGCATCTACCTGGTCGACTCGGGCGGCGCCAACCTGCCCAACCAGGACGACGTGTTCCCCGACCGCGACCATTTCGGCCGCATCTTCTACAACCAGGCCAACCTGTCCGCCAAGGGCATCCCGCAGATCGCGGTGGTGATGGGCTCGTGCACCGCCGGCGGCGCCTACGTGCCTGCGATGAGCGACGAGTCGATCATCGTGAAGGAGCAGGGCACCATCTTCCTGGGCGGCCCGCCGCTGGTGAAGGCGGCCACCGGCGAAGTGGTGACGGCCGAAGACCTGGGCGGCGGCGACGTCCACACCCGCCTGTCCGGGGTGGTCGACCACCTGGCGCAGAACGACCTGCATGCGCTGTCGCTGGCGCGCACCATCGTGTCGAATCTGAACCGCACCAAGCCGCAGCAAATGGCGCTGCGCGAGTCCGTCGAGCCCAAGTATCCGGCCGAAGAACTGTATGGCGTGATCCCGGTCGACACCCGCAAGCCTTTCGACGTGCGCGAGGTGATCGCACGTATCGTCGACGGCAGCGAGTTCGACGAGTTCAAGGCGCGCTACGGCACCACCCTGGTGTGCGGTTTTGCCCACATCTTCGGCGTAAAAGTCGGCATCATCGCCAATAACGGCATCCTGTTCTCGGAATCGGCGCTGAAAGGCACCCACTTCATCGAGCTGTGCTGCCAGCGCAAGATCCCGCTGGTGTTCCTGCAAAATATCACCGGCTTCATGGTCGGCCGCAAATACGAGAACGAGGGCATCGCCCGCAATGGCGCCAAGATGGTGACCGCGGTGGCGACGGCTGCAGTGCCGAAGTTCACCGTCATCATCGGTGGCAGCTTCGGCGCCGGCAACTACGGCATGTGCGGCCGCGCCTTCTCGCCGCGCTTCATGTGGATGTGGCCTAACGCGCGCATCTCCGTCATGGGCGGCGACCAGGCGGCGTCGGTGCTGGCGACCGTCAAGCGCGACGGCATCGAAGGCAAGGGCGGCCAGTGGACGGCGGAGGAAGAAGCCGCGTTCAAGCAGCCGATCAAGCAGCAGTACGAGCACCAGGGCCACCCGTACTACGCCACCGCGCGCCTGTGGGACGACGGCGTGATCGACCCGGCCGACACCCGCATGGTGCTGGGCCTCGGACTGTCGGCGGCACTGAATGCCGAAATCCCGGACACGAAGTTCGGCGTATTCCGGATGTAAGGAGAACACCTTGAACACCCACCAGACCCTGACCGTCACGGTCGAAAACCGCGTTGCGACCGTGACGCTGAACCGCCCGGAAGTGCGCAACGCCTTCAACGAGACCACCATCACCGAACTGGCGCTGGCCTTCGATGAACTGGGCCGCCGCGAGGACGTGCGCGCGATCGTGCTGGCCGCGAACGGCGTGGCTTTCTGCGCCGGCGCGGACCTGAACTGGATGAAGAAGATGGCGGGCTACTCGGACGCCGAGAACCTCGACGACGCGACCCGCCTGGCCGACATGCTGCGCACGATCTACCTGTGCCCGAAGCCGGTGGTGGCCAAGGTGCAGGGCGACTGCTACGCAGGCGGCATGGGGCTGGTGGCGGCCTGCGACGTGGTCGTCGCGGTCGAGGAAGCCAATTTCTGCCTGTCGGAAGTGAAGCTAGGCCTGATCCCGGCCACGATTTCGCCTTACGTCATCAAGGCGATGGGCGAAAACGCCGCGCGCCGCTACTTCCTGACCGCCGAGCGCTTTTCGGCGCGCGAAGCGTACCGCATCGGCTTCGCGCATGAAATCTCGACCGCCGACGAACTGGACGAGCACGTGGCCGGCATCGTCAGGGCGCTGGCGACCAACAGCCCGAACGCGGTGGCCGAAGCCAAGGTGCTGGTGCGCGACATGGCGGGCAAGGAAGTCACCGACGCGCTGCTGCTCGATTCGGCCCAGCGCATCGCGAATATCCGCTCGTCACTGGAAGGGCGCGAAGGCGTCGCTTCCTTCCTCGAAAAACGCAAGCCTTCCTGGCTCAACTGATTTGGATTCACGCATGTCTCAAGATTGGGTAGCGCGCAGCCTGCGCAGTGTCTGGCACCCATGCACCCAGATGCAGCACCACGAAACCGTGCCGCTGGTGCCGGTGAGCCACGGCCGCGGCGTGTGGCTGTACGACCATGACGGAAAGCGCTACCTCGACGCGATCAGCTCCTGGTGGGTGAACCTGTTCGGGCACGCCAACCCGCGCATCAACGCGGCCCTGAAAGACCAGCTTGACCGGCTGGAGCACGCGATGCTGGCCGGCTTCACGCACCAGCCGGTGGTGGAACTGTCGGAGCGGCTGTCCGCGCTGACCGGCAATGTGCTGGGACACGCGTTCTACGCGTCCGACGGCGCATCGGCGGTCGAAATCGCGCTGAAAATGAGCTTCCACGCATGGCGCAACGCTGGCCACGGCGACAAGCAGGAATTCGTCTGCCTCGAAGGCAGCTACCACGGCGAGACCATCGGCGCGCTGGCCGTGACCGATGTCGCGCTGTTCAAGGATGCCTACGGCCCGCTGCTGCGCGCCGCGCGCACGGTATCGTCGCCGGACGCGCGCAACGCGCGCGAGGGCGAAACCGCCGAAGACGTGGCGCGCCGCGCGGCGCTGGACGTGGAACGCCTGTTCGCCGAGCGCGCGGACAAAATCGCCTGCATCATCATCGAGCCGCTGGTGCAGTGCGCCACCGGCATGGCGATGCACGACCCGCTGTACCTGAAGCTGGTGCGCGAGCTGTGCGACCGCTACCAGGTGCACCTGATCCTCGACGAAATCGCAGTCGGGTGCGGGCGCACCGGCACCTTCTTCGCCTGCGAACAGGCCGGCATCTGGCCCGACTTCCTGTGCCTGTCGAAGGGGATCAGCGGCGGCTACCTGCCGCTGTCGCTGGTGCTGACCCGCGACGAGATCTACCAGCAGTTCTACAGCGCCGACATCCGCCGCGGCTTCCTGCATTCGCACTCGTACACCGGCAACCCGCTGGCCTGCCGCGCGGCGCTGGCCACGCTGGACATTTTCCGTGAAGACGATGTGCTGAACCGGAACCGCGCACGCGCCGAGCGCATGACGGCGGCACTGGCGCCATTGGCCGCGCACGAACGCGTGGCGAACTTGCGCCAGCGCGGCATGATCTGGGCCTTCGACGCGGTCGAACCCGACAGCGCGCTTGCCGCCACCTTCTCGCGCCGCTTCTTCACCGAAGCGCTGCAAAACGAACTCCTGCTGCGTCCTATCGGCCGCACCGTCTACCTGATGCCGCCATACGTGATGAACGACGAAGAAATCGACGGCCTTGCCGCCCGCACGCACACCGTGTTTGAAACCGTGATCGCGGCGTGACGATGGACCTGATTTCCAAGCTCAACCTCAAGCTGAAGGCCATCGACGAACAGAGCCTGACGCGCCGCCGCAGGGTGGTGGACACACCGTCCGCGCCGCGCCTGGTGGTCGACGGCCGCCCGATGCTGGCTTTTTGCAGCAATGACTACCTTGGCCTCGCGGCGCATCCGCGCGTGATCGAAGCGCTGCGCGAAGGCGCGTCGCTGTACGGCGCCGGCAGCGGCGCATCGCACCTGATCAGCGGCCATGGCCGCGCGCACGATCTCCTAGAAGAACGTTTAGCGGAATTTGTCTCGCCTTACCTGGAATCGCCGCGTGCACTGTCGTTCTGCACCGGCTACATGGCCAACCTGGCGATGCTGACCGCACTGGGCGACGACCCGGATGCCGAGATCTTCTCGGAGTCGCTGAACCATGCCTCGCTGATCGACGGCGCCCGCCTCGCACGCGCCAGCGTCAAGGTGTACCCGCACGCGGACGTCGAAGCGTTGGCGGCCCTGCTCGAAGCCAGCAATGCAAGTACCAAACTCGTTGTCACCGACTCCGTGTTCAGCATGGACGGCGACCTGGCGCCCCTGCCGGAAATGCTGGCATTGTGCGAACGCCACGGTGCATGGCTGGTCATCGACGACGCCCACGGCTTCGGCACCCTGGGCGCGCAAGGCCGCGGCGCGCTGGAACACTTCGGCCTGCGCTCGCCCAACCTGGTCTACATGGGCACCCTGGGCAAATCCGCAGGCGTCGGCGGCGCTTTCGTCGCGGCCCACGAAAGCGTGATCGAACTGATGATCCAGCGTGCACGCCCGTACATCTTCACCACGGCGGCGCCACCGGCGCTGGCGCACGCCCTGCTGGCGTCCATCGACATCATCGGCGGCGAAGAAGGCGCGCAGCGGCGCGCCCATTTGCAGTCGCTGATCGCCCAGCTCGACAGTGAACTGGAGCTTGCGCGCTGGCAGCGTCCAGCCTCGACGACGGCCATCCAGCCAGTTATCATCGGGAGCAATGCCGAGGCGATGTGCGTCGGCGCGCGCCTGTATGAACAGGGCTTGTGGGTGCCGGCGATCCGCCCGCCTACCGTGCCGCTGGACACGGCGCGCCTGCGCATTACGCTGTCGGCCGCCCACACGCATGACGAAGTCGCACAGCTCGCCGCCGCGCTCAACGAACTGGAAAGGACGTGGGATGAGTCTCAATGATCCGATGGAACCGATGGCCGCCGGCCTGCCGGTGCTGACGCCGCAAGCCGAAGCCGCGCCTGCCGGCGACCGCATCCCGGGGCGTTTCAATTGCTTCATCACCGGCACCGACACCGAAATCGGCAAGACGCTGGTATCGGCGGCGATCCTGCACAAGCTGGTGGCCGGCGGCGTGCGCGCCTGCGGCATGAAGCCGGTGGCGGCCGGCGCCGAGATGCGCGACGGCCAGTTGCATAACGACGACGCCGACATGCTGGCCGCCGCCGGCAACGTGCACCTCCTGTCCAGCATCACCACGCCCTACATGCTGCGCGCGGCCTGCGCTCCGCACATCGCGGCGGCGCTGGATGGCGTGGCCATCGAGCCGGTGCCCATCATCGCGGCCTACGCCGAAATCGCCGCCGCCGCCGATGCGGTGGTGGTCGAAGGCGTGGGCGGCTTCCGGGTGCCGTTTTCAAGCGATTTCGACAGCGCCGACCTGGCGCAGCAGCTCAACCTGCCGGTGATCCTGGTGGTGGGCATGCGCCTTGGCTGCATCAGCCACGCCTTGCTGACGGTCGAAGCGATCGTCGCGCGCGGGCTGGTGCTGGCAGGCTGGGTGGCCAACCAGGTCGACCCGGACATGCCTTATTTTGAAGAAAACATCGAAGCACTCGCACAGCGCATCCCGGCCCCGATGCTGGGACGCGTGCCTTACCTGACAAATCCTTCGGCCGCCGCGGCCGCCGAATTTATCGAACTCGCGGGCTTGCCAGGCTGGCCGCCCGTGCGTGACTGAACCACGTACAAGGAACAACAATGACCCAAACGACCGCCGTCTCCTTCCATCCGCCTGCGGATCCGATCACCCTGCCGCAGGAAGCCACCTGGCCGCTGGCCGACGTGCTGGCCCTGTTCGAGCTGCCGTTCAACGACCTGCTGTTCAAGGCGCAGACGGTCCATCGCGCCAATTTCCCGGCCGGCGACGTTGAACTGGCGACCCTGCTGTCGATCAAGACCGGCGGCTGCGAGGAAGACTGCAGCTACTGCCCGCAGGCCGCGCGCTACGACACCGGCGTCGAAGCCAAGAAGATCCTCGGCATCGATACCGTGCTCGACGCGGCACGCCAGGCCAAGGCCAACGGCGCCACCCGCTTCTGCATGGGCGCCGCATGGCGCAGCCCGAAAGAGCGCGACATGGAAAAAGTCGAGGAGATGGTGCGCGAAGTGAAGGCCCTGGGCCTGGAAACCTGCGCCACACTCGGCATGCTGGAGGAAGGCCAGGCCGACCGCCTGAAGCAGGCAGGCCTCGACTTCTACAACCACAACCTCGACACCGCGCCCGAGTTCTACAACAACGTGATCTCGACCCGCGAATACCAGGACCGCCTGGATACGCTGGGCCGTGTGCGCAACGCGGGCCTGAAGGTCTGCTGCGGCGGCATCGTCGGCATGGGCGAATCGCGCCAGCAGCGCGCCGGCCTGATCGCCCAGCTGGCCAACCTGAATCCGTATCCTGAATCGGTGCCGGTCAACCACCTGGTGCAGGTCGAAGGCACGCCGCTGCACGGCCTCGACCCGCTCGACCCGTTCGAATTCGTGCGTACCATCGCGGTTGCCCGCATCACGATGCCGCAGGCGCGCGTGCGCCTGTCGGCCGGCCGCCGCCAGATGGGCGAAGCTGTCCAGGCGATGTGCTTCCTGGCCGGCGCCAACTCGATCTTCTACGGAGACAAGCTGCTGACCACCGATAACCCTGAAGCCGAGGACGACCGCGCGCTGCTGAACAAGCTGGGCCTGCCGACCCGCGCGGCGACGCTCGACTCCGCGCCGAAGGCAAGCTGCGGCGGCTGATTACAACAAACCTGAAAAACAATCGGATAACACGCATGTTCACTAAAATCCTCATCGCCAACCGTGGCGAAATCGCTTGCCGTGTCGCCGCAACCGCGCGCCGCATGGGCATCAAGACCGTTGCCGTGTATTCGGAAGCGGACGCCAGGTCGAAGCACGTGGCGGTATGCGATGAGGCGGTGCTGATCGGACCTGCGGCGGCCAAGGAAAGCTACCTGTGCGGCGACAAGATCATCGCCGTGGCGCTTGCCACCGGCGTGCAGGCGATCCATCCGGGCTACGGCTTCCTGTCCGAGAACGCCGAATTCGCCGACGCCTGCGCGGAATAAAGCTGGCCTGGTTTCATGTGGCCCCGCCTGCGTCGGCGATGCGCGCGATGGTTCGAAGTCGGCGCGCCAAGTCGCTGAATAGGAAGGCCAAACGTGCGCTGGTGCCTGGGCTATACGGCGAACAACCAGGATCCTGGCTTCCTGCAGGACAGGGCGAGCCGCATCGCTACCCGGTGCTGCCTCAAAGGCCAGCGCGGCAGGCGGCGGAGGGCATGCGCGGATAGAGCGTTCCGAAGTTTCAAGGCGGCGCTGGAAAATCGTGCAAGCGCGAGCGATCAGTTCCTCGGCGACGACCAGGTCCTCGCCGAAAAAGTACCTGACCCGTCCGCGCCACCGAGATCCAGGTATTCGCCGACACACCAGGGCAACGCGTCTACTGCACAGAAGCGCGACTGCTCGGTGCAGCGCCGCCACCAGAAAGTGCTGGAAGAAGCGCCGGCGCCGGGCATGACCACCAAGCGCCGCAACGAAATGGGCGAGGCTGCGGTCGCCGCGGCCAAGGCGGTTGGCTACGTGGGCGCGGGCACGGTGGAGTTCATCGCCAACCAGGACGGCTCGTTCTACTTCATGGAGATGAACACCCGCCTGCAAGTGGAGCACCCTGTCACCGAAATGATCACCGGGACCGACCTGGTGGAGTGGCAGCTGCGCGTTGCCGCCGGACAGCCGCTGCCGAAGTCGCAGGACGAGTTAGCAATCAACGGGCACTCGATCGAAGCGCGCATCTACGCCGAGAATCCCGAGAAGGGCTTCCTGCCGTCGATCGGCACGCTGCGCCACATGGATACGCCGGGCGCGGTGTCGTTTGAACTCGGCGGTACGCCGGGCGTGGCGCCGGCGCCGGTGCGCATCGATTCCGGCGTGCGCGAAGGCGATGCGATTTCGCCGTTCTACGACCCGATGATCGCCAAGCTGATCGTCTGGGGCGCGGACCGCACCCAGGCGCTGGCGCGCATGTCGCAGGCGCTGGCGGAGTTCCAGATCGTCGGCCTTGCCACCAACATCGCCTTCCTCAAGCGCCTGGTCGAGGGCGAGGCCTTCTCCAGCGCCGACCTCGATACCGGCCTGATCGAACGTAACAGCGACAAGCTGTTCCCGGCATCGCGCGCGGCGCCAGTCGGCACGCTGGCGCTGGCGGCGGTGTCGCTGATCGCAGAAGAGACAGCGACCTCCGCTGCCAGCTCGGAAAATCCTTCCGACCCGTGGGGCAATGCGCGCGGATGGCGCCTGAACAGCGCCTACCAGCGCCAGCTTTCGTTCGCCGACGAATACAGCGCGTCCACCGACACCAAGGCCTATCGCGTGGGTGTCACCTACCACCCGGCCGGCTGGCACCTCGAAGTCGGCGGCATCGAGACCGACATGTCGGTCACCTCGCATGAAGGCCCGGAGCTGTGCATCCAGCTTGGCGCGACCTCGATCCATGGCACCGTGCGCCGCGACGGCGACGTCTTCCATGTGTTCACCGGCGGCCGTCAGTTCGTCCTCAACTACAACGACCCGATGGCCCACGCAGGCGAGGCGGAAGCGGCCGGCGGACGCCTGACCGCGCCGATGCCGGGCAAGGTGGTCGCGGTGCTGACCGAAAAAGGCCAGCAGGTGAAGAAGGGCGACGCCCTCGTCATCATGGAAGCGATGAAGATGGAACATACCATCGCCGCGCCGGCGGACGGACTGGTCGAGGAAATCCTGTACCAGGTGGGCGACCAGGTTGCGGACGGCGCACCGCTGCTGGCCTTCAAGGCGGCGTAAACAAACAGAAAACAATAACGGAGACACGATGCGCATCCTTCTTCACCGCGCCGATGGCGTGACCGATCCCTGGGTAAGCGATTTCGCAGGACTGCTTCCGGAAGCGGAAGTGGTG
>NZ_QYUP01000098.1 GCF_003590855.1 Massilia cavernae
GCTTGCGCCACTACCCCCTCAAGATAGCGTGTCTACCAATTTCACCACGTCGGCAGTGAAGTCCGCTATTCTACAGCGTTACACCTCTGTATTCAATGCGAACTTGCGATAAAACAAGGGAAAAACTAAAAAAAACCATACTACTTTCATGATGCCACCCGCATAGAAAGCGGCACCTGCCTAAAGGCTGTGCAGATTACTTTGGAACTTGGGTCGCAGGGGCTGGCACTGCCGGCGCCGGGGGTGAAGCAGCCGGGTCGGCTGCTGAACGCAGGGCCGGTGCCGGGGCAGGCGCTGCAGCGGTCGGGACCGAAGGATCGACCGGCGCGGCGGCCGGGGCTGCCGGGGTGGTCGGGATCGCTGCCGGGCCGGTGACTGGAGCGCGCTCCATCACGCCGCCGCTGACGGTAGCCTGGCGGTCGGTGCCGAAGTAGGCCAGGGCCAGGGTCGATGCGAAGAAGATCGCGGCGGCGACGCCGGTCGACTTGGACATGAAGTTCGACGAACCCGAGGCGCCGAACAGGCTGCCGGAAGCGCCGGAGCCGAAGGCCGCGCCCATGTCGGCGCCCTTACCGTGCTGCAGCAGCACCAGGCCGATGATGAGCAGGGCCGAGATAACCTGTACTACGACGATCAGATTGAACAAGGTGTTCATTGCTATTCCATTCCAAGATTAACTAAGTTTAAGTATTCGCTGCTGCGTGGATGATGGCGAGGAAATCCGCCGCCTTCAATGCCGCCCCGCCGATCAGTCCGCCGTCGATATCAGGCTGGGCCATCAATTCTTTTGCGTTATCGGGCTTCATGCTGCCGCCGTACAAAATTTGCACTTTATCGGCCGCCACTGCATTCTTTTCAAGCATCTGCTTGCGCAACTGCGCATGCACTTCCTGCGCCATTTCCGGGGTCGCGGTCTTGCCGGTGCCGATCGCCCAGACCGGCTCGTAAGCCACGACGATTTTGGCCATGCCGTCCGCATCGAGGCGCTCGAGCACGCGACCCAGCTGGTTGCGCACCACCACCGCGGTCTGCCCTGCTTCGCGCTCGGCCAGGGTTTCGCCGACGCAGACGATCGGCGTCATGCCGGCGTCAATGGCTGCGACAGCCTTTTGCGCGACCAGTTCGCTCGATTCGGCGTGGTAGGCGCGGCGTTCGGAGTGGCCGACGATGACGTAGGTGCAGCCGAAATCGGCCAGCATGCTTGCCGCGACTTCGCCGGTGTAGGCGCCGCCGGCGTGGGCGGAGACATCCTGCGCACCCCATGAAACCGGGCTGCCCTTGAGCGTATCGGCGCACTGGGCCAGGTAAGGAGCGGGAGCGCACACGGCGCACGCGGCGGAAGCACCATTGAGACCGTCCACGATCCCCTGCAACAGGGACGCATTGGTGGCACGGCTGCCGTTCATCTTCCAATTACCTACGACCAGTTTGCGACGCATAGTAGTCCAGATTTAAATAACCCGCTATTCTAACCCCCGTTCCCAAGCCGGTCAAACAAAGGCCGAGCAAAATGTAGCAACTTTGCAAGACTTTCAAACGACTTCGGGGACAGACTTCGGACTAGATTACTTGCAGGACGATTTTTCCAACGTGGGTGGACGATTCCATCAGCTCGTGGGCCTGCGCGGCCTGGTCGAGCGGGAAAGTTTTGTAGATCACCGGGCGAATCTTGCCCGATTCGATCAGGGGCCAGACGATTTCCTGCAGGTTCGCCGCGATGGCGGCCTTGAATTCAACCGGGCGCGGGCGCAGCGTCGAGCCGCTGATCGACAGCCGCCGGCGCAGCACCTGGCCAAGGTCGACCGTCGCCTTGCTGCCGCCCAGCAGCGCGATCAGGGCGATGCGGCCGTCGTCGGCCAGGCAGGAGATTTCGCGCGCCACGTAGTCGCCCGCCACCATGTCGAGTACGACGTCGACGCCCTTCCCTCCCGTCAGTTCCTTGACCACCGGGACGAAGTCCTCGCTGCGGTAATTGATGCCGCGTTCGGCACCGAGCGCTTCGCAGGCGCGGCACTTCTCGTCGGTTCCGGCAGTCGCAAATACGCGGTGGCCGAGTGCGCTGGCCACCTGAATGGCGGTCACGCCGATGCCGGAGGTGCCGCCCTGCACCAGCAGCGTTTCGCCGGGCGCGAGCTGCGAGCGGTCGAACACGTTGCTCCAGACGGTGAAGAAGGTTTCTGGGAGCGATGCGGCCTCGACCGGCGTCAGCCCGGCCGGGATCGGCAGGCATTGCTCGATTGGCGCTGCGCAGTATTCGGCGTAGCCGCCGCCCTGCACCAGCGCACACACCATGCTGCCGACCTTGAATGGGCTGCCTTCGACGTCGCCGCCGACGATTTCGCCAGCCACCTCAAGGCCGGGAAGGTCGGACGCGCCGGGAGGAACGGGATATTGTCCGAGCCGCTGCAATACGTCCGGGCGGTTGACGCCGGCCGCATGGACCTTGATCAGCACCTCGCCGGGCTTCAGTGTGGGCATGGGTCGTTCGCCCGGCCGCAGGACGTTTGGCGGGCCAGGCTGGGTGATTTCGATTGCGCGCATGGGTCGATCGCTCCTTGGTGGCAAAGGGCGATTGTACGGGAATTAGATGACACATGTGCAAGGCGGGGCCAATGGCGAGAACCCACGAGCCGCGGGATACTGGCGCTCAGCATGGGCTCCCGCCTGAGCGGGAGGTCGTTCCCGGCAATGCTGGGAACGACGTTCGAAAGCTAACGAATCGCTTAGGTATTGCTGCCTGTCCGCGACTGCGTCGGCAACGGCGTCCCCGGCCGCCACATGCGCGACATGGCCTGCCCTTCCTCGATCTGCTCCTGCGTCATGTGCCTGGTGATGGCAGCCCGCTGTTCAACCGCGTTGGCATTGCCGCTGGCCGCCGCCAGGTTCCACAGCATGTACGCCAGCACCATATCCTGCGGCATGCCCGCCACATGGTAGCGGTACATCAGCCCCAGCGCATGCTGGGCATCGGCATGGCCCTGCTCGGCCGCCTTGCGGAACCACGACACCGCCGCCTTCTGGTCCTGCGGCACGGCGTTACCTGTGTAATACATGGCGCCGACCACGTACTGCGCGTCGGACTTGCCCTGCAGCGCAGCCTTGCGGTGCCAGGTAAGCGCCTGCTTGTAGTCACGCGTGACGCCGCGGCCCATGTAATACATCAGGCCGAGCAAATGCTGCGCGTCCGCGTGCCCTTTCTTGGCAAGCGGAGTGACTTCCTTCAGCGCCAGCGCGTAGTTCCTGGCGTTGTAGGCGTTGGCGCCCTCAGTAAAGCCTGCAACTGCGCTGGCTTGCAGGCCTAGTGCGAATGTAATCGCAACGAATAATTTTTTCATGTCTCAAACGGGTTCTGTTTGTACACCCTGCCGGCCCTCTTTTGGAGGACTCCTTGCTTGTTATTTCCAGCTGACCTTGCCCAGGCCGTCGACGCTGACGCTGCGGTTCTGCGGCTTGCCGTACACCGTCACCGAGCCCATCCCCGACAGGTTCAGGTTGGCGTTTTCGCGCGCCGATACCGAAGCGTTGCCGAGGCCGCTGAGCTCGAGGTTGACCGTGTCGACCTGGAAGTGCTGCGCATCGAGCCCGCCCAGTCCGCCGAGCGTGGCCTTGAGCCACTTGCTGCGTCCGTGCAAGGTGACGTAGCCGGCGCCACGCAGGTTCAGGTCGATGCCCTCGCTATCCGCGCCTTCGATGTTCATGCTGCCGACACCACCAAGGTTAGCCGTCACAATTCGGTAATTACAGTTAACTTTCATCGAGCCGGCGCCTTCCAGCGACAGGTCGAGCTCGTCGCCCGAGAAGCCGCGGATTTCGGTCCAGCCAACGCTTTCGGACGACACTTCGCGCAGGTTCGGCAACGTCAGTTCGGCGCGCAGGCTGCGGTTACGGTTATGCAGCTTGAAGCCGCGCATTTCGGTGCCGATGTTGAGCGTGTCGCCATGCTGCGAGACGGTGGTTTTTTCGAGCCAGCGCTTGTCGCCGCTGATGACCAGGCTGGGAACGGGCCCCTGCTTGAGCTTGAGGTCGATGACGCCGTCGAGCTTGACCCGCACCGCGCGCGCGTCGACGGGACGGGTTTCAGTGACGATTTCTTCGTTCGACGCCGCCGCGCTGCCGATAGTTGTGCAGAACGCCAACAAGGCGATACCGGCATTGAGGTACTTGTTCATCCAACTCTCTCCAGACATTATTCTTTTGCCGCACCGCTCCCGCTTGTGCCGGGGCGGCGCTGTTTTCTGTCATGCTTGCACGTTGGTCAATACGTTACCAGCAAGCGGCCCTGTGCTCCAGCAGATTCTGGTGCGTAGCCTTTTTGCATACTTTATCCATGTTGCAACTATATCGGCCGCGCCCACGTCGGGCCACCGGATTGCGATGAACTGCACTTTTGGCGACTTGGACGACACATACGCGCGATGGCATACAGATCACGGGTTTGACGCGGGGCGGCGGCACGGCGATACTGTGACTCCCTTCCAACGCCCTTCCCCCCATGCCGGCCAGCCCTGAATCGTTTGACGCCATCGTTGTCGGCAGCGGCCCGGGCGGCGCTGCCGTCGCGCGCGAACTGGCGAAGGCGGGCAAGCGTGTGCTCATCCTCGAGCAGGGCAGCGCGGCGCCGGTCACCGGAACGCTTGGCCAGATGGCGGCGATGGCGGCAGTGCCCGGCCGCGGCGCCTTCATTCACCGCGACGCGTCGCTGCTGGTGCAGGGCATCACCGCGGGAGGCAGCTCGACCGTCAACTTCGCCACAGCGGCGGCGCCTCCCCTGCCGATGTTTGCCTCCCACGGCATCGACCTGGCGCCGGCGCTGCGCGAACTGCGCGCAGAACTGCCGGCGGCGCCGCTGCCGGATTCGCTGGTCGGCCCGATGGCCGCGCGCATCATGCATGCCGCGCGCTCGCTCGGCATGGACTGGCAAAAGCTCGACAAGATGATCCGGCCGCAGGCCTGCCGCAGCGGCTGCTGGCGGTGCGTCTACGGCTGCCCTTTCGGCGCCAAGTGGACGGCGCGCGATTTCATCGATGTGGCGGTTAGCCACGGCGCCGTCCTGCTCGACCAGGCCAAGGTGGGGCGCGTCATCGTCGAGAATGGCGTCGCGACCGGCGTCGAATTCATCCGCGCCGGCCAGCGCCAGCATGCACTAGCCCCAACCGTGGTGCTGTCCGCCGGCGGCATCGGCAGCCCGCGCGTGCTGCACAACTCGGGCCTGATGCCGTCGAACGCCAGCTTCTTCAGCGACCCGGTGGTGGCCGTGATGGGCAGCGTGCCGGACATCGACGGCGGCGCCGAAGTGCCGATGGCGGCGGGCATGCGTTTCGACGCGGACGGCATTTCGCTGGCGGACATGACTCTGCCGAAGCCGATGTACCAGGGGTTCACGGCGCAGGCTGGGCGTTTCGACCGTCTGCTGGCGCACAAGCACACGCTGTCGGTGATGGTCAAGATCCGCGACGAGATTGGCGGCAGCATCGGCCCGCGCTGGGTTGACAAGACGCTGCAGGCGTCCGACCGCAATAGGCTCAGGGACGGAATCGACATGGCGCGCGCCCTCCTGAAGGAAGCGGGCGCCCGCCACATTTTCAAGAGCTGGCATTTCGCCGCGCATCCGGGCGGCAGCGTGCGCATCGGCGACGGTGTCGACATGGATCTGCGCACCGGCATTGTCGGGCTGTATGTTTGCGACGCCTCGGTTATTCCAGAGCCCTGGGGCCTGCCGCCGACGCTTACCCTGCTCTGCCTCGGCAAGCGCCTGGGGGCGCATCTGTCGGCGTAAGGCAGCAGCAGCGCATTGCGTTAGTAGCGCAGGCCAAACGCCAGCAGGTTGGCCTGAATCCCAATCCACAATGATGCCAGGCACGCGATCCACACAAGTGCCTGATGCAATACCACGTAGCCGGAACGGCCCCTGCCCCGTTGCACACGATGGCCGCGCCATATCAGCAGGCCTATGGCGAGCGCGCCGGCCCACCCGGCCAGCTGCAGGATGCGCAGCGAGATGTCGAACCACGCGCCTGCGACCCGACGTTGTCCGTCCAGAAACCGGGCGCGGTCTGGCGCCAGGAAATCGCCGGCTGGGGCCCGCCCAGAAGCTTCCCGGCTTTAATCGTGCCGTCGCCGTTCGCTACTACCCGTGTTTGCCCAAATAGCGCCCCGAGATAGGCCAGGTTGGATTCGCCGCGCCGGCTTGACATGTAGTATCCGGAAAAATCGGGCACATGCCCGGCAGGCAGTGGGGCAGCCGTGACCGGCGCTGGCGCGTATGGAAAGTAGCGGTCCATGAACGCTCGAAAAACCGGGCCGATCGTGCCCTCTGCCCCGTTCCCGCTGCTGTTGTAGGCGACGAAGATGCCGACCCCGGCGTCCGGAATGAGCACGAGGTTCGAGTGGAAGTAGAAGGTGGCGCCATCATGTCCGATGAGGCCTTGCCCGTTGTGCCGGAATTTGGCCCAGCCAAGGCTGCTTGAATTGTCCCGGGCGTCGAAGGCATGGTGGGAGGCATGCATCATCGAGGCCGTGGCGGGCTGCAGGATTCGGACACCATCCAGGCTGCCCCTTCCGAGATGGGCGAGCATGAAGCGGGCAATGTCGGTGGCGGTCGCCGCCGCGCCACCGGCGGGCGACAGCATCAACTCGAACGGCATGGCGCCGCCGGATGCAAGCCGGTACCCCGACGACATGCGCGGCGCAAGCGCGGCAGGCAGCGGCTGCACGAAGGTCGTGTGCGGCATGGCGAGTGGCCGGGTGATGTGGCGCTCGACGTACGCATCGAAGGGTTCACCCGATACGCGCTGCACGATATAGCCGGCAAGCGCGGCGCCATAGTTGGAATAGGCAGCGACCGTACCGGGAGCAAAAATGCGCTCGGGTACGCGCATCGCACTATTGATCTGGAGGTAAGCGCCCTTGTCGGGAGCCTGCCTCCACAAGCCCTGGAACGTCTTCGAACCCGGCCGTATGGGTCATCAGGTGGCGCATCGTGACCGTTTTGCCGTGGGCATCCGGCAAGCGGAAGTCCAGGTACTGGTTGACGTCGGCGTCAAGGTCGATCTTGCCCTGTTCCACGAGCTGCATCACAGCCGTCCACGTCATCAGCTTCGAGACCGAACCGATGCGAAACAACGTATCCGTCGCCGACGCCGAAGTACGGCGCGCCACATCGGCAAACCCATATCCTTTTGCGAACTCGATGCGGCCATCGCGCACAACGGTGACCACGGCGCCGGCAATATCGTTGCGCGCAAGCTGGGAGGGAATCAGCCCATCGAACAACTTGCCGAGGTCGGCGCTGGTCATGCGGGCAAGCGCCGGCGCTACTGCCGGCTGAACGAGGGGATCGCTCCATGCCATCGTGCACGTCAGCGACAGGAACAGTGCAGCGAGCACAAGAAGGCGGCCAAGCCGCGAGGGCCACGGCGAGGTACTTTTCTGGCGGGCGTTGCTGGGCATGCTGCGCGGCTCCTGATCTGCTCAATGGGCGCGCAAGTTTGCCATAAGTGCAAGTTATTCACCATCAAAAACAATCGAGCCGTTCCGAAACGTCGAATTGAGAGGTAGTGGGAGACCTTGTCGAAGATTCTTACACACAATTTACCGTCGGAAATTTTTTTATTAAGAATCAAACAGTTACGTGCAGGCACGTTAATTGCTTAGATGCACAAACTGATTTTCAATAACAATAGGGATTCCAACATGATCGCTCGCAACATCATCGCCGCATTCGCCCTGGCCTTCGCTGCACCCGCATTCGCAGCCCAGGTAACCGTCACCTTCGACATCGCAGTTGCCAACTACGTCCCGAACCCGGGCGGAATTCAGAACGTCA
>NZ_QYUP01000099.1 GCF_003590855.1 Massilia cavernae
CCACCGCGCGCGTCACCGCCTGCTTCACGTCCTTCGAATCGAGTTCGTCCAGGATGTGGCACATGAAGCGGTCGTGGAACTCCGCCTCATACAGGGCCTTCAACTGAAGGCTGGCGGTGCGCGCGTCCGCCTTGCGCAGCTTCCCTTGTTCCATCGCCGTCGACAGGAAGGCCGACACTACGACCAGGCTGCGCGCCGGGCCGTTCTCATAGCATTTCCTGCCCAGGTCGGCGCGCCCCGATTCCGAAATCACCAGCCGGCGCATCGACTGCAGTTGCGGCGAGTAGATGAAGGTGATCAGGCGCTGCCCGAAGGTCTCCAGCGCCTTGGCGATGTCCTCGGTCGACACGTCGAGCGCGGCGTGCACCTGTTCGAATTCCGCGTCGGCCGACTGCCGCATCACCTCGAAGAACAGTTCCTCCTTCGACGCGAAGTAGTTGTAGATCGTCGCTTTCGAGCCGCCGACACGCTGGCAAATCTCGTTCATCGACGACCGTTCGAATCCCCCTTCGCGAAAAACCTGGGCTGCCACATCGAGGATGGCCTGGCGTTTTGTCTCTGTTTTTAGTCGCATGGCAAGCTTTTTAATTTGTACCCGTTGGTACAGTTTAGCTTGCCGGGGTTCAAAGTCAAATATATACTGTACCGTACGGTATAGTTAAAGGACTCCCCAATGCCCCAGTCATCGATTCAATCTTCCCGTCCCGGCCGCACCACGCTTGCCGCGTGCCTCGCGCTGGCGCTGGCCGGCTGCGCCCAGCTGCCTACGCCGGCGCAGCCTGGCCGCCTCGCCACCTTGTCCGATTTGGCGTCGTCCTCCACGTTCGAAGCGCCCCGGGCGGAGTGGCCGTCGGACCAATGGTGGCTCGCTTACGGCGACGCCCAGCTCGACGCCCTGGTCAGCGACGCGCTGGCCAACTCGCCCGGCATGGCCGCGGCGTCGGCCCGCCTGCGCCTCGCCGGCGCAGCACGCGACATCACCGGGGCCGCATCGCGGCCGCAGGTCAGCGCGAGCGCTTCCGCAACCAGCCAGCGCCTCAGCGCCAACCACCTGACCCCGCCCTCGGCGACGCCGGAAGGCTGGAACGACTACGGCCGGGTGACCGTGGACCTGGGCTGGGACCTTGACTTGTGGGGAAGGCAGCGCGCCGCGCTGGCCGCGGCCACCTCCGAGCGCGAAGCCGCCCGTGCCGACCTGGCCCAGGCGCGCCTGCTTCTGGCATCGAGCATCGCGTCCGGCTACGCGGAGCTGGCCCGCCTGTTCACCACCCGCGATACGGCCGCGCAGGCAGTGGAAGTGCGCCGCAAGACCGCGCAGCTGATGAACGAGCGTTTCGCCAACGGCTTGGAGAACCGCGGCGCGGCGCGCCTGGCGGACGCCAATCTGGCTGCGGCGGAAGGCCGCCTGCTGGAACTGGACGAACAAATCGGCATGCAGCGGCACGCACTGGCCGCGCTGATGGGAGCGGGGCCCGACCGTGGCCTCGCGATCCGCCGGCCGGCGCTGGTGGCGGGCCGCGCTTTCGGCCTGCCGCCGCAACTGGATGCGAACCTGCTCGGACGGCGTCCCGACGTCGTCGCCGCGCGCCTCCAGGCCGAGGCCGGTGCAAGCCGCATCGACCAGAAAAAGGCCGAGTTCTATCCGAACCTGAACCTGTCCGCGTTCATCGGCGTGCAGTCGCTCGGCCTCGACATGCTGGCTAAAGGCGGATCTGTCATCGGCAGCGCCGGCCCGGCATTGTCGCTGCCGATCTTCAGCGGCGGCCGCCTGCGCGGCGAACTCGATGCCGCCCATGCGGCCCACGAGCAGGCTGTCGCGCTGTACAACACCACGCTCACCCGCGCCCTGCACGAACTGGCCGACAACGCGCTGGCGCAGAAAGCGCTCGGTGCGCGCCTGGCCAGGAGCGAGGAGGCGGTCGCCGCGGCCACGGAGGCCCACCGCATCGCACGCAACCGCTACGAGGGCAGCCTTGACAGCTATCTCGCGGTCCTTAACGCCGAGGAAGTGCTGCTCGACAGCCTGGACGCCGTCACCAACCTGCGCGCGCGCTCGCTGATGCTCGATATCGCCCTGAACCGCGCCCTCGGCGGCGGCTACCTGGCGGCAAACCAATAAACGATCCAAGGAACCAAACATGACCCAAGATACCGCTGCCAACACCTCGAACACCCGGCGCCGCAACAGGCTGCTGCTCGCCCTTGCCGGGCTTGTCGCGATCACCGGCGTGGCAGGCGCCGCCTACTGGCGCCTGCACGCCGCCCACTTCGTCAGCACCGACAACGCCTACGCGGGCGCCGAGATCGCTCAGGTAACCCCGCGGTCGGCGGCACCATCGCGGAAGTGCGGGTCAAGGACACCCAGGCCGTCCGCCGCGGCCAGGTGCTGGTGACGATCGACCGCACCGACGCCGAGCTGGCGCTGGCCCAGGCCGAAGCCGAACTGGGACTGGCCATGCGGCGCGTGCGCGCCCACGTCGCCAACGACGAAGGCCTGGCCGCGCAATTCTCCGCGCGCAAAGCCGAGGAAGAGAAGGCCGGCGCAATGCTGGACGCGGCCAAAGCCGAATTCGAGCGCGCCCGCGTGGACCTCAGGCGGCGCGAGGCGTTGTCGGGCGTCGGGCTCGGTGTCGGGCGACGAACTGACGCGCGCGAAGAACGCCTTCCTGCAAGCGCAGGCTAGTCTGGAGGGCGCGAAGGCGGCGACTGCCCAAGCCCGCGCCAACAGTGTGGCCGCGCATGGTGCGCGCCAGGCCAATGCCGCGCTGATCGCCAACGCCACCCAGTACAACAATCCCGAAGTGGCGCTGGCGCGCGCCAGGCGCGACCGCGCGCTGATCGACCTCGAACGCACCGTGATCCGTGCGCCGGTCGATGGCGTAGTCGCCAAGCGCCAGGTGCAGCTGGGCCAGCGTGTGCAGGCCGGCACCCCCGCTGCTGTCGGTGGTGCCGGTGCAGGACATGCATGTGATGGCCAACTTCAAGGAAGTCCAGCTGGAGAACGTGCGCGCGGGCCAGCGCGCCACCCTGACGGCCGACGTCTACGGCAGCTCGGTAACCTACAACGGCGTGGTAGAAGGCTTCTCGGGCGGGTCCGGTGCCGCCTTACGCGCCGTCGCGGTGTCGACTTCGACCGTCATCGACAGCCCGACTTTGAGCGGATGGGCGCGCAGCTGCTCCGGATCGATGCGGATGCGCACAGGCAGCCGCTGCACTACCTTGATCCAGTTGCCGGTCGCATTCTGCGCTGGTATCGCGGCGAAGGCCGCACCGGACCCGCCCGAGAAGCCTTCTACCACGCCGTTGTAGGTTACCGAGCTGCCGTAGACGTCGGCCGTCAGGGTGGCGCGCTGGCCCGCGCGCACGTTCTCCAGCTGGACTTCCTTGAAGTTGGCCATCACATGCATGTCCTGCACCGGCACCACCGACAGCAGCGGGGTGCCGGCCTGCACACGCTGGCCCAGCTGCACCTGGCGCTTGGCGACTACGCCATCGACCGGCGCACGGATCACGGTGCGTTCGAGGTCGATCAGCGCGCGGTCGCGCCTGGCGCGCGCCAGCGCCACTTCGGGATTGTTGTACTGGGTGGCGTTGGCGATCAGCGCGGCATTGGCCTGGCGCGCACCATGCGCGGCCACACTGTTGGCGCGGGCTTGGGCAGTCGCCGCCTTCGCGCCCTCCAGACTAGCCTGCGCTTGCAGGAAGGCGTTCTTCGCGCGCGTCAGTTCGTCGCCCGACACCGAGCCCGACGCCGACAACGCCTCGCGCCGCCTGAGGTCCACGCGGGCGCGCTCGAATTCGGCTTTGGCCGCGTCCAGCATTGCGCCGGCCTTCTCTTCCTCGGCTTTGCGCGCGGAGAATTGCGCGGCCAGGCCTTCGTCGTTGGCGACGTGGGCGCGCACGCGCCGCATGGCCAGTCCCAGTTCGGCTTCGGCCTGGGCCAGCGCCAGCTCGGCGTCGGTGCGGTCGATCGTCACCAGCACCTGGCCGCGGCGGACGGCCTGGGTGTCCTTGACCCGCACTTCCGCGATGGTGCCGCCGACCGCGGGGGTTACCTGAGCGATCTCGGCGCCCGCGTAGGCGTTGTCGGTGCTGACGAAGTGGGCGGCGTGCAGGCGCCAGTAGGCGGCGCCTGCCACGCCGGTGATCGCGACAAGCCCGGCAAGGGCGAGCAGCAGCCTGTTGCGGCGCCGGGTGTTCGAGGTGTTGGCAGCGGTATCTTGGGTCATGTTTGGTTCCTTGGATCGTTTATTGGTTTGCCGCCAGGTAGCCGCCGCCGAGGGCGCGGTTCAGGGCGATATCGAGCATCAGCGAGCGCGCGCGCAGGTTGGTGACGGCGTCCAGGCTGTCGAGCAGCACTTCCTCGGCGTTAAGGACCGCGAGATAGCTGTCAAGGCTGCCCTCGTAGCGGTTGCGTGCGATGCGGTGGGCCTCCGTGGCCGCGGCGACCGCCTCCTCGCTCCTGGCCAGGCGCGCACCGAGCGCTTTCTGCGCCAGCGCGTTGTCGGCCAGTTCGTGCAGGGCGCGGGTGAGCGTGGTGTTGTACAGCGCGACAGCCTGCTCGTGGGCCGCATGGGCGGCATCGAGTTCGCCGCGCAGGCGGCCGCCGCTGAAGATCGGCAGCGACAATGCCGGGCCGGCGCTGCCGATGACAGATCCGCCTTTAGCCAGCATGTCGAGGCCGAGCGACTGCACGCCGATGAACGCGGACAGGTTCAGGTTCGGATAGAACTCGGCCTTTTTCTGGTCGATGCGGCTTGCACCGGCCTCGGCCTGGAGGCGCGCGGCGACGACGTCGGGACGCCGTCCGAGCAGGTTCGCATCCAGTTGCGGCGGCAGGCCGAAAGCGCGGCCCGCCACCAGCGCCGGCCGGCGGATCGCGAGGCCACGGTCGGGCCCCGCTCCCATCAGCGCGGCCAGTGCGTGCCGCTGCATGCCGATTTGTTCGTCCAGTTCCAGCAGGCGGCCTTCCGCCGCAGCCAGATTGGCGTCCGCCAGGCGCGCCGCGCCGCGGTTCTCCAAGCCGTTGGCGAAACGCTCGTTCATCAGCTGCGCGGTCTTGCGGCGCACTTCCACTGCCTGCGCGGCCGTATCGCGGGTGGTGAACAGGCGGGCCAGCTCCGCGTAGCCGGACGCGATGCTCGATGCCAGAAGCAGGCGCGCCTGGGCCAGGTCGGCACGGGCGGCTTCGCGCTCGGAGGTGGCCGCGGCCAGCGCGGCGCGCTGCCTTCCCCACAAGTCAAGGTCCCAGCCCAGGTCCACGGTCACCCGGCCGTAGTCGTTCCAGCCTTCCGGCGTCGCCGAGGGCGGGGTCAGGTGGTTGGCGCTGAGGCGCTGGCTGGTTGCGGAAGCGCTCGCGCTGACCTGCGGCCGCGATGCGGCCCCGGTGATGTCGCGTGCTGCGCCGGCGAGGCGCAGGCGGCCGACGCCGCGGCCATGCCGGCGAGTTGGCCAGCGCGTCGCTGACCAGGGCGTCGAGCTGGGCGTCGCCGTAAGCGAGCCACCATTGGTCCGACGGCCACTCCGCCCGGGGCGCTTCGAACGTGGAGGACGACGCCAAATCGGACAAGGTGGCGAGGCGGCCAGGCTGCGCCGGCGTAGGCAGCTGGGCGCAGCCGGCCAGCGCCAGCGCGAGGCACGCGGCAAGCGTGGTGCGGCCGGGACGGGAAGATTGAATCGATGACTGGGGCATTGGGGAGTCCTTTAACTATACCGTACGGTACAGTATATATTTGACTTTGAACCCCGGCAAGCTAAACTGTAC
>NZ_QYUP01000100.1 GCF_003590855.1 Massilia cavernae
CCGGCGCCGGCTGGTACGACTACAAGGCGGGCGACCGCACGGCCTATCCGTCGCAGGAAGTGAACGACATGATCGTCAAGCACTCGGCCGACATCGGCGTCGGGCGCAGGAAGATCAGCGACCAGGAGATCGTCGAGCGCCTGGTGTACTCGCTGGTCAACGAAGGCGCGCGCATCCTGGAAGAGGGGATCGCGATGCGGGCATCGGATATCGACATGGTGTACCTGACCGGCTACGGCTTCCCGCTGTTCCGCGGCGGTCCGATGTTCTACGCCGACCAGGTGGGCCTGCCGAACGTGCTGGCGGCGATGGAGAAGTACGCCAGGGGCCGTGAAGGTGCTGCATGGGCACCGGCGCCGCTGATGGTGAAACTAGCCGCAGAAGGCAAAGGTTTCAACAGCTGAATCGGCAAGTCCGGCGGGTGTGGGCCTTGCCCTTACCCGCCAGACTCAGCATGCCGCCGATATGACTCTTGAGGACGTCGGCGGTGGTGACCGCGCTCGGTCAAGGGCGTCGCTTCAGTAGCGATTTGTCGAGCTTGGCGGCGACGCCAACGCTACGTCCAGCCAGGTTCGCCACGGAGTACTTCACCGCACTGCCCAGCACCTGCGCGCATTCGGACAAAGACAGGCCGTAGTCCTGCTGCAGCCACTGCACCATGCCGCTGGTCGCCGCCCGCAAGGCGTCGTCGAGTGAACCTGCCTGCCCGAGCGTCATGATCTCGGTTGGCGATTCGACGCGCGGCATGCCGATTGCCTTGTTCTTGATGAGTTCAACCGTGAACTCGACATCCATCGACGTTTCCAGCGCATATTGCGAGGTCTCGCCATCACCCTGTAGCGCGTGCGCGTCGCCCAGGTAGAGCAGCGCGCCGGGCTGTTGCACCGGCAAATAAACGGTGTTCCCTTCCACGACTTCGTTGAAGTCCATGTTGCCGCCGAAGCGTCCCGTGTCGCCAGTCGACACGGGCGGTCCATCGCCGGGGGCGACCGCCAGGCCGCCGAGCATCGGCCGTACCGGCACGGAAAACTTGCGCATCGCCGGGTCCGGATTTTCCGGACTCGCCAGTCCGCGCGCGCGATCGAGCGCCCAGCGCACCGGTTTGCCCAGGTCCGTCGCCTTGGCGGCCATGCCGCCTGTCAGCGCGCGCCCGACAATAGTATCGAGGCTGTCGGCGTAATCTCGATTCAGCCGCAGGCGCCGCAAATGCACCACCAGCGTATCGCCACGGGCCGCGCCAACCACGTGAAACGGACCGGTCTGTGGGTTACCGAACAGGGCGCGCGTCACACCCTTCTCGTCCACCCCGCCCGAATCGATGGTCGTGGTATGCACGCTGTCGCCCGGCCAGATGGTCAGCACCGGCGCCCGGTCGGCACTGAACACATTGGCATAGTCCGATGGGGTGAAATCATGGCGGTGCGGCGCGCCTGGCGGCCGCTGCGGGAGCCGGCGCGCAGTGAACGCGTGTTGGGCGCGTGCCTTGGGATTGTTCGTGTCGGGGAAGTCTGCGCTACCGCGCATCGAATCACCCTCCAACCTGGCCCGGTACAGGTAGCGCGCCCCGTCCTGGTCGAGCGCGCTGAACTCGATGCTCGCGCCCTGTCGGCTACCGCTCAACTTGTCGCCATCAATATCTCCCTCCAGGCGAGCGCCGTCCTCTCGCAAGGAGAGCGTCTGGTACGAGTAGTTGCCCCAGCGATCGAGCGCCACGATCCAAGTCCCTGCTTCCGCAGCGTGGGCCGCACCAGCGGCGCAGAACCAAAGCAGCATCAATACTTTGAGCATCGTCGTTTCCCGAAAGAATGATAGAGAAGCGAAGCATAACGCAGGTTCCAGCAGAGAAAATGTATATTTGATATGCATATCGGCAAAGACAATGCCATCCGCGAGTCCCAAGAAAAATGCCGCTATCGCTAGCGGCATTTTTCGTTCAACGGCAAGCTCGCATCAGTCAGTCGCGTAGATGTCGTTGTCCTTGGTCTCCTTCACGAACAGCATGCCGATCACGAAGGTGATCAGTGCCACGACGATCGGATACCACAGGCCGTAGTAGATGTCGCCCTTGAACGCCACCAGCGCGAACGCCGTGGTTGGCAGCAGGCCGCCGAACCAGCCGTTACCGATATGGTAGGGCAGCGACATCGAGGTGTAGCGGATGCGGGTAGGGAACATCTCCACCAGCATCGCCGCGATCGGACCGTACACCATGGTCACATACAGCACCAGGATGAACAGCAGCAGCACGACCATCGGCTTGTTGATCTGCTCCGGATCGGCCTTGGCCGGATAGCCCGCCGCCTTGATCGCTTCGCCGATTTCGGCCTTCATTGCGGTTTCCTTGGCCTTGCTGGCGGCGTCGAACTTCAGGCCGTCAGGCGTCTTGGTGCCTTCGAACGAGCTGAATTCCTTGTCGCCGATCTTGATGCGGGCAACCGTGCCCGGAGGCGCTTCCTGCTTGGTGTAGCTGACCGATGCGCCGGTCAGCATGCGGGTCGCGATGTCGCACGAATCGGTGAATACACGGGTGCCAGTCATGTCGAACTGGAAGTTGCAGGTTGAAGTATCCGCGATCACCACCACTGGCGAGTTCTTCAGTGCGGCTTCCAGCTGCGGGTTGGCGTAGTGGGTGAGGGCGCCGAAGATCGGGAAGTAGGTGGCGGCGGCGATCAGGCAGCCGCCCAGGATGATCATCTTGCGGCCGATCTTGTCCGACAAAATGCCGAAGAAGATGAAGAACGGCGTCGCCAGCAACAAGGAAATCGCGATCAGGATGTTGGCCGTGGCCCCGTCCACCTTCAGCGTCTGCGTCAGGAAGAACAGCGCGTAGAACTGGCCGGTGTACCAGACCACCGCCTGGCCCATGGTCAGGCCGATCAGCGCCAGCAGGACGATCTTGGCGTTTTTCGGCTTCAGGAAGGCTTCGCTCAGCGGCGCCTTGGAAGTCTTGCCTTCGGCTTTCATCTTGGCGAACGCAGGCGATTCATTCATCGACATCCGGATCCACACGGAGACGCCAAGCAGGAGCACCGACACCAGGAACGGAATGCGCCAGCCCCAGGCCTGGAACTCGTCCTCGCCCATGGCGGTGCGCACGCCGAGGATCACCAGCAGCGACAGGAACAGGCCCATGGTCGCGGTGGTCTGGATCCACGAAGTGAAGAAGCCGCGCTTGCCCTCCGGCGCATGCTCCGCCACGTAGGTTGCCGCGCCGCCGTACTCGCCGCCCAGCGCCAGGCCTTGCAGGATGCGCAGGGTTACCAGGATGATCGGGGCCGCGATGCCGATTTGCGCGTAGCTGGGCAGCAGGCCGACCAGGAAGGTCGAGGCGCCCATGATTAGGATGGTGACGAGGAAGGTGTACTTGCGGCCGATCATGTCGCCGAGGCGGCCGAACACCAGCGCGCCGAACGGACGCACGATGAAGCCCGCGGCGAACGCCAGCAGCGCGAAGATGAAGGTGGTGGTCGGGTCGCCGATAAAGAACTGCTTCGCGATGATCGCCGCGAGCGAACCGTAGAGGTAGAAGTCGTACCATTCGAAAACGGTACCCAGCGAGGATGCAAAGATGACTTTGCGCTCCTCTTTGGTCAGCGCCTTGGACGTAGGAACTACCTTGCGTCCGTCGGCGGTCATGCCCGGTGTGATTGCCATGTTTGTCTCCGTGTAATCGATTTAGTCATCGGATAGCCGATTCGTATTGGCTGACACGGAGTGTGGACCGATAAACTTACGTCATTCTTGCTTCAAACTTACGCCAAGCTTACTTGACCTTGTGCGACTGCAAGGTCTTGCGCATGAAAACGCTGTAGGGATCGTCCGGATAATCGCCGAAGCGTTCGCAGCGCCGGTAGCCCTTGCGTTTGTACAGCGCCAGCGCCTCCATCTGGTAGGGGCCGGTTTCGAGCGTGAACAGGCTGACGCCGCGCCGGGCGGCTTCGTCTTCGAGTAATTGCAGCAGCCTGCCTGCGACGCCTTTGCCGCGCGCTTCGGGCCTGACGTACATGCGCTTGATCTCGCCGAATTCGGGGCCGGTGACGATGGCGCCACAGCCAATCGCCGAGCCGGCCGCATCGCGCGCGACCGCGAACACGACGTTGGGCTGCTTCAGTGAAGCCAGGTCGAGCGCGAACACCGACTCGGGTGGGTACAGCGTCAACTGGTAGACATCCAGTTCTGCGATCAGCGCAATCACGTCAGGCTGGTCGGGCGTTTCAAGCGCAATGTTCATACGGCAGAGGACTCGCAAAGACAGGGGACACATATTCTAAATGCCCGCGCGCGAACCCGCCGAAAGGTTTGCGAACGACCGTACTAAATTGTGCTATCCTCGTATCGATCAACCAGGGCAAACACGCCCCCACTTACAGGAGACAACAATGATCGACGCCGTCATCGTATCGACCGCCCGCACGGGCCTGGCCAAATCGTGGAAGGGCGCGTTCAACATGACGCACGGCGCCACGCTCGGCGGCCATGTGCTGCAGGCGGCCATCACGCGTGCCGGCATCGAGGCGGGCGAAGTCGAGGACGTGTTGATCGGCTGCGCCAATCCTGAAGGCGCCACCGGCGCCAACATCGCGCGCCAGATCGCCATCCGCGGCGGCTGCCCGGTCACCACCGCCGGCATGACCGTCAACCGTTTCTGCTCCTCCGGCCTGCAGACCATCGCGCTGGCGGCCCAACGCATCATCGCGGGCGAAGGCGACATCTACGCGGCGGGCGGCGTCGAATCGATCTCCTGCGTGCAGCAGGAAATGAACACCCACATGCTGGCGGAAACGTGGCTCAAGCAGCACAAGCCGGCGCTGTACTGGCCGATGCTGCAAACCGCCGAAACGGTCGCCAAACGCTACAACATCGGCCGCGACCGCCAGGACGAATACGGCGTGCAGAGCCAGCAGCGCGCCTCGAACGCGCAGGCAGCCGGCAAGTTCGACGCCGAAATCGTGCCGATGACGACCGTGATGGGCGTCGCCGACAAGGAATCGGGCATGCTGCTCACCCGCGAAGTAACGATTTCGGCCGACGAAGGCATCCGCGCCGACACCACCTTGGAAGGCGTATCGAAGATCCGCAGTGCGGTTCCGGGCGGCGTCATCACCGCCGGTAACGCCAGCCAGTTTTCGGACGGCGCCTCGGTGGCGATCGTCATGAACAGCAAGACCGCCGAAGCGAAGGGCCTGCAGCCGCTGGGCATCTTCCGCGGCTTCGCCGTGGCGGGATGCGAGCCGGACGAGATGGGCATTGGCCCCGTGTTCGCCGTTCCGAAGCTGCTGCAGAAGGCCGGCCTGTCGGTGGCCGACATCGGCCTGTGGGAACTGAACGAGGCGTTCGCCGTACAAGTGCTGTACTGCGCCGACCGTCTCGGCATCCCGATGGACCGCCTTAACGTAAACGGCGGCGCGATTGCCGTCGGCCACCCGTACGGCGTGTCCGGCGCGCGCCTGGTTGGCCATGCCCTCATCGAAGGCAAGCGCCGTGGCGTAAAATACGTGGTCGTGACCATGTGTATCGGTGGCGGCCAGGGCGCCGCCGGCCTGTTCGAAGTGGTCTGATCAACCGGGCGGGCGCGTCAAAGCCTCGTCCAAGCCGCAAGGTGCCCATGCAATCGAAAATCCTGTCGCGCCGCGACCTCGAATTCCTTCTCTACGAATGGCTCGACGTCGAGGCGCTGACGCTGCGCGCGCGCTTCCAGGATCACAGCCGCGAAACCTTCAACGCCGCGCTCGACACGGCGGAGCAGATCGCCATCGACCTGTTCGCGCCGCACAATGCCAAAAGCGACAGCAACGAACCCCAGTTTGACGGCAGCAAGGTCACGATCATCCCGGAGGTGAAGGCAGCGCTGGATGCGTTCTCGAACGCCGGCCTGATGGCGGCTGCACAGGATTACGAGTTCGGCGGCATGCAGCTGCCGTGCGTGATGGACAAGGCGCTGTCCGGCTACTTCACAGCGGCCAATGTCGCCACCTCGGCCTACATTTTCCTCACCACCGCCAACGCGAACACTCTGTTGAAGTGTGCGACCCCGCTGCAGGTGGAGCGCTTCGTGCGTCCCCTGTTTGCCGGGAAGTTCTTCGGCACCATGTGCCTGTCGGAGCCGCAGGCCGGCTCCAGCCTGTCCGACATCGTCACCCGCGCGGAACATGACCCGGTCGACGGCCCCGAAGGCGAGCGCCAGTACCGCCTCACGGGTAACAAGATGTGGATTTCGGCCGGCGAGCACGAGATGGCCTGGAACATCGTCCACCTCGTGCTGGCCAAGATCCCCGGCGCGGACGGGCGTTTGATCCCCGGCGTCAAGGGCATTTCGCTGTTCATCGTTCCAAAGTTCCTGGTCAACGCCGACGGCACGCTGGGCGAACGGAACGACATCGCGCTGGCGGGCCTGAACCACAAGATGGGCAACCGCGGCACGACCAACTGCCTGCTCAATTTCGGCGAGGGCAAGCACCGCCCCGGCGGAAAGGCGGGTGCCATCGGCTACCTGGTGGGCGAGCCGCACAAGGGCCTGGCCAACATGTTCCACATGATGAACGAAGCGCGCATCGGCGTCGGCCTGGGCGCCTCGGTGCTGGGCATGACCGGTTACCTGCACGCGCTCGACTACGCGCGCAACCGCCCGCAGGGAAGGCATCCGGCCGAGAAGGACCCCGCCAAGCCGCAGCTGCCGATCATCGAGCACACCGACGTTCGGCGCATGCTGCTGGCGCAGAAGGCCTATGCCGAAGGCGCGATGGCGCTCGTACTGTACTGCTCGAAGCTGGTCGACGAGCAGCGCACGGCGGAAGCGCCCGAACAGCGCGAGCGTGCAGGGCAGCTGCTCGATTTCCTGACGCCGATCGCCAAGTCATGGCCGTCGCAGTGGTGCGTGGAGGCGAACAGCCTTGCCATCCAGGTCCATGGCGGCTATGGTTACACGCGCGAATACAAGGTCGAGCAGTTCTACCGCGACAACCGGCCCAATTCGATCCATGAAGGCACCCACGGCATCCACGGCCTCGACCTGCTCGGGCGCAAGGTATCGATGCAGGACGGAGCGCTGTTCAAGGCGATCGGCGGCGAGATCGGATCCACCATCGCCAACGCGAAATCGCACGAGGCGCCGCATGAACTCCAGGCCAACGCGGAGGCGCTCGAACAGGTATGGCACCGCATCGGCGCCGTTACACGCGCCCTGTATGCGGTGGGCGACCTGAACAAGACGCTGGCCAACGCAAGCCTGTATCTCGACGCTGTGGGCCACGCGGTCATCGCGTGGATGTGGCTGGAACAGGCGCTGGTAGCGGCGCAACGCCTGCCGCAGGCCAGCGAAGACGACAAGAATTTTTATCATGGCAAGCTTCAGGCATGCCGCTACTTCTTCAACTGGGAATTGCCGAAGGTCGGGCCGCAGCTCGACCTGCTGGCAAGCATCGACACCACCGCGCTGGACATGCAGGATGCGTGGTTTTAAAAGGAAAAATATGATCAAGCACATCGTAATGTGGAAACTGAAGGACTTCGCCGAGGGCCAGGACAAGGCGGCCAATGCGCAGAAGATGAAGCAGATGCTGGATGCGTGCGCGAAGCTGGTGCCGGGCACGCTCAGGTTCGAGGTCGCGCTGGCGCAGCCGGGGCTGGAAGCCACGTATGACGTGGTGCTGTATTCGGAATTCGACAGCAAGCAGTCGCTCGACGCATATGCGGATCATCCGGAGCATGTGGCGGTCAAACCGTTCATCGGGGCCGTGAGGGCGGAGCGGCAGTGCATGGACTACGAGGTCTAAAGAGTGAGCGACACCATGCGCACACCCCAACAACTCTTCAACCTCAACGGCAAAACCGCCCTGGTCACCGGCGGCTCGCGTGGCCTTGGCCTGCAAATGGCGGAAGCCCTTGGCGAACAAGGCGCCAGGGTCGTGATCAGCGCACGCAAGCAGGCCGAGCTCGACGAAGCCGTCGCCCACCTCAAAGGAATGGGCATCGACGCCTCCGCCATCGCCGCCGACTTGTCCGAGGAATCCCACGTCCAGCCGCTGGTCGCCGAAGCCATCAAGCGCCTCGGCCACATCGACATCCTGGTCAACAACGCCGGCGCCAGCTGGGGCGCCCCGGCCGAGGATTACCCGGTCGAAGCCTGGGACAAGGTCATGAACCTCAACGTCCGCAGCATCTTCCTGGTCACCCAGGCGGTAGGCAAGCTGTCGATGATTCCGCGGAAATACGGACGCATCATCAATATTTCATCCATCGCGGGACTGGCGGGCAACCCCGCCGGCACCATCCAGACCGTGGCCTACAATACCTCGAAGGCCGCGGTCATCAACTTCACCCGCACACTCGCGGGCGAATGGGGCCGCTACGGCATCACGGTCAATTCCATCGCGCCTGGTTTCTTCCCATCGAAGATGACCAGGGGCGTGCTCGACACCATCGGCGCCGACAAACTGGCCGAGGGCGCGCCGCTCGGCCGCATCGGCGACGGCGAAGATCTCAAAGGGGCGACGGTGCTGTTCGCATCGGACGCAGGCAAACACATCACCGGCCAGACCCTCGCGGTCGATGGCGGTGTATCAGCGGTATAAATCTTGACATCCTCCCCTTCGTAAACGGAAGGGGATTCCCACTGCTGGCGTCTGATGTCCCAGACGGAAGCCGGACTGAAAGTAGCCCAGCTTCTTATTCAATCCGCAGGATATCTCTCGACCTCGCCTAAGGCGACTGCGGATCGGAAAAAACGTTACAGGTGACTCATGCCCCAGCGCGTAATCGCATACTGAAGCACTTATGGAGTTTGACCATGTCCCAACAACAAAGTTCAAAACATTTTTTCACTTGGACGGCTGCGGGCGCTACGCGCCCGGCTCATTTCACTCCCTGCCCTGAAGGACAGGGTTTCTCGGAGCAATTCTGATGACTACTCAATTCCAACGTATTGTTTTGGCGTCGCGCCCGCGCGGCAATGTTCAACCCGAGAACTTCCGCCTCGAGACGGCCGAAGCGCCCGAACTGAAGGAGGGCGAGGTACTAGTGCGCAACCACTACCTGTCGCTCGATCCGTACATGCGCGGCCGCATGAGCGAAGCGAAAAGCTACGCCGCCCCGCAGCCGCTCGACGAAACCATGATTGGCGGCACCGCCGGCGAAGTGGTGGCATCGAAGAACCCGAAATTCGCACCGGGCGACAAGGTGGTCGGCATGATGGGCTGGGCAGAGATGGGCGTGGACGACGGCCGCAACATGCGCAAGGTCGATACCACGCACATCCCGTTGTCGGCTTACCTGGGCGTGGTCGGGATGCCGGGCATTACGGCTTGGTACGGCCTGAACCAGATCATCGCGCCCAAGGCCGGCGAAACGGTGCTGGTCACGGCTGCCAGCGGCGCGGTAGGCAGCGCGGTGGGCCAGCTG